>CALALV010000182.1 GCA_937925605.1 uncultured Woeseia sp.
GCGCGCGCAGACCGGCCCCGGCCGCGGCAGGTCGCGACGGCATTCCGGGCACAGCGCGGCGGGCGCCGGCGCATCGCAGAACGCGCAGGCGCGCGGCCACAGGGTCGCCAGCGTTCGCCACATCCGGTCAGCATCACCGCCGGCAGTCCGGGTGTCGTGCAGCGTTTCTGCCGGCGGCCGGCCGTTGCGCGCCTTGCCTCGCGGCCGCGACGCCGAGCCCGTATGCTTGCGCGCGATGGATCCTTCGCCCGATACGCCGCGACCCGCCGACGTCCGGCGCCGCTTCGACCGCGCCGCGGCGAGCTTCGACGATGCCGATTTCGTGCACCGCGCGAGCGGCGACGGCCTGCTCGAGCGGCTCGCGCCGGTGACCGTCGAGGCCCGGCGCGTGCTGGAACTCGGCAGCGCGACCGGCACGCTCGCACGGCAGCTCACGAAGCGCTTCCGCAAGAGCCGGGTAATCTGCCTCGACCTGTCCGGCGCGATGCTCGCCGAGTGCCGGCGCCGACGCTCGCGTTTCTCCCGGCTGACCGAGCTGCAGGCGGAGGCCGGCGCGCTGCCGCTCGCGGACGGCAGCATCGACGTCGTCGTCGCGAACCAGCTGCTGCCCTGGGTGGCCGACCCGCCGCGGCTGTTCGCCGAGGTCGCGCGGGTGCTGCGGGAAGGCGGCGTGTTCGCGTTCGCATCGCTCGGCCCGGACAGCCTGCGCGAGCTGCGCGAGGCCTTCGCGGGCGACGAAACCGCCCACGTGCAGGCCTTCGCGGACATGCACGACGTTGGCGACGCGCTGGTCCGCGCCGGCCTGCGCGACCCGGTGCTCGACGTCGACCGGCTCGAGGTCGCGTACGCGGACACAGAGGCGTTGTACCGCGACCTGAGCGCATGCGGCGCCCGCAATACGCTGGCCGGGCGGCGCCGGACGCTGACCGGACGGCAGCGCTTCGCGCGCGCGGACGCGGCGCTCGCGGCACAGAGCCGCGATGGCCGCCTGCGCCTGTCGCTCGAACTGACCTACGGTCACGCGTGGGGCAGCGGGGCGCGACCGGCGGCCGGCGAGTTCCGGGTCCCGGTCGGCAAGCTGACGCGCCGTCGCTGAAGCCTCTCGCGGCTAATTTGTAACACTCGGGGGCGATTCCAGGTCCTAGCGACAAGTTGCTGTAATAAAAGCGAATAAATGCGACGCACGCCCGGCTTGCGGTTTGCATGGCCGATGGGCATTGAGTAAACTTCGCTGGCTTTTTGACCAGCCGGCCGCCGTTGAGGCGGCCGACCAGCGGAACTGCCGAATGCCCCACGCGATGCGACCGCTCGTTGCCGCCGACGGGCGTTCCAGGTTGCCCTGACTGCCACCCCGAAACCGATCCCTCGAGATTTTGGCGCCGCCGCCGAGATTGATGGTTCGGCTTCGCGGTGTTTTCCGGCGTGCAGGGTGTTAGACAGGGCGCCCGGCCCCATATCGTCAGAGCGTCTGCGGACGCCCGGCGGTCGGGGCGCCAACAAGAATGATTGCGTTTCGATAATTGGGTGGCCGAGAGGCCATCGGGTGTAGCTTCGATGATAAGAAAACTGTGCGTGACCCTGCCCGGCCTGCTCGCTTCCGGAACCGCCGCGGCGGACTGGACGCTGAACATGACCCGCGGCGTTACCGAACTCAGCGCGGAAACCTACGACCTGCACATGATGGTGTTCTGGTGGTGCGTCGCGATCGCGATCGTCACCTTCGGCGCCATGATCTGGTCGCTGGTCGCGCACCGCAAATCCAGGGGCGTCGAGCCGGCGAAATTCTCGCACAGCATGAAAGCCGAGGTGATCTGGACCGCGATCCCCATCGTGATCCTGCTGCTGATGGCGATCCCCGCCGCCGAAACGCTGGTGAAGATCGAGGACGGCCGCGATCCGGACATGACGCTGGTCGTCACCGGCTACCAGTGGAAGTGGCACTACCGCTACCAGGACGAGGGCATCGACTTCTACTCGAATCTCGATCGGACCAGCGACCGCGCGCGGCGCCTGAATTCCGGCGTCGACCCGGCATCGGTCGAGAACTACCTGCTCGACGTCGACAACCGCGTCGTCGTGCCGAAGGGCAAGAAAGTCCGCGTGCTGATCACGTCGAACGACGTGCTGCATGCGTGGTGGGTGCCCGACCTCGCGATCAAGAAGGACGCGATCCCCGGCTTCGTCAACGAGACGTGGTTCCAGGCCGAGGAGGCCGGCGTCTACTTCGGCCGCTGCGCCGAGCTGTGCGGCAAGGACCACGGCTTCATGCCGGTGGTCGTCGAGGTCGTAGAGCCGGAGGATTACGACACCTGGGTCGCCGCCCGCCAGGCGGAGCAGAACCCGAACGAGGCGCTGGCCGCCAACTGAACCTGAATCCGGCGCGCCGGACACGCGCGCCGCGGGAGATAGCAGAGAAATGAGTACTGTAGCGACGGACGCTGGCGCGCACGAGCACCACGACGATCACGGGCCGGCCAAGGGCATCAAGCGCTGGCTGTTCACGACCAATCACAAGGACATCGGCACGATGTACCTCGTGTTCAGCCTGGTCATGTTTTTCGTCGGCGGCTCGATGGCGCTCGTCATCCGCTCCGAGCTGTTCCAGCCGGGCCTGCAGTTCGTGCACCCGGAGTTCTTCAACCAGATGACGACGATGCACGCGCTGATCATGATCTTCGGCGCGGTGATGCCGGCGTTCGTCGGTCTCGCGAACTGGATGATCCCGCTGATGATCGGCGCGCCGGACATGGCGCTGCC
>CALALV010000183.1 GCA_937925605.1 uncultured Woeseia sp.
CCGCGCAGGGCTTGAAGGTCAGCCGGCCGTTCGGCGTCGTCGGCACGATCACGTTGCTGGTCGTCACCTCGACGGCGCGCACCTCGGTGACGATGTCGGCCAGCGCCGGGCTGGTGAGGGCGCATGCCAGCAGCAGTGCAGCTGTGCGAATGTTCATCTTCCTGACTCCCGTTATTTCCTTGTCCGGCTGCCGACGGCAGCCCGGGACCTATCCGCATTTTTAGTGATTTCAGTCGTTTAGAACAGGAACCACTCCACAAAATCGATCACTGGATGCCGTCCTGGCTCCAAAGTGTGCGCACCGGCACGTTTTCGAAACCCGGGTCGAAGCACTCGACGCCGACGCAGCCGATCGGGGGCGGCGAGCAGGCCGCGCCCTCGCAGTCGCCGTCCGGTCCCGGGAACAGGATCGTCGGTGACGGCGCGATGCCGCCCTGCGCCAGCGCCTCGCGGCGCGCGTCGTCGGCGTCGGCCGGGTCGAGCGCGTCGAGATTGTTCACGACGGGATCGCCGTTGATGACGCTGACCCGGTACAGGTAGTTCGTGCCCTGGCCGGCGGTGCAGCTCTCAGCCGCGTTGCTGACCGGGGAAAACGCTACGAAAAACACGGTGTTGTCGAAAGTCACCGAGTCGGCGAGCACCTTCTGGTCACCCGGCAGAGTGAAGCGCCAGCCGCGGTCCGTCGGCTGCAGCTCAACCTGCACCTGGCCGCTGACCTCGACGAGATCGGCGTCCGTGATCACGTCGTAATTGAGATAATCGTCCTCGTCCAGCTGCCGGAACACGTCCGGGTCGCGCAGCGAGTAGAAGCGGTCCGTCGCGCTCTGGTCGAACGGGTGCGCGCGGTAGCCGCTGCCGATGCTGATCGCCAGGTAGCGGCGGCTGTCCTGCAGCGGGTCCGTGAAGATCGACACGTCGGGCGTCGTGTAGAAGCGACGGGTGTCGGCCGCGGTCGGCGAGGCCAGGCCCTCCGCGCCGAGCTGCGCGATGACGCCGCCGGTCGCGAGGTTGCCCGGCGACTCGCCGTTCTTCAGGTCGATGCGCCATATCTGGCCGCCCAGGTCCGAGAAGTACATGCGGTCGGCGAAACCGTCGCCGCTGATGTCCAGCACGCGGATCTGGGTCGGGATCGCGCGGGTCATACCGTCCAGCTCGAGGTCGGCATTGTCGGCGGCGGCGCGCCAGAGTTCCTCGCCGGAAACGAGGTCCAGCATGCGCACGCCCGCGCCGACGCTGTCGGCGGTCGTCGGGTGCGCGGCGCTGTCGTGCACCGGATCGTAGCCCTCGCCGATGATGACGACGGCGTTGTCGTCGTTCTGGCCACCGGTGTCGATGTCCACGACCGCGACGGTCGGTGCCGACCAGCTCTGCCCGTACTCCGCCTCGCCGGACTCCCACAGCAGCTCCGGCGCGTTCTTGTCGGTGACGTCGAGCGCATAGTAGGTGCTGCCGCCGCGGCGCATGCCGAAGACCAGGTAGACGAAGTCGTCGCCGTCGACGACGCCGTTGCCGTTCTCGTCCTTGACGACCGGCACCACGTCGCCGTCGATGCCGTAGCTCTTGAACTGCGAGTAGGGGTCGAAATACAGGCGGTTCATGTTCGGCAGCAACTCGCGCGGCACGAACGCCCAGAGCTCCTGGCCGGTATTGCCGTCGATCGCGTGCAGGTAGCCGTCATTGGTAGCCATGTACACGACCGTGTCGGGGTTCTCGGTCGAGCCGCCGTAGACGATCGCGGCCGGCTGCGAGTGCAGCGGATCGCCCATCGCATTGCGTACGGTCGTCGCCGGGTCGTTGTCCTCGTCGCGGATGTCCTCGCCGCGCATCCAGCGGATCATCTCCTCGACGGTCGGCTCGCCGTCGGCGCCCGTGAGGCCGAAGTCGGCCGCGACGTAGCTGCCGGCATTCGAGGGTGTCAGCAGGTTGCTGTTGGCCGTCAGCAGCGCGTCGCCGTTGTTAGTGAACAGCGTGCGCAGCGTCGGCGTGGGCAGCTGGCTCGCGGCGCCGCCGAGCGTGACGTCGTTGCCGTCGGCGCCGCCGGCGGTCCAGTAGCTCTCGGCCGTGTCGTAGAAGAAGCCGGTCGCCGGATCGACGGCAGCCACGCCGTTCGCGTCGACGATCTGCCCGTTCGTGATCGCGTAGCGTTTCAGGTTGCCGGGCCAGTGCACGCGCGTGCGCGCGCCGAACACGGTCAGGTACAGGCGATTGAGGTTCTGCGTGCGGTTGAAGGTGTTGACGGACACGGCCGGTGCGGCGAACGACAGCGAGCGGTCGTTGATGTTGGCAACGATCTGCAAGAGCGCAAGCGTCAGGCTCTCGATGTCGTCGGCGAGGAAGTACTCGCCGCCGGAGGCCGCCGCGGTGTCGCGCAGAATGGCCAGGTTGTTGACGAAACCGATCGTGTGCGTGGTGACGCTCTGCACGCCGTCCTCGTTGCCGTCTACGTCAACTTTCGACAGGTATTCGCCGATGTCCACCAGGCATGCGCCGTCGCCACTCGCCACGCAGGTACTGCGGCCGAGCAGGGTGGCGAAATCGGGCAGCGTCGGCGCCAGGGTTGCCGCGCCGACGTCTTCCGTCGGCTCGCCATCGGACAGGAGGATGTTGTAGTTCTTCGCGCAGGCATCGAGTTGCGGCGGGTCGTAAATTCTCGGGCCTTCGGCGAAGATGGCGTCCGGGTCCGTCGTGTTCTCGGTGTCGTTCGCGCCGTAACGGGCATTGAGGCCGCCCCAGTAGAGCGCGGATTCGTACAGCGTTTCCGCGAGCGGCGTAAAGCCGTCCGCATCGAGTCCGTCGACCATGGCGACGATCTCGCTGCGATTCGAGTCCAGGTCCTTGACGGCCTCGATGACAACGCCGCCCTGGGTGTCATTGAAGCGCATGATGCCGACGTTGAGGTTGTTCAACGAGTCCAGCACCGTCGTGACGACTTCGCGCATGATGGCGTTGCGGCTCATCGACACGGTGACCGGCGACGCTTTCCAGTTCAGGTAGTTGCCGTCGTACACCGTGTAGGAGACATTGCGCGGCGAACTGCCCCAGGATATCTCGAGCGAGGCCGAGGAGGTCCAGGGATTGGACTCGCCGCTGACCGACGTGGCGTAGACCTGGCCGGCCGTGCCATCGCCGTGCGTTCCGGAGTCCGCCTGGCACTCGACCGGATCCTGGTCGTTGCCCGGCTCCAGCGTGCGCCAGCTCGCGGGCGCTCCCGCGGCGTCCTCACGGTACTGCACCATCGTGTCGGTGAAGCTGCCGATGCCGCCGATCTGGCGCGTGGCGAAGTCGCAATGGAAGACTGCCTTGTCGACGTAGTTTTCCTCGTTGCCGTCGCAGACGGGCACGAGATCGACGTCGGTCCAGTAATACCGGTCCGTGTCGCAGTCACCGCTGTAGGTCTGCGTCGAATCGTAGGGTTCGACGGTTTGCTCCTGCGTCGTCATGCTGCCGGACGTGTCGAGGATAAACAGCACGTTGGCCTTCGGCGCATCGCTAGGGTTCGGGCTGACGAGCAGCAGCTCGGTGTCGTCCGCCAGCAGCGGCGAGCCGCACAGCAGCGTCCCGAACGTGTAGGCGGCGGCGATCCCTGATTTCTTGTAATGAGTTTTCATGAGTGTTTTCCCCGGGTCCGTCCGTTCAGTCCTGGTCGATGCCACGCAGCGTGACTTGCACCAGCGTGATCGTGTCCGATTCCTGGTGGTGCAGCACGGTGACGGCGACCGAGCTGCGCTCCCGGACCAGCGACACCAGTCGCCGGAACTCGGCGAGGTCGACGTCGCGCTTGTTCACGACGTAGCGGGTCCGCGAGGTCACGCGGTAGGAGCCGGGCTCGCAGCCCGCGCAGCGGCTGATGCCGAGAGTTCCGTTCACCGACTGCGGTGCGCGGAAATCGCTCAGGGCAATCTCGTGAGCACGTTGCAGCGTCACGAATTCCGCGCTGGCGAGAGTAGCCAGCAGTGCGAGCGACAGGGTGACCAGTATTTGTTTTGTCATGATCTGCTCCGTGCGGCCGCGCTACAGGGTGGGGGCTTCGGGCCCGACGACGTAGAACGCCTGCGTGTGTATGGCCGAGGCGTCCCGGTCCGTCGTGCCGCCTGCCTGGCGCACCGACTCGGCGGTCGCCGTCGCGAGGAAGTGGTAGGCGGCAATGCCGCTGCCGACGCCGAGGCTGAACGCCCGGTCCGGCACCATCGTCGAATCCTCGAACGCGATTTCGGAGGTCACCGTGTCCGTCGCGTTGATGTTGGTGACGATGTTCACGTTGTTCAGCGTGCTGAACGCGCCCTGCGACAGCGCTTCCTCGAGTCCCGTCTCGGCAGCCTGGAACGCGTTCTCGTAGTTCTGGTCGTTGCGCGCCATCGCGAGCTCGGTGGTCGCCGTGTTCATGCCCGAGATCGCGAGCACGGTGACGACGACGAGCAGCACGAGGCCGACGACGAGCGCGGCGCCTGTCTGCCGCTGCGGTAGTTTGATCTGGTTCATTGTCTTTCCCCGTTTATCTCTTATGTGCGCGTGTTGCGCAGCAGGATCGTCTTGGAGACCTGCAGGCGGCGGAACTGGTCGTTCGGCACGCCGAGGTCGACGTCGCCCGGCTCGTAGTCGCGCTGGTCGTTGATGCCGATCTCGGCGTTGACCGACCGCACGACCAGCCAGATGCGGGCCGTGATGACGCGCGCGGTCGGTATGAAATTCGGGTCGCCCGGCGTGATGATGCCGTCGCCCGGGTTCACGTAGCGGTCGACCGTGTTGTCGGCGTCGACGTCGACGCCGAACTGCAGCTGCATGTTCTCGACGCCGGGAGCGACCTCCTGGTCGAGCACCGCCGGTGCGCCGCCGCCGATCAGCGACTTGCGCCGCAGCGTCGGCACGCCGGGAATCAGCGCCGAGTCCGCGGCCACGTAATAGGTGTTGACCAGCAGGTCGTGGGTCGCCGACGTGGCCGGGTTGAACGCCGACGGCACGACGCCGTCCGCGAACAGCTCGCCCTGGATGCGCGTCGACTGGACCTGCAGGCGCCCGGCGGCCGGCGCGGTCGGCGCGACCGTCGCGCGGCGCGTCGTCACCGTGTCGGAGTTCGCCATCGCGCCGCCGTTCGCGGCGCAGGGCAGGCCGTAGGCGTTGTTGTCGCCCTCGACCGGGCGGATCAGGTCGAGCGCCCAGTCGGCGCCGCAGGCGGCCGGTACCGGCAGCCCGTTCGGGTTCGGCTGGGCGGTCAGCGAGCGGCCCTCGACCGCCGCGCCGCGCGAATTGCGGCCGAAGTTGCTGGCCATGCGCAGGTCCGCCTCGATCGTGTCCATCGCGAACTGGGCGGTCTCCTGCACGCGCGCGATCGACTCGTTGATGACGAACGCCTGCCGGCTCTGGTTGTAGACCTGCACGGCGCCGACGATCAGGAAGGTGCCGATCGCGAGGGCGACCATCAGTTCGATGAGCGTCATGCCTCGCTGGCGGCCGGCATGCGCATGGCGTGTTTCGATTGCCTTCATGTTCAAATCTCGAATACCGGGATCGTGATCGAATAGTTCAGGTTTTCCCCGGGCTCGTCCCAGGAGACCGTGATCGCGTAGGTCGGCGGGTCCACGCCGTTGTCGTAGACGATGGCCACGTCGCCGTTCGGCAGCGTCGCGGCCGCCTGCTGGTCCCACAGGAAGATGTCGTGTGCTGCCATCTCCGCGGCCGTGCAGTCGACGCCGCCGGCAACGCAGTTGTTGTCCGCGCCCGCGCCGGCGTAGGCGGCACCGGCACGCGGGTTCGCCCGGATGCGGTCGGCGACGTCGCCGGCGAGGATTACCGCGTTGTGCCGGAACAGCGAGGTGCGGCCGGCCTGCATGCTGTGCACGTAGAGGCCGGCGATGCCGAGCATGCCGACGGACATGATGATCAGGGCGATCAGCACTTCGATCAGCGTGAAGCCGCGCATCCCGCGCGCCGCCGGCAGTGTTCGATTACGCATTGTTCTTGTCATCTGCTTGTCCATCCCTTGCAGGCGCCCGCTCAGGGGCAGCCACCGGCGTTCGTGATCTGGTTGACGTCGCGCAGGATCGTGGCGCGGCCGATCGGCGTCACGACGAGGAAGCGCGCGGACGACCAGCCGCCGGCCGCCGCCTGGTTGCCGCGCTCGTCGCAGATCACCGCCGTCTGTACCGCGGGTCCGCCGCCGATGTCGCCACGGCCGAGCCCGGTCGGCGCGAAGCTGAAGTAGGCGGCGCCGCCGTTGGTGGTGACGTCGATGGCGTCGGGGATGGCCGGGTGCCGCCGCAGGATCGGCTCGTCCGCGGGATCGTCGACATTGATGTCGCCGTTCACGTCGACGAAGATGATCCAGCCGTCGTCGAACGGCCCGCCGTCGCACTGCGCGGCGGCGTCCATCGAGTTCGAGCTCGTGCAGATCGTCACGTTGGCCTTGGCGCGGGCCGCCTCCGAGCGCGCGAGCAGGAAGCTCGAGTGGATGTCGTTGGCGGTGCCGGTGATGCGGCTGTTGCGCGTGAACTCGGTGATGTTCGGCACACCGATCACCAGGATGATCCCGGCGATCAGCAGCGTGATCATCAGCTCGTACACGGTAAAGCCGTGCTGGGTTCGTCTGTTCATGCGCCGCACTATACGCCGGCCTCCTTTGAAGTCCCGGCGAAACCCGACGAGC
Source organism: uncultured Woeseia sp. (assembly GCA_937925605.1). GTDB lineage: Bacteria > Pseudomonadota > Gammaproteobacteria > Steroidobacterales > Woeseiaceae > Woeseia. The sequence goes on from CALALV010000183.1 coordinate 6,641, forward strand.
GGGCGCGCCGCGCGGACGAGTGGCGTATTTTCGCTGGCTCTATTTTACTTAATCTGCGCAGCGCCACGCGTCGCCGCGGCTCGTGGTCCGCGCCACCCGCGGCCGGCCGGTGTAGCTGACGACCAGCGCCCGGCTCGTGCCGCGGCCGGCCCGGTCGCAGACGACGAGCGTGCCGTTCGTCGCGCGCAGCTTGGTCGAGCGCAGCGTGAACGCGCGCCGGTTGGCCGTGACGGCCGTCCGCGCGTCGCCCGCGTGAACCACGAGCAGCGGCTCGTCCGCGTCGCGCCGCGGCGGCTCGTCACGGTCGCGATTGACGAAGACGATCCAGCCGGCCGACCAGTCGTAGCTGTCGTCGCACTGCTTGCCGTCCGCGCTCGCGCACAGCGTCACGACCCGGCGGCGCACGATCGAGGCCTTGCGCGCCCGGTGCACGGCGTGGAACAGCGGGTCGAGCTGCGCCGTGATGCGCCGGTCGGCCGCGAGCGTGGCGAAGGACGGCACGCCGAGGCCGAGCACGACGCTCGCGATCGCCAGCGTCAGCAGCAGTTCGTACAGGCTGTAGCCGCGCGGGCGCCGGTCGGGCATCGGCTGAACCTCCGGATACGGGCATGCAGCATACGGTTCGCCGGCGCACCGCCGCAGCCCGCATTTGCCGCCGCTCGACCCGGAAACAGGGGCTTTCCGCTGCGGGCCCGGTTTCGTCTATACTGCGCAAGCGACTGATTTTGATCGAGCGAGTAAGCATGACCCGACAGGACATCGAAGCACGGCTCCGGGCCTGCGGCGTGTTGCCCACGCCGCAGCGGCTGGAAGTGGCCGAGATCCTGCTGGCGCGGCCGCAGCACCTGGCGGCCGACCAGATCATCGACCAGCTGCGCCGCGACGGCCGCCGCGTGTCCAAGGCGACCGTCTATAACACGCTGAAATTGTTCAGTGAATGCGGCCTGGTGCGGGAACTGACCGTCGACCCGGTCCGCAAGTTCTACGACTCGACGACCCATCCGCACCACCATTTCTTTCACGTCGACTCGGGCGAGCTGACCGACATCCCGGCCGACCAGGTCGAGATCGCCGGCCTGCCGCCGCTGCCCGAGGGCACCGAGACCGAGGGCGTGGAGGTCATGATCCGGGTGCGCAACCGCCGCTGACGCGCGGGCCCGGCGCGGTGTGGCGCGCACGCCGGCGCGACGCTATACTCGCGCCCCCGGAAAACCCGGGCGCCCGCGGCAAGAACCCGTGCCGGTTTAGCTCAGTTGGTAGAGCACATCATTCGTAATGATGGGGTCAGGTGTTCGAGTCACCTAACCGGCACCATTCCCTCCCGCCCGGTGTTGCCCGCACGAAGCCGGGCCGATCCGCTTCCTCCGCTACCGAGCGACGACATGACCGATACCGCAGATGGCGCCAGCGCGGCGCCGGGCAACCTGTTTCTCTACGAGCAGCCGGAGCTGCTGACGCTGCAACAGCACGGCGAACTGGGCCTCACGCCGTCCGCGACGCCCTACGCCTTCGCCGCCGGGGTTCGCGCCGTGCCGGTGACGCTGCCCGAGATCTTCAGCGCGGCGCGCGACTACCCGGTCGTCTTCACGAACCTGGAGACCCCGTTTCCCGTCGCGGTCGTCGGCGTCCTCGAGGACCGCAACCTGTTCATGCAGGACGGTCACTGGGCCGAAGGCCGCTACGTGCCGGCCTACCTGCGCTGCCACCCGTTCGCGTTTGCCGGCGAGCGCGACGGTCGCGTTGCCGTCGCCGTCGACCGCAAGGCGCCGACCGTGACCCGCGACCCGAAATACCCGTTTTTCGCAGACGGCAAGGTGACGCGCGAGACGGAAGACCTCATGCGCTTCTGTGCGCAGTACGAGGCGGAGCGCAAGCGCACGGTGGAATTCTGCCAGCAGCTGAAGGAGCTCGGCCTGCTGGCGGCGCAGCGCGCGACGCACACGCCGGAGAACGGCGGTGAGGAGATCACGCTGGCCAGCTACGTCAGTATCGATGCCGAGAAGCTGTCGGCGCTGGCGGACGATGCAGTGGTCGCGATGCACAAGGCGGGACGCCTCGCGGCGGCCTACCTGCAGATCTACTCGCTCGAGAACTGGCAGCGACTGATCGAGCGCCGCGCGGCCCTGGCCGCCGCGGCCTGAAAAGAAACACCCCGCGCATCCCTGCGCGGGGTGTCGGCCCCGGAACGCGCCCCGGGGCGGGGGACAGCGGGGCCTACGGCGCTGCTTCCAGCAGGTGGACGCCGAGCGTCCGGGCCGTGAACACGTTGGCGTCCGCGTCGTAGCTGCCGCGCGCGTACATCGACCGCGCGGCGTTGGCGCCGTCCAGCCCGCTCGTCAGCGCGTCGACGAACTCGTCGAACGCGGCGTACAGCTGCAGGCTGTCCGCGGTCTTCAGTGCATACAGCGTGCGGCCGTCCGTTGCCGGGACGATCAGCGTGCCGCTGTCGAGCGCGGTCAGGTCGATCAGCACCGGGCCCTGGCGGACGTAGTGGCGCAGGTCGATCGCGGGGTTCGTATTGTCCAGCACCAGCCCGTCAGCGTTCATCGACAGGAACGGCGCGGTGCTGCCGTCGCTGCCCCAGCCTATGCCCAGCACGCTGCGCACGGCGGCGAAGTCGACCACGGTACCGGCGTCGAAGTCGGGCGGCGCCGTGCCGAACGCGGTCGGGAAGCCCAGCACTACGACCGGTTTGCCCGCCGCCTGCGCGGCCAGCGACAGCGCGCCGGTGGCGATCTCGTAGTTCGCCGGGTCCGCATCGAGGTCCGGGGTCGGACCCGTGCCGGTGAAGTCGAAGATCGCGGCACGCCGGCGATCGATCGACTGCAGCTCGATGTCGAGCTGCCCGGTCGTGACGCTGCGGGCGATGCCGGCGACGCGGGTCACGTGCATGCGCACGGCGCCCGCGGTCGCGTCCAGCGCGACGCCGAGTTCGTCGTTGGCGGTAACGCTGCCGCGCACCGTGACGGCCTGGCCGACGGACAGCGCGCCAATGTCGAGCAGCGCGTCGTGCCCGCGTTTGAACACCCTGGTATCCGGGCCGACCGTAACGACGACGTCGTCACGGAAGAAGGGCCGGTCGCTGCGCGGCACGATCGTCGCGCCGCGCACGACGAGCTCGTTGCCATGGCGCGCGATGACGTTGCCGTGCAGCGCGTCGAGCCCGTTGCCAGGCACGCTGCTGCCGGCCAGCACGAGGTCCGCGGTGAACTCGCGCGCGGCGACGTCGAGCGTGCCGAGCGCCACGCTGGCCGTGCCGGTGCCGGCGGCCGCAAGCAGGGCGAGACCGTCCGCGCCGGTCGCCAGCATTTCGTCGACCTCGAACTCGGTCTCGTCGGCGATGTGCACGACGACCCGGCCGAAATCGCCGTCCGGTCGATAGAACGGCCGCAGCGCGACCGTGTAGGTCAGCGCAGCCTCGTCGACCGCGACCACCGGGCCGCGTACGCGGATCTCCTTTTCCTCGACCGGGTCGATCTCCGCGAGTATGAACGGCTCGGCCGTCGCGGTGGCCGGGTCCGGCGCCAGGTCGACGACGTGCGAGGCGCCGAGGTCGAAGTCGACCGTCAGCAGGGCGGGCCGGCCACGCGTGATGACGAGCCGGTTGCGATCCGCGAGCGCGATGCGCAGGGTCGTCCGGCCGAGCGGCGCGCCATCGGCATCCACGACCGTAGCGGCCTTCGCCGCGCCGCCGGCCTCGACGAAGACCTCGGCGTCGGCATAGTCCAGCGTGATGCTGCCGGACACGTAGGTGCCCGGCGGGATGTTCGCCGCGGTTACGAACTCGGTCAGGTCGACGTACTGCGCGAAATCGATGCGGGCCGAATTCGGCAGCGTCTCGACGACGGCACCGTTGGCCTTCTCGAGTTCCAGCGAGACGACGTCGACGCTGTAGCTCAGGAAGTCGCCGTCGGCGTCGGTCAGGCCCACGAACAGCGTCCCGCACTCGGCGAAGGTCGACGAATCCGCGGGGTCGCAGACGGCCACGGCAGGCGGCGTCTCCGCCTGGCCGCCACCGCCGCCACCGCCGCCGCAGGCGGACAACAAGAGTGCGAGGGTGAAGAGGCTGACCCAGCTCCATGGGTTGTACAGGCGCGCCGCGCCCGGCAGTCGGTCGTTCGACAATCTCATGATGATCTCCCGGCATCGGTCCGTGATAGTCAGGTTCACAACGTGGCGGGCCGTGACGGGTTGACACGGTCCGGTTTCGGGCGATGAGAATGCGCAAAATTACAACCACTTATCTTGTGTTTCCGAGAGATCGTGTCAGAATGCCAGCGTGTCTGCGGCCGCCCGGCCCGGACGAAAAGCAGCAGCAGACGGAGCAGCCCACGACGGCATGAACGATCCCTCCGGCATCGACAAGACCGGTACTTTCGTCGCGCAGCGTCGCCGACCGCGTGCCGGCGAGCGCGACCGCGGTTCGGCGGACGCATTGCAAACGAAGATCGCCGTCAGCCTGCAGCAGATCGACCCGGCCCGGGTCAACGCGCAGCTGCGCGACAACATCGCCGAATTGCCGGAGGCTGCCGGCTGCGATGCGGCCTTCCTCGCGCTTTTCGACGAATCCGCGAGCGCGATCGATTCCGTGCTCGCGTCGAGCTCGGTGTTCTGCGCCTGCAATCCCGACGCGCTGGCGCGCGAATCACTGGACGACTGGCCGTGGCTTACCCAGCGGCTCGGACACCTGCGCCTCGTCGAGATCGCCGACACGGCGACGAACGGTGAGGCCGCCCGGCCCGAGTACGCACGGCTCGCGGAGCTCGGGATCGGCTCGATGCTGGCGATCGGCTTCTGCGTGCGCGACGAGATAGCGGGCTTCCTTGCCGTCGCGAACGAACGGCCGGTCGAGGGCTGGGGCGCGGGGCGCCACCTGCTGCTGAAACTGATCGGCGCATCGCTCGCCTCCGGCCTCGAGCGCGTCCGCACGAGCGAACTGCTGCACGAGATGGAAGACCGCAACGAGCTCGTCAGCCTGACCGCCAACGACGGCATCTGGGACTTTGACGGCCAGACCAAGCGGCTGAAGCTCTCGCCGCGCTGGAAGGCGATGCTCGGCTACAGCGACGACTCCGACGTCGCGCCCGACTGGTACCGGCTGGTGCATCCCGACGACATGGCGCGCGTGCAGGCCAAGATGCGCGAGCACCTCGAGGGCAAGTCGCCGTTCTTCGAGTCCGTGCACCGCATGAAGCACCAGAACGGCGAATGGCGCTGGATGGCGAGCCGGGCCAAGGCGCGCCAGGACGAGCGCGGCCGGCTGATCCGGCTGCTCGGGGTCGAGGTCGACATCACCGAGCGCAAGCTGTACGAAGAGGCGCTGTTTCGCGAAAAAGAGAGCGCCCAGATCACGCTGCGTTCGATCGGCGACGGCGTCGTGACGACCAATGCCGAGTGCGTAGTCGAGTACATCAACCCGGTTGCCGAGGACCTCACCGGTTGGAAGGTGGACGACGCCAGCGGGCGCCCGGTCGACGAGATATTCCGGGGTTTCCACGAGGAGACCTGTGAGCCGCTCGAGAATCCGCTGGCCGTGTCGATACGCCGCAACCGGCCGATCAAGTCCGTGCGGCCGACGCTGCTGATCCGCCGCGACGGCAACGAGCTCTACATCGAGAGCACGGCGTCACCGATCAGGAACGGCAAGGGCGAGGTCACCGGCGGCGTGCTGGTCTTCCACGACGTCAGCGAGTCGCGCGAGCTGAACCGTCGCCTGAGCTACCACGCCAGCCACGACATCCTGACCGGCCTGGTCAACCGGCGCGAATTCGAGAACCGCCTGGAGCGCGCGCTGAAGAGCGCGCGGGCGCGAGAGACCTCCTACGCGCTGCTGTACCTGGATCTCGACCAGTTCAAGATCGTCAACGACTCTTGCGGCCACTCGGCCGGCGACGCGCTGCTCGGCCAGCTCGGCGCGCTGCTGAAATCGAAGATCCGCTGGCGCGACACGCTCGCGCGACTCGGCGGCGACGAGTTCGGCGTGCTGCTCGAAAGCTGCAGCCTCGAGGAGGCCATGCAGACGGCCGAGACGCTGCGCGTCGCGATCGGCGATTTCAAGTTCATGTGGGACGATCGCAGCTTCCGCCTCGGCGTGTCGATCGGCGTCGTGCCGATCACGGCCGAGAACGAGGACGTCGCGGCCCTGCTGTCGGCCGCCGACAGCGCCTGTGCCGCGGCGAAGGAGGCCGGCCGCAATCGCATCCACAGCTTCCAGGAAAACGACATCGACCTGATGCGCCGGCGCCGCGAGATGCAGTGGGCCGCGCGCATCAACAACGCGCTCGAGGAGAATCGCTTCGAGCTGTTCCGGCAGACGATCCTGCCGTTACAGGCCGAGGACGCGGGCTCGCACTACGAGATTCTGCTGCGCATGCGTGACGAGCAGGGCGGCGTGATTTCGCCGGAGCTGTTCATTGCCGCCGCCGAGCGTTACGGCATCACGCCGAACATCGACCGCTGGGTTATCCGCAACGCGTTCCGCTGGCTGGTCTCAGAGGCGGACGAGCGCGAGCGGCTGTCGCTGTGCTCGATCAACCTGTCGGGCCAGAGTCTCGGCGACGAGAAGTTCCTGCCTTTCGTCATCGAACAGTTCCAGGTGAGCGGGCTGGACGCGACGAAAGTGTGCTTCGAGATCACCGAGACAGCGGCCATCGCCAGCTATTCGCAGGCCAACCGCTTCATCAACGCCCTGAAGGAGCTCGGCTGCAAGTTTGCGCTGGACGACTTCGGCACCGGCCTGTCCTCGTTCGGCTACCTGAAGCACTTCCCGGTCGACTTCCTGAAAATCGACGGCAGCTTCGTCAAGGAAATCCTGCACGACCCCATCGACCGCGAAATGGTGCGCTCGATCAACGAGATCGGCCACCTGACCGGCAAGCAGACGATCGCCGAGTTCGCCGAGAACGAGGAGATCATCACGATGCTGCGCGGCATGGGCATCGACTACGCCCAGGGCTACGGGGTCTCGGAACCGAAGCGGGTTACCCGCGCGGTCGCCTGAGGCGGCGCCGCTACTCGAAACGCATCGACAGGTCCGCGGCGCGCAGGTGCTTCGTGATTGCACCCGTCGAAATGTAGTCGACCCCGGTTTCCGCGACGGCGGCGAGATCTTCCGCCGCGAGGCCGCCGCTCGCTTCCAGCTCGGCCGGCGGCGCCCCGGCGCGGCGATTCAGCGCCACGGCCTGCGCGAGACCGTCCAGGTCGAAATTATCCAGCAGGATGCGGCGCACGCCGGCGGCCAGCGCCTCCTGCAGCTGATCCAGCGTCTCGACTTCGACCTCCAGCAGCACGCTGTCGTCGACCGCGCGCGCGGCCGCGACCGCGGCCGGCAGGCTGCCGGCCGCGGCGATGTGGTTTTCCTTGATCAGGATCGCGTCGTACAGGCCGTGGCGATGATTCGTCGCGCCGCCCGTGCGCACCGCGTATTTCTGCGCCGCGCGCAGGCCCGGGATCGTCTTGCGGGTGTCGAGGATCCGGGCCTTCGTGTGTGCGACGGCCGCGACGCAGCGCGCGGCCGCCGTCGCGGTACCGGACAGTGTTTGCAGGAAATTGAGCGCGGTGCGTTCGCCGGTCAGGAGCGCGCGGGCGTCGCCGGCAAGCAGGCAGATCGTCGCGCCCGCGGCGACTTCGTCGCCGTCGCGGCAGCGCCAGTCGATCGCTGCGCCCGGGTCCAGCGCCAGGAACACCTGGTCGACCCAGGGCCGGCCGGCGAGCGTCAGCGTTTCACGGGCGACGATGCGCGCCCGCGCGCGGCTGCCGGCCGGCACCAGCGCGGCGGTCAGGTCGCCGGAGCCGACATCCTCGGCGAGCGCGGCGGCGACATTGTCGCGAATGATGGCCTGCAGCTCGGTCTGCATGGCGGTCTCCAACGAGAGAAGCCCGGCACGAGGCAGGGCTTCCCGGGCGCTTGCGTGTGCCGCGCGTGCCTACATGAACCAGCCGTGGTGGGCCCCGATCATGCTGAGCAGCAACGGGATCGACAGCATCGTGTTGGTGCGCGAGGCGAGGAACGCGGTGCGCTTGGCGCTGGCGATCTGCTCCGCGCTGGCCTCGACGATGCCCAGCACCTTTTTCTGGTTCGGCCAGATCAGGATCCAGACGTTGAACAGCATGATCGTGCCGAACCAGGCGCCGATGCCGATCGTCAGCGAGTAGGGATCGACAGGGTCGGTCAGCATGCCGAGCGCGAAGGCGTCGTCGAGCTTGCCGATGTGGCCGAGGTAGGCCGCGCCGGTCAGCCAGGTGAACAGCGCGCCCCAGCGGAACCAGAGCAGCGCGCGCGGCGCGACGTACTTGCTGATGCCCGCGCCGCCGGGCCCCCCTTCGTCGCTGGCGGCTTCGGCGAGCGCCGGCACCTGGACGAAGTTGAAGTAGTAGAGCAGGCCGATCCAGACGATGCCCGCGAAGACGTGGGCCCAGATGACGACCGAGTTGATCGTCGGCGGTACGACGATGTGCATGCCCGGCGTTGCCACGACCACGATGATCGACAACACGAGCCCGGCGATGATCGTTCCCTTAATCGTATTGAGCGGATTCATTATTCTGTTCTCCCTGGGATTACGATACGGCCCGCCGCCTGGCGGGAAAGTCGGCGCTGACGAGCCTGCCCTGGCGCCCCCGATGGCGCGCACATTATAGAGTCAACGCCCGCGAAAATCAGTTGCCCGGCAGGTGCTGCGGCGCGCGCGGCATTGCAAGCGACGCCGTATCCACGATAATCGGGCCACGCCCGAGCAGATTCGCCGCCATGACCGAGCAGGCGCCACCACGCCCCGACAACCCGCCGTCCCCCTGTATCCGCGTGTGCACGCTGGACGAGAACGACGTCTGCGTCGGCTGCCGGCGCACGCTGGACGAGATCGTCGCCTGGGCCGGCCTGTCGCCCGAGGAGCAGCACGCCGTCATCGCGAGGCTGGCGGAGCGCAGCTGAGCGCTGCGCGCCGGCAGCCGCTGGCGTACAATGCCGTGCCCGCCGCTGCCGGAAAACCGCCCGTGAAAACCCTCGCCGTCTGTATCACCCTGATCGCCTTGAGCGGCTGCACCGCGCTGATGCTGAGCGGCGGCCAGGGTGCGAACGGCGCGGCCGCGCCGGGGTCGGCGACCGCGGCCGGCGATGCGAGCACCAGCGCCGCGGTCAGCCGCAGCCTGCAGGCAGACCCGGTCGTCGGCCTGTACGCTGTCGACGTGACGACGATGGCCGGCCGGGTCACGCTGCGCGGGACCGTCGGCAGCTACGCGGCGCGCCAGCGCGCGGGCGAGATCGCGGCGGGCGTCGCGACGGTGCGCGCCGTCGACAACCGCATAGCGGTCGTGCGCGAATAGCCGGGGCCTTGATTCCCGGCCGGCCGGCCCCAACCAGTAAAGATTGCAAAGCGAGAGATAAACGTGGACGTCAAGGAAAGAATCGAATCGCAGCTCCGGGAGAACCCGGTGCTCCTGTACATGAAAGGCACGCCGGACTTCCCGCAGTGCGGCTTCTCCGGCCAGACCGTGGCCGCGCTGAAGTCGATCGGCAAACCGTTCGCCTACGTCAACATCTTCGAGGACCCGGAGCTGCGCGAGGAGCTCAAGAGCTACTCGAACTGGCCGACCTACCCGCAGCTCTACGTCAACGGCGAACTGGTCGGCGGCTGCGACATCGTCGTCGAGATGTACCACTCGGGAGAACTGGCGAAACTGCTCGACGGGCAGGACGCCGCCGAGTCGGCCTGATCAGCCGAGACCGGCGCTGTCGGTCTCCTTCTTGACCGTTTCCCAGTCGTCGCGCGGCGTCGTCGACTCGAACACCGGTTTGAAGCGATTGACGACGTCGCAAAAGACGTCGGCGGTCACCTCGGCGTCATACGCGGCCGAGTGTGCCCTGGCCTCGTCCCAGTCGAGGCCGGCCGCCTTCGCGGCGCGCGCGAGCACCGTCTGGCCATAGGCGACGCCGCACAGCGTCGCCGTGTCGAAACAGCTGAACGGGTGGAAGGGGTTGCGCTTGATCCCCGAGCGTTCGACCGCGGCATTCAGGAAGCCGAGGTCGAAGGACGCGTTGTGGCCGACCAGCACGGCGCGCGAGCAGCCGGTATCGCGCACGGCCCGGCGCACTTCCCGGAACACGCGCTGCAGCGCGTCGCGCTCGTCGATAGCCGGCCGCAGAGGATGGTGCGGGTCGATGCCGTTGACCGCCATCGAGGCCGGTTCCATGTTTGCACCCTCGAAGGGCTTGACGTGGTAGCGAAAGGTCTCGCCGCGCGTCAGCGTGCCATCTGCCTGCGATTCCACCAGCACTGCCGCGATCTCGAGCAGCGCGTCGGTCTGCGAATTGAAGCCGCCGGTCTCGACGTCGACGACGACCGGCAGGAAGCCGCGAAAGCGATCGGCGATGCCGCGCACGTCGCTCATGCCTTGTCGCCGGCGAGCAGGCCCTGGTCGAGCAGCAGGTTCATCGTGAAGCGCACGCCGAACCCGGTAATCGTCGTCGGCACGTGCGCGAGACCGCCCTTGCGCGTGCATGCCGACAAGTCGACGTGCACCCAGGGCACGTCCTTGGGCACGAACTCGTTCAGGAAGGTGGCTGCGAGGATGTGATCGCCGCCGCCGTTCGGCGAGCACTGCTTGATGTCGGCCGTGTCGCTGGCGAGTTCCGCCAGGAATTCCTTGTCGACAGGGAACGGCCAGACGCGCTCGCCGCTGTCGCGCCCGCCGCGCTTCAGGACCGGGTGCCAGTCGGGCCGGTTCGTAAACACGCCGCTGTAGCGCGTCGTGACGGCGTTCACGCAGGCGCCGGTCAGCGTCGCGTAGTCGATCATGAGCTTCGGCTTGTCTTTACCCGCGAAGTGCAGCGCATCCGCGAGCACCATGCGGCCCTCGGCGTCCGTGTGGATGACCTGGATGGTCTTGCCGTTCGCCGCCGTGATGACGTCCTGCGACTTGTAGGCGTGCGGCCCGGTGCGATTCTCGGTGATCGCGAGCCAGCAGTCGACGGGGTAGGGCAGCCCGAGCTGCGTAATCGTGAGCAGCACACCGACCGCCACGGCGCTGCCACCCATGTCGATGTGCATCTCGAGCATCGAGTTGAACGGCTTCAGGTTGGTGCCGCCGGTGTCGAAAATGATGCCCTTGCCGACCAGCGTCAGCGCCGGTTGCGCGGCCTTGCCGTCGGGCCGGTAGCGCAGCCGGACCATCGCCGCGCTGTCGTCCTCGTTGCCCTGCGCAACCGCGAGAAAAGCGCCGGCGCCGAGCTTTTCGAGATCGGCGACGCCGTAGCGCTTGTACGCCCAGCCGTGTTCTTTCGCGAGCCCCTTCAGCAGCGCGCAGTACTCGGGTGCGTCGAGCTTGTTGGACGGCAGGCCCGTGAAAGAACGCGCGAGGTTGTTGCCGGCGGCCTCGGCTTCGACCCGGTCCAGGTCGAGGCGCTCGTCGAGACCCAGCAGGCGGACGGTCCGGTACGGCGGCGGCGGGGCCTTCGACTTGAAGTGCGGCAGGACGTGCGCGGCCGCGAGCGCCGCGGCGACCATCGCTTCGACCACGCGCCGCGCGGTATCGCCGTCGAAGCCTGCAACCCAGATGCCGAGCGTCGAGATCTTCTCGCCGCTCGCCTGGGCCAGCATCTTGCGCGCGAAGCCGAGCGTCTCGAAGGCCGTCTCGCCGCGTTTCAGCTCGCCGACCGCGATCGCCGTCTGGCGCTTGTTCGGCAGGCGACTGGAGGCGGACGGCACGGCATTCGGCTTGCATCGTTTCGTCAGCAACTTCAGTTTTGCGCCTTGCGGCAAAGCGTTCCAGGTGGCGGCCTTGGCCCCGCGCGGCACGACGACCAGCAGCAGGTCGACGGTTTCGAGAGACTTCGCGGTCGGCTTGCCGAGGGCCTGTACCATGCGGAGCGGCGTGCCGGTGAACTGGTCTGCGGGAAAGGCTGGCATTGCGGTACTGACCTTTGCTGACGGAATGGCCATAATACGGGCCTGAACAACGACAATGGCGTCGCGCCGCGCGGCACGGCGGCCCGTGCACGGGACGGGTGATCCTAGCAGGACCCCGGATCGAGTTCACGCGATGCCGCCGATCGCCGCAAGTCCGGGTGCCCGCAGTCTCCGGCGGGCGAAGGCAGCGACGCGGCGACCCCATTCTGACGATCTACGCAGGCAGGTACGTGGACAGTATATGAGCGATTTCAACCGATTCGACGACATCGACCCGACCGAGACGCGCGAATGGCTGGAGTCGATCGACTCCGTGCTGCGGGTGCACGGTCCGGAGCGCGCGCATTTCCTGCTCAACCGGATGATCGACTTCTCCCGTCGCTCCGGTGCCTACCTGCCGTACAGCCCGAATACGGCCTACGTGAACACGATCTCGACCGGGCGTCAGCCCGAGTACCCGGGCGACCGCACGATCGAGCGCCGGCTGGAGGCGTACCTGCGCTGGAACGCCATGGCCATGGTCGTGCAGGCGAATCGCAAGAGCACCGAGTACGGCGGCCACATCTCGAGCTATGCGTCCTGCGCGACGATGTACGAGGTCGGCTTCAATCATTTCTGGCGCGCGCCGAATGACGAGCATGGCGGCGACATGGTTTTCGTCCAGGGTCATTCGTCGCCCGGCATCTACGCACGCGCCTACCTCGAGGGCCGGCTGGACGAGGCGCAGCTGATGCGCTTCCGCCAGGAGGTCGGCGGCGGCGGCCTGTCCTCCTACCCGCATCCGTGGCTGATGCCGGAGTTCTGGCAGTTCCCGACCGTGTCGATGGGCCTCGGCCCGATGATGGCGATCTACCAGGCACGCTTCATGCGTTACCTCGAGCACCGCGAGATGATCCAGCCGTCCGACCGCAAGGTCTGGGCCTTCATGGGCGACGGCGAAATGGACGAGCCGGAGTCGATGGGCGCGATCACGATGCCGGTGCGCGAGGGCCTGGACAACCTGATCTTCGTCGTCAATTGCAACCTGCAGCGGCTCGACGGCCCGGTGCGGGGCAACGGCAAGATCATCCAGGAGCTGGAGGCGGCCTTCGGCGGTGCCGGCTGGAACGTGATCAAGGTCATCTGGGGCTCGCGCTGGGACCCGCTCCTGGCGCGCGATCACAAGGGCCTGCTGCGGCGGGTCATGGAGGAGTGCGTCGACGGCGAGTACCAGAACTTCAAGGCCAAGGGCGGCGCCTACGTGCGCGAGCATTTCTTCGGCAAGTACAAGGAAACCGCCGAGATGGTCGCCAACATGTCCGACGACGAGATCTGGCGCCTGAACCGCGGCGGCCACGATCCCCTGAAGGTGTACGCGGCCTACGACGCGGCCGTGAAGCACCGGGGCCAGCCGACCGTGATCCTGGTCAAGACGGTCAAGGGATTCGGCATGGGCGCGGCCGGCGAGGGCCAGAACATCGCGCACCAGCAGAAGAAGCTGGACCTCGATGCGCTGAAGGCCTTCCGCGACCGCTTCAACATCCCGGTCTCGGACAAGGACATCGACAACGTGCCGTACTGCAAGCCGGATGCCGACAGCGCGGAACTCGAATACCTGCACGAGCGGCGCAAGAAACTCGGCGGCTACCTGCCGACGCGGCGCACGAAGGCCGAACCGCTGCACGTGCCGCCGCTCGAGCTGTTCAAGAACCAGCTCGAAGGCACCGGCGAGCGCGAAGCCTCGACGACGATGGCCTTCGTGCGCATCATCACCTCGCTGATCCGCGACAAGCAGCTCGGCAAGCACATCGTGCCGATCGTCCCGGACGAGGCGCGGACCTTCGGCATGGAGGGCATGTTCCGGCAGGTCGGCATCTACTCGTCGAAGGGCCAGCTGTACACGCCGCAGGACGCGGACCAGCTCATGTTCTACAAGGAGGACAAGAAGGGCCAGATTCTCGAGGAAGGTATCAACGAGGCCGGCGCGTTCTGCTCCTGGCTCGCCTCGGGGACGTCCTACAGCAACCACGCGCTGCAGACGGTGCCGTTCTACATCTATTACTCGATGTTCGGTTTCCAGCGCATCGGCGACTTCATCTGGGCCGGCGGCGACCTGCAGGCGCGCGGCTTCCTGATCGGCGGCACGGCCGGGCGCACGACCCTCGCGGGCGAGGGCCTGCAGCACCAGGACGGCCACAGCCTGGTCGCCGCGTCGACGATCCCGAACTGCGTGTCCTACGATCCGACCTACGCCTACGAGCTCGCCGTCATCATCCAGGACGGCCTGCGACGCATGATCGGCGAGCAGGAGAACGTGTTCTATTACATCACCTGCATGAACGAGAACTACGTGCACCCGCCGATGCCGCAGGGAGTCGAGGACGGCATCCTGAAGGGCATGTACCTGCTCGACGTCGGCAGCCAGGGCCAGGTCAGGCCGCAGCTGATGGGCTCTGGCACGATCCTGCGCGAGGTGCTGGGCGCGGCAGAGCTGCTGCGCGACGACTTCGGCATCCCGTCGGACGTCTGGTCGGTCACGAGCTTCAACGAGCTGCGCCGCGAGGCGCTGGCGGTCGAGCGCTGGAACCAGCTGCATCCCGAGCATCCGCCGAAGAAGAGCTACCTCGAGGCCAAGCTGGACGGCCGCAAGGGTCCCTTCGTCGCGGCCACCGACTACATGAAGATCATCCCCGACCAGATCCAGCGCTGGGTCCCGGGCACCTACGTGACGCTGGGCACGGACGGCTACGGCCGCTCCGACGCGCGCAAGCCGCTGCGGCAGCACTTCGAGGTGGACAAGCGATACATCGCCGTGACCGCGCTGAAAGCGCTCGCCGACGACGGTGCGCTGGACCAGAAGACCGTTAGCCAGGCGATCGAGAAGTACGGCATCGACCCGGAAAAACCCGATCCGGTCACGCTTTGAACGCGGCATAGACGGAGCTCATCGTGGCGGACACGCAGGACATCATCATCCCGGACCTTGGCGACTTCTCGGACGTGGAAGTCATCGAGGTGCTGGTCAAGAGCGGCGACGAGGTCAAGGCCGAGGACGGCCTGATCACGCTGGAAACCGACAAGGCGACGATGGACGTGCCGGCACCGGCCGACGGCGTCATCGACACGCTGAGCGTCAGCGTCGGCGACAAGGTCAACTCGGGCGACACGATCGGCAAGTTGCAGGTCGCCGGCGGCGACAGTGGCGACGGCGACGACGGCGATTCCGACGAGTCGGGTGCCGAGGACTCGGCGGGCAGCGAGAGTTCGGCAGGCGACGACGCCGCGAGCCAGGGCGGCGACAGCGACGACGGCGCCAGCGGTGAAGACGCGGATGGCGGTGGCGTGCAAACCGTGCGCGTGCCCGACATCGGCGATTTCAGCGACGTCGACGTCATCGAGGTGCTGGTCGCGGAGGGCGACACGATCGTGGTCGAGGACGCGCTGATCACGCTCGAGACGGACAAGGCGACGATGGACGTGCCGTCGACCGTTGCCGGCACGGTTCGCAAGCTGAACGTCTCGGTCGGCGACAAGGTGTCGGAAGGCGATGCGGTCGCGGACGTCGCAACTGCGGGCAAGGCCGGCAAGGCCGAAGCGCAGCAGGAATCGCAGAAGCAGGCGAAAGAGCCTGCCGGCAAGAAGGAAAAACGGGACGAGGCCGACGAGGACGAGCCGAAGTCCGCGAAGCCGACCGGGCTGGACCCGGCGCCTGCCGCGAAGCCGGCCGGCGGCGGCGGGGAGTTGCCGCCGATCGACGAGGCCGGCTTCTCGAAAGCGCATGCGAGTCCGTCCGTGCGCAAGCTCGCGCGCGAACTCGGCGTCGACCTCGCGCAAGTCGAGGGCAGCGGCGAGAAGGGCCGCATCCTGCACGACGACGTCAAGGCCTTCGTCAAGCGCGTGCTCGGCGGCAAGGGCGCCGCACCTGCAGCGGCGGCCGGCGGCGGCGCGCTGCCGGCGGTGCCGAACGTCGACTTCGCGAAATTCGGCGAGGTCGACGAGCAGGCGTTGACGCGCATCCAGAAGATCTCCGGGCCTCGGCTGCAGGCGAGCTGGATCAACCTGCCGCACGTGACCCAGCACGACCTCGCCGACATCACGGAACTCGAGGCGCGCCGCCAGGAACTGAAAGGCGCCGCGAAGGAAAAAGGCATTTCGCTGACGCCGCTCGCATTCATCATGAAGGCCTGCATCACGGCACTCAAGGAGTTCCCGAAGGTCAACGCCTCGCTGTCGAACGACGGCACGTCGCTGGTGTACAAGAAGTACTACCACCTGGGCTTTGCCGCAGATACGGAACAGGGCCTCGTCGTGCCGGTCATTCGCGACGCCGACCGGATGGACGTCTACGAGCTCGCGACGGCGCTCGGTGAGCTGTCGAAAGCCGCGCGCGAAGGGAAGCTTAAGGGCGACCAGATGCAGGGCGCGAGCTTCACGATCTCGAGCCTCGGCGGTATCGGCGGCACCGCGTTCACGCCGATCGTCAATGCGCCGGAAGTCGGCATCCTCGGTGTCTCGCGCTCGTCGATGCAGCCGGTCTGGGACGGGGAGCAGTTCGCGCCCAGGCTGATGCTGCCGCTGTCCTTCTCCTACGACCACCGCGTGATCGACGGCGCCTACGCCGTGCGCTTCACGACATTCCTGGCGGAAGCGCTAGGCGACGTCGACAAGCTGCTGGAAGCGATCCCCTAGTGTCCGAAGCCATTGGTTCAGGACATTAGCCATGAGTGATACCAAGACCCATGACTGATACCAGGAAGCTGACCGTCCCCGACATGGGTGACTTCGCCGATGTCGAGATCATCGAGGTGCTGGTCAAGGCCGGCGACACGCTCGAGCCCGAGGACCCGGTGATCACGCTGGAGACCGACAAGGCGACGATGGACGTGCCGGCAACGGAGGCCGGCACCGTCGTCAAGCTGCTCGTCGGCACGGGCGACCGGGTCTCGAAGGGCGACGCGGTGCTCGAGTACGAGGCTGCGGGCGCCGGCGACACGCAGGCGTCCGACGCGGAACCATCGGACCGCGGGCAGGCCGGGTCGCGGCCGGCGGATGCACCGGCAGGTGCGGCCGACGACAAGCCGGCAGGGAGCGCGCCGCAAGCCGCGCCCAGGCCGCAGGGCGACGCGACCCACAGCGCCCAGCTGGTCGTGATCGGTGCCGGCCCGGGCGGCTATTCCGCGGCCTTCCGCGCCGCGGATCTCGGCCTGCAGGTCATCCTCGTCGAGCGCTGGGACACGCTCGGTGGCGTGTGCCTGAACGTCGGCTGCATCCCGTCGAAGGCGCTGCTGCACGCGGCCAAGGTCATCGACGACGCGGCCGCAATGCGCGATCACGGCGTGCGATTCGAGGCGCCGAAGATCGACGCGGCGAAGCTGCGCGACTGGAAGGACGGTGTGGTCGGCAAGCTGACGGGCGGGCTCAGCCAGCTCGCGAAGCAGCGCAAGGTGCAGGTGGTGCAGGGCACGGCGAAGTTCGTGTCCGCGAACCGCCTGGCGCTCGACTCCGGCGAGACGATCGATTTCGAGAAATGCATCATTGCGGCCGGCTCCGAGGCGGCGATGATCCCGAACCTGCCCGACGACGAGCGCATCGTCGACTCGACGGGCGCGCTGGAGCTCACGCCGCTGCCGAAGCGCCTGCTGGTCGTCGGCGGCGGCATCATCGGGCTCGAGATGGCCTGCGTCTACGCAGCGCTCGGCACGCGGGTCAGCGTCGTCGAGCTGACCGACACGCTGATGCCCGGGACCGACCAGGACCTGCTGCGGCCGTTCCGCAAGGTCGTGGACCCGCGCTACGAGACGATCATGCTCGGCACGAAGGTCACCGGCATGCGCGCGACGACGCCCGGTATCGAGGTCAGCTTCGAGGGCAAGGACGCGCCCGGCAGCGAGGTCTACGACCGGGTGCTGGTCGCGGTAGGCCGGCGGCCGAACGGCGACAGGCTCGACGCCGACAAGGCCGGCGTCCGGGTCTCGGAGCGCGGCGTGATCGAGGTCGACAAGCACATGCGCACCAACGTGGACCACATCTTCGCCATCGGCGACCTCGTGCCGGGCCCGATGCTCGCGCACAAGGCGACGCACGAGGGCAAGGTCGCGGCGGAGGTCGCGGCCGGCCACAAGGCAGCCTTCGACGCGCGCACGATCCCGTCGGTCGCCTACACCGATCCCGAGATCGCCTGGTGCGGGCTGACCGAGACCGAG
The DNA here is from genome assembly GCA_937925605.1 of uncultured Woeseia sp. GTDB lineage: Bacteria > Pseudomonadota > Gammaproteobacteria > Steroidobacterales > Woeseiaceae > Woeseia. The sequence continues at coordinate 24,729 of CALALV010000183.1, forward strand.
GCGAAGAAGAACGGCACGAAGTACGAAAAGGTGCAGATCCCGTGGGCCGCAAGCGGCCGGGCGCTCGCGCTCGGCCGCACCGAGGGCTTCACGAAACTGCTGTTCGAGCCGGAGACCGGCCGCGTGCTCGGCGGCGCGATCGTGGGCCCGACCGCCGGCGACCTGGTCTCGGAGCTGTGCCTCGCCGTCGAGATGGGCGCCGACGCGACCGACATCGCGCTGACGATCCACCCGCACCCGACGCTCGCCGAGACCATCGCGTTCGCCGCCGAGGGCTTCGACGGCTCGCTGACCGATCTCTACATGCCGCGCAAGAAGAAATAGCCCGCGCGCTGCAAACGTTCCGGCCGGCGCTCGCGCGCCGGCACACCTGGAGACGCACACGATGACTGCACGACGCCTGCTGCCCGCCATACTGTCCGCCGCGGGCGCGACCAGCGCCGTGGCTGACCAGCCGCTTACCGGCGAGGAGTTCATGCGGCAGGTCGGCGTCGACCTCGAGACGGTCGAGGTCAGGACAGAGACGCTGGCGCCCGGCGTGCACGTACTGTTCGGCGCCGGCGGCAACGTGCTGGCCTCGATCGGCGAGGACGGCGTACTGATCGTCGACGACCAGTTCCCGCCCGTCGTGCCGAAGCTCGAGGCCGCGATCGGCGAGCTCGGCGGCGGCGAGATCGACTTCGTCGTCAACACGCACTGGCACTTCGACCATGCGAAGGGCAACCAGGTGCTGGGCGCGGAAGGCAGCTGGATCGTCGCGCACGAGAACTCGCGCGAGATGCTGACGGCCGACCGGCGCATCAATCTCGTCTCGCGGGTCGTGGCGCAGCCGGCCTACCCGCGCCGCGCGCTGCCGGTCATCACCTTCGACAGCGGCATCCGCTTCCACCTGAACGGCGACACGATCGACGTCATGCACTTCGCCCCTGCGCACACGAGTGGCGACGCGGCGGTACTGCTGCGCGAGGCCAACGTCGTGCACATGGGGGACGTGTTCCGCGCGGGCGGCTACCCGTTCATCGACGCGGACAACGGCGGCTCGATCGACGGGCTCATCGAGTTCGTCGACGGCGTCCTGGCACAGACGAACGTGTCCACGGTCGTGGTGCCGGGTCACGGCGAGGTCGCAAGCCAGGCGGACCTGCTCGCCTACGCCGCGATGCTGCGCAAGGTGCGCGCGCGCATCGCGCGGCTGATCGCCGACGGTGCGACTCTTGACGAGGTCATTGCGGCGGCGCCTACGGCGGAATTCGACGAGGCTTACGGTAATCCCGCGCTGCTCGTCGACCGCGCCTACGCGAGCCTCGTAAAGCTGCGCGACTGAGGCGCCGCGAGCGTCCGGTCGCAGGTCGCGGGAACGCGGCCAGGGGCGGGATACCTCAGAGCACCTCGAGCGCCTTGCGCCGCCGCGTGTGTTCCGCCTGGCGCGCGACCAGCTCGCCGAAGTCTCGCTGCGGCAGGGGCTTCGCGAACAGGTAACCCTGGCCGATCTCGCACTCGTGCCGGGCCAGGAACGCGGCCTGCTGCTCGGTCTCGATGCCCTCGGCGACCACTTCCTTGCCGAGCGCGTGGGCCATCTCGATGATAGCCCGGCAAATGCTCTCGGCGTCCGGGCTGCGGCCGATTTCCATGACGAAGGAGCGGTCGATCTTGAGCGAGTCGAACGGCAGCTTGCGCAGCTGGCCGAGTGACGAATAGCCGGTGCCGAAATCGTCCATCGAGATGCGCACGCCGGCCTCGCGCAGGGCGGTCAGCGTGTCGATCGCCGCGCCCGTGTCGCTCGCGAGCATCGACTCGGTGACCTCGATCTCTATGAATCCGGGGTTGACGTGGTAGCGATGCAGGCATTCGCGCACCTGTTCGGCCAGCGTACCGTCGACCAGCTGGCGCGCGGATACGTTGATCGCGACGACGCCAGGGTGCCGGCCCGCGTCGAGCAGCACCCGCAGGCTGGCGCATACTCGGTCAATGACCCAGTGCCCGAGCCTGACGATCAGGTCGGATTCCTCGGCGATCTCGACGAACTCCATCGGCGAGATCGCACCCAGTGACTCGTGGTTCCAGCGCAGCAAGGCTTCGGCGCCGCGCAGCTCGCGATCGGCCAGGCCGAACTGCGGCTGGAAGAAGACCTGCAGGCGGTCGCTGTCCAGGTCGCGGCGCAGGTCGCGCTCCAGCGTCAGGCGCCGATGGCTTTCCTCGTTGAGCTGGCGGCTGAAGAACTCGTGGCGATTGCGGCCGTTGTCCTTCGCGCGGTACATCGCCGCGTCGGCATTCTTCAACAGCGACTCGACGTTGTCGCCGTCGTCGGGGAACAGTGCGACACCGATGCTCGCGCCGAGCAGCAGGTCATTGTCGCCTCGCTGGAAGGGCTGCGACAGGGATGCCACCAGCTTTCGCGCCAGCCGGTCGGCGCGCGACTCGTCGTCGAGCTCGGTGAGCATGACGACAAACTCGTCGCCGCCGAGTCTCGCGACCGTCGCCGCGTCGCCGGCGATCCCGGCAACGCGCCGGGCCGCCTCGACGAGCAGCCGGTCGCCGGTCGAGTGCCCGTACACGTCGTTGACCTGCTTGAAGCGGTCCAGATCGAGGAACAGGAGCGCACCCTTCGTCCCGGTCCTGAGCGCATGGCCGACAGCCTGCTCGAGGCGGTCCTTCAGCAGCTGGCGGTTCGGCAGCCCGGTCAGCTCGTCGTAATGTGCCTGCCGGTACAGGTCTTCCTCGCGCTCCGCGTCGGAGACGCCGATCGCGAGGCGGTCGACGAGGTGCAGGCAGCGGCCGATCCTGACGATGTCGAGCCGGGCCACGGCCGCGGCGCAGAACAGCACCGCACCCTTTATTTCGCCGCGCAGCATCACCGGCACGCTGACGCAGCGGCGGATGCCTCGCTGTTCCAGCACCTCGGCCAGTTCGCGCGGCAGCTCTTCCATGCCGTGTTCGGCGAGGCCGTCGTCCGGATCGCGGCGCGGCAGCCGCGACAGGTGGATCGCCGACGCCCTGAAGCGCCCGGATCCGTCGGCGCTGTCGATGTGCAGCACGGCATTGAGCGGGTTGTCGAAATCGAGGATGCAGGCGGCCACGAGGTCCGCGCCGGACAGCCGGCGGGCGTGTGCGAGAAAGGCGCCGCAGATGTCGTCCACCGACGCGTCCGACATGACCAGTTCGTCCAGCGCCGCCATGGACTGCAGGCGCTCGATGCGCTCGGCGAGGCCCGCGGCCATGGCGTTGAAGGCGGCGCCCAGCTGGCCGAATTCGTCGCCGCGCTCGACGCGGACCCGCCTGTCGAGCCTGCCGGCGGCAAAGTCGTCGGCGGCCGTCGTCAGGGCCTGCAGCGGTCCGAGGTTGCGGCGAATCAGCCGCAGGCTCAACAGCGCGACCAGGATGACGACAAAGGCCAGCAGCGGCGGCAGCAGGCCGATGTTGACGCTGGCCGCGCTGTAGAGGAGCGCCCGGTCGATCGTCGAGACGATGAAAACGCTTTCGTGTGCAAGCTCGGGTTCGAGAAACAGGGCCCAGGTCGCCGAAAGCTTGGCCGCGCCGTCGCGTGACCACTCGAATAACTCCGCTGAAGGCTGCGTCGCGCCCGTGGCCAGCGTCGCGAGTTCGTCAGTTCCCGGCGGCTCGGTGCAGTACAGCGCGAGCCCGTCGCCCGTGAACACGCAGTACTCCGTGCGGAACGGCACGTAGGCACGCGGCTGCCAGAGCCGGGCCGGGTCGAGCTGCAGAACGGTGTAGCCGCTGCCGCGCGGAGTATCTTCTGCAGGCGGCAACAGCAGCAGGTGTGCCGTCGCGTCGCCGTGCGGCAGGCTCAGCAGCTGCGGCCTGCCGCGCCGCAGGTGGGTGTGGTCGATCCCTGCGGCCGGCAGCGCGAATGCCCCGGGCGCGGACGGCGCCACCGGTCGCCCGCGCGGGTCGACCTGCCAGCGGCGCAAGACGTCCGGGTCCAGCGCCGCCTCGCGGGCGCTTCCCGGCGCCGCGCCCGCGTGCCGCTGCAGGTTGGCGAGGATTTCCATGCCATAGGCCTTGGCGTCCTCGCGCAGGTGCGTGTAGGAGGTCTCGCGCAGCGTCCGCGCGGTCTCGAAATGCGAGAAGAACGCCGCGAGCATCAGCGGCAGCAGGCCCGCGGCGGCGATCAGCAGGAAGATGCGCCGGGCGACCAGGCTGCCGAACAGCTGTTTGCCGCGGAGCCCGGCCACCTAGTAGTCCTTGCCGAGACCTATGAAGGCTCCGTTGTTCGCCCGCACGATGTCGTCCTGCGAGGGCTGGCCCCTCAAAGAGCTGACCGAGCTGCCGTCGGCGCCGACGCTGTACAGGTCGAAGTCCGAGTTGAGCGGAACCAGGTTGCCGTCCTTGCGCGCGGCGCCGCGATTGACGTCGTCCTGCAGGCGCAGGTACTGGTAGGGCTGGCCCCAGGGATCGTCCGGGATATCGATGCCGAGCACGCCTAGGTTCGGCGGCACCCAGTCGCCGTTCTTCAGCCGGTAGCGCTCGATCGCGAGGCTGATCGTCGAGATGTCGCCGATCGCGGCGGAGACCCTGGCCCGGTCGGCGTAGGAGCTGAACATTGGCATGGCCACGGACGTCAACAGCGCCACGAGCAGCAGGACCGCCAGCGTTTCCAGCAGCGTGAAGCCGTCATTCTTTGACATAAGCCGCGCGTTCCTGCCATCGAACAGCCGCTACCTTACTGGCAGTGATCGATGCCGTCGTTGATACCGGTCACACAAGCAACCACGGACGGCGTATCGTCCTGCGAATCAGGAACTTGAGGCCGCCGGCGCGCGCGCGGCGGCAGGCCGGATCAGGCGGCGGTCGCGGCGGCCTCCGGCGCGACGTCGGGGTACAGCGTGTCGAGCGGTACCGAGCGCCCGTCCTCCTGCACGATCCGGCAGTGGTAGCGGCGCAGGCGACGCGGCTCCGGGACGCCGCAGGCATGCGCGATGATGCCGATCTCGTGGCGCAGGTTGCGCGAGTAGTGCGCCACGCGTTCGGCCTTGTCCGCGGGCACCAGGCCGCGCTGCAGGCGTTTGTCGTGCGTGGTGATCCCGGTAGGGCAGGTATTCCTGTTGCACTGCATCGCCTGGATACAGCCGAGCGCGAACATGAAGCCGCGCGCCGTGTTGATGAAGTCGGCGCCGACGCACAGGGCCCAGGCCGCCTCGGCCGGCGTCACGAGCTTGCCGCTCGCGATGACGTGGATGCGCTCGCGCAGCCCGTGCCGGTTCAGCATGTCGACGACGAGCGGCAGGCTCTCCCTGATCTGCAGGCCGACGGAGTCCATCAGGCTCATCGGCGCCGCGCCGGTGCCGCCGTCGCCCGAGTCCACGGTGATGAAGTCCGGCGCCGTTTCGACGCCGCGTGCGCGGATCAGCGCGAACAGCTCGTCCAGCCAGCCATAGGCACCGATCACGGCCTTGAAGCCAACCGGCTTGCCGGTGACGTCGCGGATCCGGTTCAGCAGGTCCAGCAGGTCCTCGGCCGAGTCGACCTCTGGGTGCCGGTTCGGGCTGATCGAGTCCTCGCCCTCGGGGATGCCGCGGATCTCCGCGACTTCCGCCGTGACCTTGCCCGCCGGCAGGATGCCGCCCTTGCCGGGCTTTGCGCCCTGCGACAGTTTCAGCTCGAACATCCTGACCTGCTCGTGCGCGGCGACCTCGCGCAGCTTGTCATCACTCAGGTTGCCGTCCGCGTCGCGCACGCCGTACTTGGCGGTGCCGACCTGGAACACGAGGTCGCAGCCGCCCTCGAGGTGCCAGGGCGACAGGCCGCCCTCGCCGGTGTTGAGCCAGTTGCCGGCCATCTGCGAGCCGCGCGACAGGGCCTGGATGGCCGGCTTCGAGATCGAGCCGTAGCTCATCGCCGAGACGTTGACGAGCGAGTCGGTGACGTAGGGCTTGCGCGCGTGCGGGCCGATTGTCTTCATCTCGGTCGGCGCGACGTCGGTTTTCAGCACCGGGTAGGCGCAGTTGACGAAAATGATAGTGCCGGGCGGCGTCAGGTTCTGCGTAGAGCCGAACGCGACCGTGTTGTCGACGTTTTCGCTCGCACGGTTGACCCAGGAACGCTGCGCCCGGTTGAACGGCATCTCCTCGCGGTCCATCGCGAAGAAATACTGGCGGAAGAACTCGCCGAGCCGCTCGAACAGGTAGCGGAAGCGGCCGATGACCGGGAAGTTGCGGCGGATCGCGTTGCCGGTCTGCGTGCGGTCGATGACGAACAGCACGACGATGAGCGCGAGCACGACGCCGACGACGAACACGAACAGCGACGCGAGCGCCCGCACGATGTCGAAAGTCGCGAAAAAGGATTCGTCCATGGCCGTGCCGCCCCGTGCGCCCGTCGCGGGCTCAGCCGCGCGCGGCGTCCAGCTTGCGCGCCACGAGGTGGTCGATCGACAGCTTCCCGGCGCCGCTGAAGAACAGCGCCAGCAGCATCACGAAGTACGTGATGGCCCACTCTATGCCGTTGTTCGATATGACGAAATTTCCGGTCTCGGTAAGCCAGTCGTAATTGCCGTGCTCGCGCAGGATGTCCTTCGCGCGGTCGAGCCGCTGCATCGCGCCGTCGATGTCGGCCGGCGGAAACGGGCTCTGCGCATCGGCCACGGCCTGCCAGCCGTTCTTCCAGTGCACCGCGAACGCCGCAACCAGCATCGTGACCATCAGCGGGATGCAGAAAAAGCGCAGCGCGAGGCCCAGCAGCAAAGCAATGGCACCGAGCACTTCCGCGCCGGTCGCGAGCCAGGCCATCAGCGCCGGGAAGGGCAGGCCCAGGCCCCAGTCCGGGTTGCCGAACCAGGCGATCACGTTGTCCATGCCGCCGAGCTTGTTCGTGCCGGCGACCCAGAACACCGGCACCAGGTACAGGCGCAGCCCCAGCGGGCCGAGGAAGTCGAGAATCTGCGTGCTGTCGAGCCAGCCGCGCAGTCGGTTCAGCAGGTTCGTCATGCGTGTCTCCCCAGTGTCGCTTCTTGTTATGTGAGTTAAGACGGTCGAAGGCGTCAGCGGCGCGTGCCGAGCAGGATCCCGGCCGCGCGCATGTCGGTCAGCACGCCGCCGCCGTGTGCGATCAGCGCCGCCGGATCCGGGTAGCTGATCTCGCGGGCGAGCCGCTCGATCAGTCCGCGCCCGCTCCGCCCCTCCGGGTTGTCGTCGACGAGTTCGAGCAGGCGCGCGGTGACCGGGTTCAGCTCCATGAAGCCGAGTTCGTCGTCGGCGTCGCGGTACACGACGAGGAAGGTCGGCTGCTCGCCGGGTGCCTCGGGCCGGAAGGACTCGTCGATCCGGTGCACCGGGAAGCGGTAGCTGAGCGACCAGGCCAGCGGGGACTTGACCGGCACGCCGTCCAGCAGGTCGCCTTCGGGATCGACGTCGGCCGGCAGCTCGTCCCCGGCCACCGACAGCGCGAGCTCGGCCCACTCGTAGTGCGCGAGCTCGACGAGGAAGGCCGGGTCGGACGCCTCCGCCTCGTACTCGTTCTGTAGAAAGTCTATGAATTCTTTCGGGATTTCCAGAAAGTACGGCGTGCTCGCCTGGTGCCGGACCATGAACGCGCGCACGAGCCTGCGCCAGCCGTCCGCGCCGTAAAGCTTTTTCAGCACCGGGAACGTGCTGCCGAGCAGCTTGTACAGGTTATTGAAGAACAGCTCGCGGTAGATCGCCATGCGCCGGTCTTCGATCGCGGCAGGCGCCGGGTGACCGTCCGGGTCGCGAATGTGTGCCGCGAACGCGTACTGCTTCGCGCGGAAGCCACCTGCCTCAGCCACGGCGGCCCCCGGCGGCCTGCGCCGGCTGCGCGGCCGCCGCCTGCAGCTCGCGGATGCGCCCGACTTCGTCCAGCAGCTCGGCCAGCGGCGGGAAGTTGAAGTCGCGCTCCAGCAGCGTCGGCACCGGGCCGAAATGCGCATACGCCGCCTCGAGCAGCTCCCAGGCCTGCGGCCCGACCGCGTCGCCGTGCGTGTCGATGCGCAGGTCCTCGGCCTCGACGTAGTGGCCCGCGATGTGGAAGTATTTCAAACGCTCGCGCGGCATCGCGCGCATGAACTCGCCAGCGTCGTAGCGATTATTGATGCTGTTGACGACGATGTTGTTGATGTCGAGCAGCAGGTCGCAGTCGGCTTCCTCGAGTACGGCCAGCGTGAACTCCTGCTCGCTGAGCGTCGTGTCGGTGGGCGCGTAATAGGAGACGTTCTCGACCGCCATGCGCCGCCCGAGAATGTCCTGGGCCCGGCGGATGCGGCCGGCGACCCAGCTGACCGCTTCCTCGGTGAACGGGATCGGCATCAGGTCGTACAGCTGGCCGTCGTCGCTGCAGAAGCTCAGGTGCTCCGAGTAGCCGCGAATGCCGTGCGTGTCCATGAATTCGCGGACGTCGCGCAGCAGGTCTTCGTTCAGGGGCGCCGGCGAGCCTATGCTGAGCGACAGCCCGTGAATCAGGAACGGGTAGCGCTCGGTGAAGAAGCGGAACTTGCGGCCCAGCTTGCCGCCCACGCGGATCCAGTTTTCCGGCGCGACTTCCATGAAGTCGACCTCGGCGGGCGGCTCGGCCATCAGCTTGTCGATCAGGCCGCGCCGCAGGCCCAGCCCGGCGCCGGTGACGGGATACTGTGTGTCGCGTTCGGGCATGCGTGGGGTCCTCGGGCCAGGGTCGCTAGAGGGGACCCAGTGCAGTGGTCGATTATTACAGAGACCGGCCGGTCGCGGCGGGGTTCAGCCGGCCGCCAGCCGCCGCAGGCGCTCCAGGTAGCGAGCCTCGTCGGGCGGCCCGTCACCGGCCTGGGCTTCCCACAGCGTCTCGGCGAGGCATTCGAGCATGCGGTGCTCGGCCTCGTGCGCGTCGCCGGCGCGCGCCGCGATGCGCGCGTGCAGCGCGCGCACGCCCGCCGGACGGTCGGTGGCCAGCTGGTCGCGGATGGCGAGGTGCAGCCCCATGTGCAGGAACGGGTTGGTCCGGCCTTGCTCCGGCGTGAAGTCTTCATCGAGCGCCTCGGCGGACAGGGCGTCGTGATACTCGGGATGCTCCTCGATCACGGCTGCGATCTGTGCCTCGAGCGGGCTCAGCGGCTGGCCCGCGGTCGCCTTCGCCCAGGCGTCCGCGTACATCCGGCGCAGCTCGCCGCGGTCCTGGCCGAATATCACGACGAATCTCCCGGGGTCTTGCGGCGGTACTCGCACAGGTCGGCAATCAGGCAGTCCGGGCATTTCGGCTTGCGCGCGACGCAGGTATAGCGGCCGTGCAGGATCAGCCAGTGGTGCGCGTCCTTCAGGAATTCCCCGGGGACGAGGCGCAGCAGGCGCTTCTCGACCTCGAGCGGGGTCTTGCCCTTCGCAATACCGGTGCGGTTCGCGACCCGGAATATGTGGGTGTCGACCGCAACCGTCGGCTCGCCGAATGCCGTGTTCAGGATCACGTTGGCGGTCTTGCGGCCGACCCCGGGCAGCGCCTCCAGCGCCGCGCGCGTGCGCGGCACCTCGCCGTCGTGTTCCTCGACGAGTATCCGGCAGGTCCTGATGACGTTCTCCGCCTTGGTGTTGAACAGGCCGATCGTGCGGATGTAGCGCTTCAGCCCGGCGACGCCGAGCTCGAGCAGCGCAGCCGGCGTGTTCGCGACCGGAAAAAGCTTCGCCGTCGCCTTGTTGACGCCGACGTCGGTCGCCTGCGCGGACAGGATGACGGCCACGAGCAGCTCGAACGGGCTCGACCAGGCGAGTTCCGTTTCCGGCCTCGGGTTCGCCGCGCGCAGTCGGCGGAAGATTTCCGTGCGCTTCTCGCGGTTCAAGGTTGCGGTTCAAACGTTGCGATACTGGCGCGCGGCGAGTGAGCGGGCGGGCCTGCCCTGGCGGCGCTGGTCGACGATGTTCTTGACGGCTACGGCCAGGCCCAGGCTGAAGAACGCGCCCGGCGGCAGGATCGCGAGCAGGAAGCCGCCGTCGGTCAGCACGAGGCCCGGCAGCGCCTCGCCGCCGAACAGCATGTCGAGGCGCGCGAGGATCGTGCCGCTGCCGACGAGCTCGCGGAACAGGCCCAGCGCGCACAGGAGCAGCGCGAAGCCCGCGCCCATGAACAGGCCGTCGACGAGGCTCGCGCCGACCGGGTTGCGGCTCGCGTACACCTCGGCACGCGCGACGATGGCGCAGTTCGTGACGATCAGCGGAATAAAGATGCCGAGCGACCGGTCGAGCGCCGGCAGGTAGGCCTTGAACAACAGCTCGATGCAGGTGACCAGGCTCGAGATGATCAGGACGTACATCGGGATGCGGATTTCCGGGCGCAGGAAACGCCGCGTCGCCGATACCAGCACGTTGGATACCGTCAGCACCGACAGCGTCGCGAGCCCGAGCCCGAGGCCGTTGACGAAGCTGCTGGTAACGGCCAGCAGCGGGCACAGCCCGAGCAGCTGCACCAGCCCCGGGTTCTGGTCCCACAGGCCGCGTCGCAGGCGGTCGCCGATCGTCTCGCTCATGCTTAGTCGTTGCCGTCGCCGTCGTTGGTAGAGTCGTTCGTGTCGTCGTTCGGATCTTCGATCGATTCGTCGCTCGCAGCGTCCTTCGCGTCGTCGTCGCTCGCGTCGCCGCGGGCGAAGACCTCGTCTGCGTGGGCCTCGAAGTATAGCAGCGTCTCGCGGATCGCCTTGATCACCGCGCGCGGCGTGATCGAGGCGCCGGTGAGCTGGTCGAACACGCCGCCGTCGCGCCGGATCGCCCAGTTCTCGCGATCGGGATTGCCCAGCGATTTGCCGGGGAACTGCTCCAGCCAGTCCGACTTCGACGACTCGATGCGATCGCCGAGCCCCGGCGTCTCCTGGTGTGCAAGCACGCGCACGGCGCTGATGCGGCCGTCCGCCTCGATGCCGACCAGCAGCCGGATCGGGCCGGAATAGCCGTCGCGGGCCGTGACGACGAACAGCGCGGCGACCGGCTGCGACTCGCGGTAGACGCGGTACACGGTGACCGGGCCGCTGCCCGGCAGCTCGTGCGGCGGTTCGATCGTGATCGCCGACTTCGACAGGTCGCTGTCGTAGTAGAGACCGCCGAGCGCGGGCGCGAGGCTCTGTTCGAGAAAGTCCTTCTCGTTCTGCTCGATGCGCTCCGCCGTGTGCCGCCAGGTCCACGCGACCAGCGCGGTGCAGACCGCGGCGAGCACGGCGAGTATCGCCGCGCTGGCGAGGATCGAGCCCTTGCGTTCCTTGCTCATCCGGAGCCGCTCCCCTGCCGCCGCGGATGGCCGACGATACGCGGCTTCGTCAGCGCGTCGATGGCCGGCACGGCGAGGTTCATCAGCAGCACCGCGAAGGCCACGCCGTCGGCATAGCTGCCCCAGCGCCGGATCGCGTAGATGAGGAGGCCGATGCCGAAGCCGTAGACGAGCCGGCCGCGCACGCTGGTCGCGGCCGACACGGGGTCCGTCGCGATGAAGAATGCGCACAGGATCGCGCCGCCCGAGAACAGGTGGAAGCCGGGGCTGGCGTTCTGGCCCGGGTCGACGAGGTACATGATCCCGGCCGGCAGCAGCAGGCCGGCGAGCACGGCCGTCGGGATGTGCCAGCGGATGACCTTGCGCAGCATCAGCCAGGCGCCGCCGATCGCGGTGAAGTTGCCGATCCACTCCCAGCCGCGTCCGCCGAAATCCCCGATCATCGGGTTCGTCTGGATCTCGCCGAAGGTGCGCATGTTGTTGAAGCCGGCCTTGACCAGGTCGAGCGGGGTCGCACGGCTGATCGCGTCGAAGTCCAGGTAGTCCGGCAGCGTGCCGGTCAGGGCGTAGCGTGCCGTCTCGTAGAACGTCATGACGTGGTAGTCCATGTCGCCCATGCGCGGCGCGGTCCAGATGTTCAGGTACATCGGGAACGCCGCCATGACCGCCACGTAGCCCGCCATCGCCGGGTTGAAGATATTGAAGCCGATGCCGCCGTACAGGTGCTTGGCGACGACGATCGCGAACAGCGCGCCGGTCGCGGTGACCCACCAGGGCGTCAGCGACGGCAGGGCGAAGGCCAGCAGGACCGCCGTCACGAGCGCCGAGTAGTCCGACCAGGCGTCCTCGACCGGCCGGCCGCGCAGCCGCATCATGACGGCTTCGCCGAGCAGGCAGAACAGCGCCGCGATCGCGATGTTGAACAGCAGGCCGACGCCGAAGTACCAGACGTAGGCGAGCGTGGCCGGCACCAGCGCGAGCAGCACCTGCTGCATGATCGCGGCGACGTCGGTGGGCGGCGTGACGAACGGGGCTTCGCGGCGCTCGAACTCCATGCTCAGTCGTCCTCGCCGTCGGGCTTCTGCTGCTGTGCGCGCCGCAGCATGTCCTGGATCGCCTCGGGAGCCGACTCGAGCGCCTCGCGCTTCTGCGCCGCCAGTTCCTGCTCCCGCTCGAGCTTCTCGCGGCGCAGTCGCGCGTTGCGCTCCTCGAAGCGCTGGCGCGCGCGTTCCGCGCGAGCCTTCTCGTCGGCGAGTTCGCGCATCCGTCCCTTGGCCTTGCGGAAGTCGGCGGTCAGCGGAATGTGGCTCGGGCAGACCAGGTCGCAGCAGCCGCACTCGATGCAGTCGGTCAGGCCGTACTCGCGCAGCTTGATCTCGTTGTCCGCGCAGGCGTGCCAGAACAGCTGTTGCGGCAGCAGCTGTACCGGGCAAACCGCGGCGCATTCGCCGCAGCGGATGCAGGGCATCTCGCGCCCGTTGGCCGGCGCCGCGGACATGACGAGTACGCAGTTCGTGGCCTTGACCAGCGGCACGCGGTCGTTGCTGACCGATTTGCCGCACATCGGTCCGCCGATCACCATCGTTGCCGCACGTTCCGTGTAGCCGCCGGCCACGGCGACGACGTCGGCCAGCGTCGTGCCGATCCGCGCCAGCACGTTGCAGGGGTCGGCGACGCCGTCGCCGGTGACGGTCGTCACCCGCGAAATCAGTGGTTCGCCGTGGTTGACCCAGCGGTGCGCCGCCGCGGCGGTGCCGACGTTCTGCACGACGCAGCCAACGTCGCTGGGCAGCCCGCCGCTCGGCACCTCGCGATTGGTCACCAGCTGCACGAGCTGATCCTCGCCGCCCGACGGGTAGATCGTCGGCACCTGCTTCAGGACGAGGCGCTCGTCGTCGAGTGCCGCGAGTGCCTCGCCGATCGCCCGGAGCGCCTCGGGCTTGTCGCTCTCGAGCACGACGTAGCAGCTGTCGATGCCGAGCGCGTGCATCAGCACCTGCCCGCCGCGCAGCACGTCCATTGCGTATTCGCGCATCAGCATGTCGTCGCAGCTGATGTAGGGCTCGCACTCGACGCCGTTCAGGATCAGGTGATCCAGCGGCGCGGTCACGGCCTGCATCAGTTTCTGGGCGGTCGGGAACACGGCGCCGCCGAGGCCGACGATGCCGCCCTGCAGGATCAGGAGCTGCAGGTCCTCCGGTGCGAGTTCGGTGTACGGCGGCAGGTCGCCGGCGCGCTCGACGGCGCGATCCTCGCCGTCGCACTCGATCACGATGCAAGGTGCCTTGTCGCCGCGGCGCCGCGACACGGGCCAGGGCTCAATCGCGACGACCCGTCCCGAGGAGCTGGCGTGCACCGGTGCGCTGATGACGCCGTCGCTGTCGGCGATCAGCTGGCCCTTGAGCACGCGCTCGCCGATGCCGACCACCGGCTGCGCCGGCTCGCCGGCATGCTGCGCGAGCGGCAGCACGAGCTGCGCGGGCAGCGGCACCTCGCGGATCGCCTGCGCGGTCGACTTCTCCTTTTCCGACGGCAGCCGCAGACCGCCGTGCAGCTTGCCGAGATCGTAAGTCGGGGCGCTCACCGGGCCGCCTCCATGCGAATGCAGTCGACCGGGCAGGGCGCGAGGCAGAGCTCGCAGCCGGTGCACTCGTCGGCGATCACCGTGTGCATGTACTGGTGCGCGCCGAGGATCGCGTCGACCGGGCAGGCATTGCGGCAATGCGTGCAGCCGATGCACAGCGCCTCGTCGACGACGGCAACGCGCTGCTTCATGTCGGTCGCCGGGACCGCGAGCGCCGGTGCCTCCCGGCCGAGCAGCCCGGCCAGCCGCTGCACGGTTTCCTCGCCGCCCGGCGGGCACAGGTTGATGTCGGCCTCGCCGGCAACGATGGCT
>CALALV010000184.1 GCA_937925605.1 uncultured Woeseia sp.
ACCGCCTCCAGCAGACCCTGTTGGGCCGCCGCTGGGGGCTCGACTCGCCCTGGGACCTGTACGCGATGTCGCGCTTCAACACCGTCACGTCGCTGTCGGAATCCCCGCTCGTCGAGGGCCTGCTCTATGCCGGCACCGACGACGGGCTCATCCACGTCAGCGAAGACGGCGGCGCGAACTGGCGCCGCATCGACTCGCTGCCCGGCGTGCCCGCGCGCTTCTTCGTCAATGACATCAAGGCGGACCTGCACGACCCGGACACCGTCTACGTCGTCGTTGACGACCACAAGAGCGGCGACTTCGCGCCGTACATCCTCAAGAGCGAGAACCGCGGGCGGCGCTGGCAGAGTATCAGTGGCAACCTGCCGGAGCGGCACATCCTGTGGCGCGTCGTGCAGGACCACGTCAAGCCGGAACTGCTGTTCCTCGGCACCGAGTTCGGCGTGTTCTTCACGGTTGATGCCGGCGGCACCTGGACCAAGTTGAAGGGCAACGTGCCGAACATCCCGTTCCGCGACCTCGCGATCCAGCAGCGCGAGAATGACCTCGTCGGCGGCACCTTCGGCCGCGGCATCTACATCCTCGACGACTACTCGCCGCTCCGCGACGTCACCGAAAACCTGCTCGAGAACGAGACCCGGCTGTTCCCGGTGCGGCAGGCGCGCTGGTACGTGCCGCGCCGCCCGCTCGGCTGCTCGGACCCCGGCTGCGTGGACAGCCAGGGCGATGCCTTCTACGTCGCGCCCAACCCGCCGTTCGGCGCCGTGTTCACCTACTACCTGCCCGAGGCGCTGCAGACGGCGCAGGAAGCGCGCTTCGAGGACGAGAAAGAAAGCGAAAAAGAGAACGAGAGCGTCCGCTTCCCCGGCTGGGACACGATCCTCGAGGAAGAGCTGGAGGACAAGCCCGCCGTCGTGTTCGCGGTCACCGACGCCGACGGCATGACGGTGCGCTACGTGCCGGGCCCCGTCGAGGCGGGCTTCCACCGCGTCGCCTGGGACCTGCGCTACCCGGCGCTCGACCCGTGGGTGCCGGAGGCGGAGCGCGAGAATCGCTGGAGCCAGCCGACCGGCGTGCTGGCGACGCCGGGCACCTACAGCGTTTCGATGTACCGGCGCGTGGACGGGGAGTGGACCGACCTGGGACAGCAGCAGACGTTCGACGTCGTTTCGATCCGGGAACCGACCCTGCCAGGCAGCACGCAGGACGAGCGCGTGGCCTTCGACCGCCAGGTCGACGAGCTGCGCCGCGCGACCGACGGCAGCGTGAAAGCCATCGACGCGATCGTCGCGGAACTCGACGCGGTGAAGGAAACGCTCGGCACCGCCAACGCCGACCGCGCGCTCTACACCGAGGCCAATGACATCCAGCAGGCGCTGAAGCGCGAGCGCACACGCCTCGCCGGACACCAGACGCGCGAGATCTTCAACGAAGCCGGGCCGGTTTCGGTACAGGAGCGACTCTCCCACGCCCGCTACAGCCCGGACGCGAACGCGCACGGGCCGACCGGGACGCAGCGCATGTCACTGAATATCGCGCGGGACGTCTACGCGGACGTGCACGGCGCATTGAGTGCACTGGATCGGCGCTACGACACCCTCAAGGATGCGCTGGACCGGGCCGGCGTGCCGTGGACGCCGGGTCGGAGTATCCAGGCGATAGCGGCAAACTGATGTGCCGACAGGGCCGTACCGGCGTGCGCCAGGGCCGATCATGACCTGGCTCGCGCTCGGCGCTTTCTTCATCGTCGTATTCGCGGTCGCGGCCAGCGGAGCCTTCTTCACGCCCGGCGACTGGTACGCCGCACTGGCCAAGCCGTCCTGGAACCCGCCGAACTGGCTTTTCGGCCCGGTCTGGACCGTGCTTTACGCAATGATCGCCGTCAGCGGCTGGCTCGTCTGGCAACAGGAGCACAATCGCCTCGCGCTAAGCCTGTACGCCGTGCAATTGGTATTGAACGCCGCCTGGTCGTGGCTGTTCTTCGGCCGGCACGCGATCGGCCTTGCACTGGCCGACATCGTGCTGCTGCTGCTCGCGATCGTGGCCACTATCGTCCTGTTCTGGCCGCTCAGCCGGCTGGCGGCCGGGTTGCTCGTGCCTTACGCGTTATGGGTCGCGTTCGCGACCGCGCTCAACGCGGCTATCTGGCGGCTCAACTAGGAGTCCGTCGCTTGGACACGGCGCGCGGTGTCGCCGCCTGCGCGCTGCGCCCATGCCATCAACTCGTCGCCGCCCGGGGACTCGAGAACCACGTCGATGATCGCGGGCGTCATGGCGCTCGGATAGCTCGACTCCCGATTGAACCGCCCGCCGACGCCGAGCTGGCGTGCAGCCCCTCGGCAGCGCGTCCGGCCGCTCGCCGGCCGCGCGAAGCCCGGGTCGGCGTCCCCGGCCGCGAATTCCCGGCCGCCGCAACGAAAAAGGGCCCCGCAAGCGGGGCCCTCCGTCATTCGATGCAGGCCTGCTTCAGACCGGCACGATGTTCGACGCCTGCGGGCCTTTCTGGCCCTGCGTGACGGTGAACTCGACGCGCTGGCCTTCGGCGAGCGTCTTGAAGCCGTCGGCACGAATCTCGCTGAAATGCGCGAATACGTCCGGACCGCCTTCACGGGCGATAAAGCCGAAGCCCTTGGATTCGTTGAACCACTTTACGGTTCCCTGGATGGTCGACATAGTCTTTTCCTGTTAAATCAATAAATTAAAGCCCATTGCCCCGGGCGTCTTGGGGCTGGAAGTGCTGCAGTTACCGGTGAAAAACAGGACGAGGAACTACGGAAGGGACTTCTACGGAGCCGTCGACTTGGAGTGCACAGTGAAAAAGCACACTTGCAGAAGCGGCGCACTATA
>CALALV010000185.1 GCA_937925605.1 uncultured Woeseia sp.
CCTTCCAGGCCGGCGGCGGCTCGGGTTCGCGCGCCGCGCGGCGCGGGCCGGGCCGCCGCCGCGACCACCACCACGCGACCACGGTCAGGAGCCACAGCACCGCGAGTCCCTCGCTCACCCGCTGCCAGGTCGGGTCCGCGACGACGCGCGTTTCCGCCGGGGCCGTCGTTGCGGCCGGCGCCGGCGGTGGCGGCGGCGCGTCGGCGGACGGCAGGATTTCGAGCGTGCGCGCCGGCAACGCGGCGACCCGCCATTCGCCGGCGCCTATGTCCCACCACGGCAGCTCGACCGCGGGCAGCTCGACCGTGCCCGCGGCGACGCCGATCATCGCGTACTGCTCGCTGCGCTCGCCCCGGATCCCCGCCGGCACCGCGCTGACGCTGAGATCGGGCTTGTCGGGATAGACTTTCAGCGCGTCGCTCTCGGCCGGTTCGAGCACCGGGATCTGGGTCGCGAGCTGGCCGAGCGCGGTCACCGTGACGTGGCGGGTGATCGGCTCGCCGGCCGTGAGCCCGTCGGGCTCCCGCGACCAGTCCTCGGACAGATCGACCGCGAGTGCCGGCAGCCAGGCCGCGTCCGGGTAGTCCGCGGGCGGCGGCGGGATTGGCCGCACGTTGACGCTGACCCCCTCGGAGCGGAAGACCTTGCGACCGGTGATGCGGCCGTCGCGCAGCACGCGCGCCTGGAAACGCACCGGCGCGATCGACAGCGTGCCGGATTCCTGCGGGAACAGCGCGTAGACGCGCTCGACGACGTTGTAGGCCTTGCCGTTCAGGATCGCGTCGTAGCTGCGCTCGTCGCCAGCGAACTCCGCCAGCACCTCGACGCCGCTGATTTCCGGCTCTGACAGCTGCGGCTGGCGCGTCGCGACCGCGCGGTAGACCTTGAGCGTGTACAGCACCTGCGCCTGCACGTAGCTGTCCTCGCGGTCCACCTCGGCCGTGATGAAGATGTCGGCCTCGCCCGGCGCCTCGCTCGACACGGGCTTGACGCGGATCGGCACCGGCTCGCTCAGCTCGCCCGCCACGCTGACCGGCGGGACCACGAGATCGCCCTCGCGCTTCGCCATCAGCACGTAGGTCCAGGTGCGGCTGCGGCTGATCTTGCCGTTGACGATCGTCGTGTTGCTGAGCTGGCTGCGCGAGCCGACGTAGAAGTCCTGCTCCAGCGCGCTGACGTCCGGCTCGACGTCGATGGCCGTGTCGACGTTCAGCTTCAGCGTGAACGACTCGTTCAGCTCAACCTCGGCGCGATCGACGCTCGCGACGACGGCGGCCTGCGCGGCCGGCATCGCAAATGCGAGCAGCGCTGCAATGCTGACGGAAATCCTTCGCGTTAGTCCTGTCACGTCGTGGTCCTTGCTTTCTCCGGCGGCCGGCGGCGGCTCACCACGGTTGCGTCTCGTCGTCCGGCCACAGGTTGTTACCGTCCTGGTCGCGGCCCTCGCGCTGGTACTGGTAGCGGAACTTGCGGCGCAGCAGGCCGCCCGGGTCGTTCGGAATTCGCCGCAGCCACTGCTCCATTGCCTGCTGCTGCTCCTGCGCACGCCGGTCCGCCTCGGCATCCGCCTGCGCCTGGCCCTGCTGCTCCTCGTCCTGCTCGCCCTGCTCGGCCGCTTCCTGCGCGGCGCGCTCGAGTTCCTCCTGCAGCGCGGCGAGGTCCTCCTCGCTCAGCTCCTGCTCGCGCGAGCTGTCGCCGTCGGACGATTCGCTGCCGGGACTGCCCTCGCTGCCGGGCTCGCCCGCGTCCTCGCCCTGGCTCTCGCCTTCGGACTGCTGCGCCTGGCCGCCGGACTCGCCGCCCGACTGCTGGTCCTGCTGGCTCTCGGCGTCCTGCGCCTCGAGCAGCTGTTCGAGCAGGTCGCGGTTGTAGATCGCGTCCTCGTCGCCGGGCGCGAGCTCAAGCGCGCGCTCGTAGGACTCGATCGCGGCCTCGTATTCGCCCATGCGCGCGAGCGCGTTGCCGAGGTTGTACAGGCTGTCGGCATCCTCGTCGGCGGCAAAGGCATCGGCACTGTCGCGGTAGCGGCCGGCGCGGTACTCGGCGACCGCGCGCCACTCGGGATCCTCGAACAGCCCGGCCGCGCGCGCGGCGTCGCCGTCGGCCAGCGCCGCCTGCGCCTGCTGGTCCGGCGTCCGCCACAGGTCCTGCCAGGAGAAGGCCTCGGCCGGCTCGCCGAGCGGCAGGATCGCAACGGCCAGCACGACGACCCAGCCGCGACGGAACGCGAGCGCGGCGAGCGGCACGAGCAGCAGCAACAACCACGGGCCCTCCTCGCGCCACTGGTCGGTGGCGAGCGCGTCGTCGCCGGCCGCGCTGTCGCCGGGTGCGGCGGACAGCAGCCGTTCGAGGTCGGCGTCACCGGTGGTCAGGACCGCGAAGCGGCCGCCGCCCGCGTCCGCGAGTCGCCGGAGGCTCTCGGTATCGAGGCGCGGTACGGCCATTTGGCCGAAGCGGTCCGTGACGAAACCGCCGTCCGCGCGCGGGATGGGCGCGCCGTCCGGCGTGCCGACCGCGAGCACGGACAGGCGATAGCCCGTGTCGGCCAGCGACCGCGCCGACTGCTCGGCGGCGGTCGAGGCGCCGCCGTCCGCGATCAGCAGGATCTCGCCGTCGCGCACGCCGGCCTGCTCGAGCAGCTGCCGGCCTTTCTCGATCGCGGCCGCCGGGTAGCTGCCGCGGCTCGGCATGATGTCCGTCGACAGGCTGTTGACCAGCGCGCTGACCGTGTCCGCGTCGCTTGTCAGCGGCGTGACCGTGAACGCGTTGCCGGAATAGACGACCAGCGCCGTCTGCCCGCTCGCGCGGCGCTCGAGGATGTCGAGGATCTTGAGCCGCGCCCGCGTCAGCCGGCTCGGGGCGAGGTCCTGCGCATCCATCGAGCGCGACAGGTCGACCGCGACGACCAGCGCCTGCTCGGAGCGGTAGACCGGCTGCTCGACGCGCTCCCAGGCGGGCCCGGCGAGCGCGAGCACGCCGAGCGCGGCGCCGGCGAGCACGAGCCACCAGCGCAGCAGGCCGCCGGCCTGCGGCGACGACGCGAGGACGTAGGGCGCGAGCGCCGGGTCGACGACCCGCCGCCAGCTGCCCGGCGCCAGTCGCCGGCGCGCGAGCAGCAGCGTGCCGAGCGCGACGGGCGGCAGTGCCCACAGCCACTCCGGGCGCAGGAAGTGGAACTCAGCCGGCACGGCCGGTCGCCTCCTCGAAGCGGCGCGCGTCGCGCGCTACCCGCCAGC
>CALALV010000186.1 GCA_937925605.1 uncultured Woeseia sp.
GGCGACGACGCGGCCAGCGCGCGCCGCGCGGAGGCAATGCAGGGCGACACCGTGTCGCCGGGCGAGGACGACGCCGCCCCGGACGAGCCCGTGGCCGCGCAGGCAGACGATGCGGCGCCGGTCGAAGCCGCGACGCTGCCGGCCGAGGCTGCGGCAGGCGACCCGGACGCGGCCGGCGCAGACGGATCGGCGGCCGCCGCTCAAGGGCCGGCCGGGATGGAGCCGGACGACTCCGAAGCGGCCGACACGCAATCGGCCGCAGCCGCGCAGGCGGGAGACGGCACTGCGCCGATCGCAGGGACCGCGGAGCTCGCCGGCGACGACGGCGCGGCCGCAGAACCCGGGTCGGTGCACGAGAACGAGGCTGCGACCGGAGCCCTGTCGCCGGAAGACGAGATCGACAGGGAGCTGATGCAGGCGGCGGCTGAAGGCAGGATGGCCGCGCGCGAGCGCGACGCCGACGACACCGACCCGAAGCTGGTCGAGACGATCATCATGGAAGGGGACACGGTCACGGACCTGCTGGTCGAGGCCGATGCGGACGCCGACCCCGGCGCCGAGCCGGAGCTCGGGGACGGGGCACTGGACGAGCCGGCCGAGCCGCGCCGGCCGCGCTCGCGCGCGCGTCTCGCCGCCATGCTCGCGGCGAGCGCGCTGCTCGGCCTGCTGCTCGCGGCGCAGTACGTGCACGCCAACCGCGACACGCTCGCGACCCACCCGGTCTTCGAGCGCACGGTCGCGCCGCTGTACGAGGCACTCGGCCAGCCTGTGACGCCGGCCTGGGACATCCGCGGCTGGCGATTCGAGGCCACCGACGGCAGCACCGACGCGAGCGGCGTGCGCCTGACGATACACTCGCGGCTCAAGAACGGCGCCGCGACACCGCTGCCCTACCCGCTGGTACACGTGTCGCTGACGGACCGGTTCGACGAGGTCATCGGCAGCCGCCTGCTCGAACCGGACGAGTACCTGGCCGGCAACGCGAGCGTGGCGCGACCGGTGCCGCCCGGGGAGGGTTTCACGGCCGTCATCACGATCGAGGCACCCGCGCCGGAAGCCGACGGCTACAAGCTGAACGTCTGCTACCCGCTCGCCGACCGCCGGGTGCGCTGCGCGATAGAAAATTTTCGCGACTGAACGGCCGGTCCTGTCCGACCGCCGCCCCGGGCGGTTACAATGCCGCCCCCGTTAGACCGCGGCTCGACGATGGCACCCCTCAAGATCGGCCCCTGGACACTGCCCGGCCGCCACCTGCTGGCGCCGATGGCCGGCATCACGGACGCGCCGTTCCGGCGCCTGTGCCGGCGCTTCGGGGCAGCGCTCGCGACCTCCGAGATGACGACCGCGGACACGCGCCTGTGGCAGAGCGCCAAGTCCAGCCGGCGCCTCGACATCGACGGCGACCTGGAACCGCGCTGCGTACAGATCGCAGGCTCGGAGCCCGCGCAGATGGCCGAGGCGGCGCGGGCCGTCGTCGCGCGCGGCGCGCAGATCGTCGACATCAACATGGGCTGCCCGGCGAAGAAAGTCTGCCGCAAGCTCGCCGGGTCGGCGCTGCTGCGCGACGAGGAACTGGTCGAGCGGATTCTCGACGCCGTCGTCGCCGCGGTGGACGTGCCGGTGACGCTGAAGATCCGCACGGGCTGGGACGCGGAGCATCGCAACGGCGTAACGATCGCGCGCATTGCCGAGGGCGCCGGCATCGCGGCGCTGACCGTGCACGGGCGCACGCGCGCCTGCCGCTTCCGGGGTGAGGCGGAGCACGATACGCTTGCCGACATCCGGAAGACGGTCGCAATACCGGTGATTGCGAACGGAGATATACGCACTTCGCAGAAGTCACTTCAGGTTTTGCGCGCAAGCGGCGCAAGCGCCGTCATGGTGGGTCGCGCTGCGCAGGGACGTCCGTGGATCTTCCGGGAATTGAACGTCGCGGACCAGTATTCGCATGGTGCAACGCCGCTAGAAAAATTGGATGTGCGTGCTATCATCCTCGACCACCTCGGCGACCTGTACCGGTTCTACGGCGACAGCACCGGCGTAAGGATCGCCCGCAAACACCTGACCTGGTATTGCTCCGGGCTGCCGAACTCAGACGAGTTCCGTTCCCGGGTGGTGCGCGTTGAAGGCGCCGCGGAACAAATCCGACTGACGCAGGCGTATTTTCGCCGCCATGGCGAGGCTGTCCTGCTCGCCGCGTGACGCCGACCGCGACGGTCGCCAAGGGGGAGGCAAGATGCCTGGCTATCGGCACATAGCGGGAATTGCGAGACGTGGTAAACAAGAAGTCCAATAAGAAGTCCAGGAAGTTGAACTCCAAGAGCAGCAAGCCTCTCCGCAAGCACACGGAGGAGGCCCTCGGGCAGTACTTTGCGAGCCTGAACGGCGACCGGCCCGGCGACCTGTACGAACTCGTCCTGGGCGAAGTCGAGGAGCCGCTGTTCCGCGCCGTCATGGACTACACGGGCGGCAACCAGAGCCAGGCCGCGGGCATACTCGGCATCAACCGCGGCACGCTGCGCAAGAAACTCAAGATCTACTCGCTGCTGCAATAGGAATGCCCGCGCCATGACGACCGTTCGACGCGCATTGCTCAGCGTCTCCGACAAGCGCGGCCTCACGGAATTCGCCCAGGCGCTGGCCGCGCGCGATATCGAGATCCTGTCGACCGGCGGCACGGCGCGGCAGCTGGCGGCCGACGGCATCGACGTCGTCGAGGTCAGCGCGCGCACCGGATTTCCGGAAATCATGGACGGGCGGGTCAAGACGCTGCACCCGGCGATCCACGGCGGGCTGCTGGGCCGGCGGGGTACCGACGACGCCGTCATGGCCGAGCACGGCATCGAGCCGATCGACCTGCTGGTCGTCAACCTGTACCCGTTCGAGGACACGATCGCCCGGCCCGATGCGAGCGTCGACGACGCGATCGAGAACATCGACATCGGCGGACCGGCGATGATTCGCGCGGCCGCCAAGAACCACGCCAGTGTCAGCGTCGTCGTCGATCCCGACGACTACGCGGCTGTCATTGCAACATTGGCCGACGGCGGCCCCGACGATACGCTGCGCCGGCAACTGGCCGCAAAGGCCTATGCCCACACCGCGGCCTACGACACGGCCATCAGCCGCTACCTCGACGGTGTGCTCGGAGCAGGACCGCTGGGCGAACGGGCGCTGTACGCGGGCCGGCGCATCCAGACGCTGCGCTACGGCGAAAACCCGCACCAGTCGGCCGCGTTCTACCGCGACCAGGCGGCCGCGCCCGGCAGCCTGGCCATGGCCGAGCAGCTGCAGGGCAAGGAGCTGTCCTACAACAACATTGCGGACAGCGATGCCGCGCTCGGCTGCGTGCGCCAGTTCGAACGTCCCGCCTGCGTCATCGTCAAGCACGCCAACCCCTGCGGCGTGGCCGTGGACGACAACATCCTGAAGGCCTACGAACGGGCGTTCAGCACGGACCCGACGTCGGCCTTCGGCGGCATCATTGCTTTCAACCGGCCGCTCGACGCGACCACGGCGCGCGCGATTATCGACAAGCAGTTCGTCGAGGTCATCGTCGCGCCGGAGATCGAGCCCGCGGCCCGCGAGGTGCTGGCGACGAAAAAGAATGTCCGCGTGCTGCGCACCGGTCCGCACGGCGACGCGGCGGGCGCGGTGGACTACAAGAAAGTCGCGGGCGGCCTGCTCGTGCAGACCGTCGACGACGGCCGCGTGACGGTCGGTGACCTGCGCACGGTAACCCGGAAGAGCCCGACCGCGGCGCAGCTCGACGACCTGCTGTTCGCCTGGCAGGTCGCGAAGTTCGTGAAATCGAACGCGATCGTGTTCTGCCGCGACGGCATGACGATCGGCGTCGGCGCAGGTCAGATGAGCCGCGTCTACTCCACCCGCATCGCGGCGATCAAGGCGGCCGACGAAGAACTGACCGTCGCCGGCTCGGTCATGGCCTCCGACGCCTTCTTCCCGTTCCGCGACGGGATCGACGCCGCCGCCGAACACGGCATCGCCGCCATCATCCAGCCGGGCGGCTCGATGCGCGACGACGAGGTCATCGCCGCCGCGGACGAGCACGGCATCGCGATGGTCTTCACCGCGATGCGGCATTTCCGGCACTGAGTCCGGCGCGGCCGGCTGCCGCCGGTCCGCCCTGCGCGCCGCTCAGGTATATTCCGGTAAACCGTTACCGGAGTCCCAATGAAAGTCCTCGTCATCGGCGGCGGCGGCCGCGAACACGCGCTCGCCTGGAAATGCGCGCAGTCGCGCCAGGTTGTCGAGGTGCTGGTGGCGCCCGGCAATGCCGGCACGGCGCGCGAGGCGCGTATCCGCAACGTGGCCGTGGCGGCCGACGACGTCGACGCACTCGTCGAGCTTGCCGTGCAGGAACTCGTCGGCCTGACGATCGTCGGGCCCGAGGCGCCGCTGGTCGCCGGCATCGTCGACCGCTTCCGCGAGCGCGGCCTGCCCTGCTTCGGCCCGAGCGCGGCGGCGGCGCAGCTCGAGGGCTCGAAAGCATTCACGAAGGATTTTCTCGCCCGCCACGGCATCCCGACGGCGGGCTACGCCAAGTTCAGCGACATCGACCCGGCGCTTGCCTACCTCGGGCAGGTCGGCGCGCCGGTGGTCGTCAAGGCGGACGGCCTCGCGGCCGGCAAAGGCGTGGTCGTCGCACAGACGCTCGACGAGGCGCAGCGCGCCGTGCGCGACATGCTTGGCGATCGCCGCTTCGGCGAGGCCGGCGCGCGCATCGTCATCGAGGAATTCCTCGAGGGCGAGGAAGCGAGCTTCATCGTCATGTGCGACGGCGCGCACGTATTGCCGCTCGCAACCTCGCAGGACCACAAGGCCCGCGACGACGGCGATCGCGGACCCAACACCGGCGGCATGGGCGCGTACTCGCCGGCGCCGGTCGTCACGCCGGCACTCGAAAAACGCATCATGGCCGAGGTCATCGAACCGACGATCGCGGGCCTGCGCGAGGACGGCATCGAGTACACGGGTTTCCTGTACGCCGGCCTGATGATCGGCGCCGACGGCACGCCGCGCGTGCTGGAATTCAACTGTCGCTTCGGCGACCCGGAGACGCAGCCGGTGCTGGCCCGGCTGAATTCCGATCTCGTTGAACTGTGCCTGGCCGCGCTCGAGCGCCGGCTCGACGGCGTGCGCGCCGAGTGGGACCCGCGCGCGGCCCTCGGCGTCGTCATGGCTGCCGGCGGCTACCCGGGCTCGTACGCAAAGGGGCGCGTCATCGAAGGACTGCCGGACGTCGAAAGCGGCGCGAGCAAGGTCTTCCACGCCGGCACCGCCGAGGACGGGGACCGTGTCGTCACCGCCGGCGGGCGGGTGCTGTGCGTCGTGGGGCTCGGCAACACGGTACGCGACGCCGGCAAGGTGGCCTACGGCGAGCTCGAACGCATCCGTTTCGACGGCGCGTTCTGGCGGCGCGACATCGGCTACCGCGCCATCGCCCGCGAGGAAGCCTGAGGTGCTGACAGTCGCCGCGGCAGAGGCCGCAATCCGCGACGCGCTCGCGGTCGTCGACGCCGAGGCGATCCCGGTCGACGAGGCGCCCGGCCGCGTGCTGCGCCAGCGGGTTACGGCGGAACGCGACCAGCCGCCCTACGATCGCGTGACGATGGACGGCATTGCGCTCAGGCATGCCGCTTTCGCCGGCGGCCGGCGCGAGTTTCGCGTCGCGGCGACGCTGCACGCCGGCGACCCGCCGCTCGCGCTGGACGCGGACGACGCCTGCATCGAGGTCATGACCGGCGCGGTGCTGCCGGCGGGCAGCGATTGCGTGATCCCGGTCGAACGGCTCGAGCGCGACGGCGCGCGCGTGCGGGTCGATGCGCAGGCGGAGACCGCACCCGGGCGATTCGTGCACGCGCGCGCCTCCGACCACGCGCGCGGCGCATTGTTGCTCGAGCCGGGACGCCGGCTCACGCCGATCGACATTGCGCTGCTCGCATCGGCAGGGCTGACGCGGGTAGAGGTGAGCCGGCGCCCGTCCCTGTGGGTCGTCTCGACCGGCAACGAGCTCGTGCCCGCCGGCCGGCCGATCGCGGATCACCAGGTGCGCATGTCGAACGGCCCGGCGCTGGTGGCGATGCTGAACGACAGCGGACTCGCGGCGGCGCGTCACCGCCACCTGCCCGACGAACCGGCGGTGCTGCGCGAGGAGATCGGGGAGCTGCTCGAGGCCAGCGATGCGCTGGTGCTGTCGGGCGGCGTGTCGATGGGGCAGGCGGACTTCGTGCCGCGCGTGCTCGACGAGCTCGGCGTCGAACGCGTCTTCCATCGCATCAGCCAGCGCCCGGGCAAGCCGATGTGGTTCGGCCGCGGTCCGGCCGGGCAACTCGTGTTCGCGCTCCCCGGCAACCCGGTCTCGGCGCTGGTCTGTTGTCGCCGTTACGTGCTGCCCGCGCTCGCCGGCGCCGCGGCGTTGCCGCCCGGCGCGTTGCCGGTCGCGACACTGGAGACGGACTACCGCTTCGAGCCGGCGCTGACCGCGTTCCTGCCGGTCGCAACCCGCGTCGACGGCGACGGCCGGCTCTGCGCGCGCCCGCTGCCGACGAACACCTCGGGCGACTTCACCGCGCTCGCGGCGACGAGCGGCTTCCTGGAGCTGCCGGCGGACTTGACGGAATTCGCGGCCGGCAGCGCCTGGCCCTATTTCCCCTGGCAGGCCGCGCGACCCTGATCGACTCGCAGCGCACCCGGCGAAATCCGGCCGGGTGTGCTGCGCTGCGTTCCGCGTTTTCCCGGGCTCAGCCGCGGCGGTAGTCGCGCGCGTAGGCCGGCACCGCCGGCGGGTCGCCCATCGCCGGGTCCGGCTGCGGCGGACCTGCCTGCAACGAGAGTGGGATGACCCCGGCCCAGTGCGACAGCGCGTAGTCGCCGGCGCTGTCCTTCGGTGGCCCGGTGCGCAGCTTCACGCTCGCCTCCTCGAGGTCCAGCGCCAGGACCGTGGTCGCCGCGATTTCCTTGCGCGACGGCTGCCGGGTGTCGTCCCAGCGGCCGGGCAGCAGGTGGTCGAGGAAGGCGCGAAAGGCCGCAAGCTTTTCGTTCGGGTCGCTGACCGCGACGGCCGTGCCGAACGCGACCAGCGAGCGGTAGTTCATCGAGTGCGAGCACGCGGAGCGGGCGGGCATCAGGCCGGCCAGCAGCGTGACGCAGACGCGTACCGCGCGGCCGCGCTCGAAACTCGACAGCCAGCGGCTGGCGACGGCGCCGTGCAGGTACAGTCGGTCGCCGATGCGCGCGTAGGTCATCGGCAGGACCATCGGCCCTGCGTCGCCCGCCAGCGCGACGTGCGCGACCATGCCCTCGTCGAGTATGGCCCGCGCGAGTTCGCGGTCCCAGGAGCCGCGCTCGGGGTGCCGGCTGATGCGGGTGCGGTCGGTCTTCTTCAGGTCGTCGGCGGACATGCCCCGGCCCCTGCGGCTGCGGAAGACGGCAAGGTAGCCCGCGGCGCGAAGCGCGGCAATGTCCAGTCCGGGGCAATCCCGGGCCTCACAGTCGGCGGCGCGCGGCCGCCGTCCGCGGGTCTCAGCGTTTCATCGCCTCGAAGAACTGCGCGTTGGTTTTCGTGTCCTGCAGCTTGTTCAGCAGGAACTCGATCGCGGCGAGCTCGTCCATCGGGTGCAGGACCTTGCGCAGGACCCACATCTTCTGCAGCTCGTCCGGCTGGGTGAGCAGCTCTTCCTTGCGGGTGCCGGACCGGTTGATGTTGATGGCCGGGAACACGCGCTTCTCGGCGATACGGCGATCCAGGTGGATCTCCATGTTGCCGGTGCCCTTGAATTCCTCGTAAATGACCTCGTCCATCTTCGAACCGGTGTCGACCAGCGCGGTCGCGAGGATCGTCAGGCTGCCGCCCTCCTCGATGTTGCGCGCTGCGCCGAAGAAGCGCTTCGGCCGGTGCAGCGCGTTTGCGTCAACGCCGCCCGTCAGCACCTTGCCGGACGACGGCACGACGGTGTTGTAGGCGCGGGCGAGGCGCGTGATCGAGTCGAGCAGGATCACGACGTCGCGCTTGTGCTCGGTCAGCCGCTTGGCCTTCTCGATGACCATCTCGGCTACCTGCACGTGGCGGCTGGCGGGTTCGTCGAAAGTGGACGACACGACTTCGCCACGCACGGTGCGCGCCATCTCGGTCACCTCTTCCGGCCGCTCGTCGATCAGCAGCACGATCAGGTCGACGTCGGGATTGTTCGCCGAGATCGCCGACGCGATGTTCTGCAGTAGCATCGTCTTGCCGGCCTTCGGCGGCGAGACGATCAGGCCGCGCTGGCCCTTGCCGATCGGCGCGACCATGTCGATGATGCGCGCGGTCAGGTCCTCGGTTGACCCGTTGCCCTGCTCGAGCTTCAGGCGCTCGCGCGGGTGCAGCGGCGTCAGGTTCTCGAACAGCACCTTCGAGCGCGCGTTCTCCGGCGCGTCGTGGTTGATCTCCCCGACCTTCAGCAGCGCAAAGTAGCGCTCGCCGTCTTTCGGCGGCCGGATCAGGCCGCTGACGGTGTCGCCGGTGCGCAGGTTGAAGCGGCGGATCTGGCTCGGGCTGACGTAAATGTCGTCCGGGCCGGCCAGGTAGGAACCCTCGGCTGAACGCAGGAAGCCGAAGCCGTCCTGCAGGATCTCGAGGACGCCGTCGCCGTAGATATCTTCACCGTTCTTGGCGTGCGCCTTGAGAATGGAGAAGATGATGTCCTGCTTGCGCGAGCGCGCAAGGTTCTCGAGTCCCAGGTTGGTGCCGAGTTCGACGAGATCGGATGCCGGACGGTTCTTCAGGTCCGTCAGGTTCATCGCGTTCTTGGAGAGCTCGAGCTGGTCCGGGGAGATTACCTCGAGGCTACCCTCGTCGTCCGGGTACTCCTCGGTCTCGCGACGTCGCCCGCGGCGACGCCGGTTGCCCTGCCCACCCGAGTTTTTCGATTTAGCCGACTGCTTGGGGCGGCTTCGTATTTGATTACCCAAGTATCCTCTCACAGATTAGATTCCAGGAATTCCGTCAGCTGCGATTTCGACATCGCACCCAGTTTCTGCGCCTGTACCGAACCGTCCTTGAACAGCATCAGCGTCGGAATGCTGCGGATGCCGAACTTCGGCGGCGTGTTCGGGTTTTCGTCAATATTCAGTTTCGCGACCGTGACCCGGTCTGCGTAGCTCTCTGCGACTTCGTCGAGCAACGGCGCGATCATCTTGCACGGTCCGCACCACTCGGCCCAGAAATCCAGCAGCACGGGCTTGGCCGACTGCAGTACGTCCGTGTCGAAATTGCTGTCATTGGTGTGCACGATCTTGTCGCTCACCGGCATCTACCTCCAGAGGGTCGTGTCTTCAGGATTGCTGCACGGCCGCCCGCGCGCTCGGGCGCTGGGCTGGCTCGGCATGGGATGACGCTGCCCTTTCAATCAGGCAAACTGTCGCAGCTTTACCGCGGCATCTCGTGGATTTCGTTGATGACGAAACTGGCAGGTGCGACGACTGTCGCGTCGATAAGCCCAATTTGACCGCTTCACGGCGGATTTTGCAAGTCCCAGATCTCACTATTTCGACCGGAGCCTCATGACCGCTAACCACCTGAGCGACCTCAAATTCGACGAACTCGAATTGCACCCGGACCTGCGCGCCGGGATCCGGGCGGCAGGCTTTGAATTCTGCACGCCCATCCAGGCCAGCACCCTGCCGCTCGCCCTGAAGAACCACGACGTCGCCGGCCAGGCCCAGACCGGCACGGGCAAGACCGCTGCCTTCCTGATCGCCGCGTACCAGCGCCTGCTGCACACCGAGCCCGCGATCGTCGATGGCCAGAAGCAACCGCGCGTGTTCATCCTCGCGCCGACCCGCGAGCTGGCGGTGCAGATCGCCAAGGACGCGGAGGAACTGGGCCGGCATACCGGCTTCGATATCGGCCTGGCGTTCGGCGGCACGGATTATGAAAAACAGCGGAATATCATTTCCGCGGGCATCGACTTCCTGATCGGCACGCCCGGCCGCATCATCGATTACTACAAGCAGGGCGTGTTCCGGCTCGACCGGGTCCAGGTCGCGATTCTCGACGAGGCCGACCGCATGTTCGATCTCGGCTTCATCAAGGACATCCGCTACCTGCTGCGGCGCCTGCCGCCGCCCAATCAGCGGCTCAACATGCTGTTCTCGGCGACGCTGTCGCAGCGCGTCATGGAACTCGCCTACGAGCACATGAACGAGCCGGACCTGATCCGCATCGAGCCGGACAAGGTCACGGCCGACCGCGTACGCCAGGCGATCTTCTTCCCCTCCAACGAGGACAAGATGCCGCTGCTGGTCGGGCTGATTCGCGAGATGGGCGCGAGCCGCACGATGGTGTTCGTGAACATGAAGCGCGAGGCCGAGAAGGTGCAGGCATGGCTGCAGGCCAACGGCATCGACGCGCGGGCGATCTCCGGCGACGTGCCGCAGAAGAAGCGCCTCAGCATGCTGATGAAATTCCAGAGCGGCGAGCTGCCGGTACTAATCGGCACCGACGTGGCCTCGCGCGGCCTGCACATCCCGGACGTGCAGTACGTGATCAACTACGACCTGCCGCAGGACCGCGAGGACTACGTGCACCGGATCGGCCGCACCGCGCGCGCCGGCGCCGCCGGCGACGCGATCAGCTTCGGCTGCGAAACCTACGTCGTCTCGCTGCCGGACATCGAGGACTACATCGGCCACAAGATCCCCGTGGCCAACTACGACCAGGCGCTGCTGCCGAAGCTGACCCGGCCGAAAGCGCGGCCGCGCTCCGACCGCGGCAGCAAGCCACGGCGCGGCGGCGGCGGGCGGCGCCCCGCGCGCTCGCGCAGCTCCTGAGCGGTCGCCGCGGCAGGCTCAGCCGAGCAGGCCGCGGACGCCCTCGATCCCGGCGAATTGCCCTTCCTGCCTGGCGGCAGACTGCGTGTCCGGCCGGGTGATACAGAGCAGCGAGCCGATACCGTAGCGCGCGGCGCTGACGAGTACGCGTTCCGTGTCGTCGATGAACAGGGTCGTCGCCGGGTCGAAATCCTCGACCCCGGCAAGCGCCTCCCAGAACTCCTGCCGCTCCTTCGCAAAGCCGAAGTCGTGCGCGGAGTGCACGGCGTCGAAATAGGCGTCGATGCCGGTCTCTTCCGCCTTGAGCTCCAGCGTGTCGCGATGCGAGTTCGTGACCAGCAGCACGCGCGGGCGGGCGTCCGCGTTCGTGACGAGCATTTCGAGGAATTCGCGCGCGCCCGGCAGCCAGCCGATGCGCTTGCGCTCGTCACGGTGCAGGCCGACGACGTCGAGGTCCAGCCGTTCGCTCCAGTGGTCGAGGCAGTACCACTCGAGATCGCCGTTCAGCCGCCGGTAGTGGCCGTACAGCCGCTCGCGGGCGACCTCCGGGTCGAGGCCGTGCCGCTTCGCGTAGGCCGCCGGGATGTACCTGAGCCAC
Organism: uncultured Woeseia sp.; assembly: GCA_937925605.1. Lineage (GTDB taxonomy): Bacteria > Pseudomonadota > Gammaproteobacteria > Steroidobacterales > Woeseiaceae > Woeseia. Next base: position 11,432 of record CALALV010000186.1, read on the forward strand.
ATGTAGTTGTCGTAGGCGAGGTCCAGCAGCGTGCCGTCCATGTCGAGCATCAGCGTTTCGCAGCCGGCGAGCGGCGGGCGGGGGTTCACGGTCCTGCGGTCCTCGGGCGTGCCACGGTCGGTGATGCTTTATACTGCCGGCCCCCCCAGAAGCGCAAACGGGCACGGAATGCAGCCAGCAGAACTGATAGACGCGGTCGCCGACATCGCACACGAGGCCGGCCAGGCCATCCTGGAAATCTACGAGAGCGACTTCGACGTCGAGCACAAGGACGACGATTCGCCGCTGACCCGGGCGGACATGGCCTCGCACCGCATCATCGCACGGCGCCTGCGCGAGCTGACGCCGGAGCTGCCGGTGATCTCGGAGGAAGATGGCCTGCCGCCTTTCGCGGAGCGCAGCGCCTGGCCGCGCTACTGGCTCATCGACCCGCTCGACGGCACCCGCGAGTTCGTCAAGCGTAACGACGAGTTCACGGTCAACATCGCGCTGATCGACGGCGGCCGGCCGGTGCTCGGCGTCGTCGACGTGCCGGTACTGGGCCTGAGCTACCGCGCCGCGGAAGGCTACGGCGCGACGCGCAGCGACGACGGCGGCGCCCCGGTCGCGATCCGCGTGCCGGCCGAGAGCGCGGACCCGCCGCGCATCGTCGGCAGCCGCTCGCACCGCGGCGCCAGCCTCGACGGCTTCCTCGACGCCCTCGGCCCGCACGAACTGGTGCCGCTCGGCAGCTCGCTGAAATTCTGCCGGGTCGCGGAAGGCGCCGCCGACCTGTACCCGCGTTTCGGGCCCACCTCCGAGTGGGACACGGCGGCTGCCCAGGCGGTCGTCGAGCAGGCCGGCGGCCGGGTGCTGCGGCTCGACGGCCAGCCGCTGGACTACAACCGCAAGGAAGACATCCTGAACCCGCATTTCGTGGTCATCGGGCCGCAGGACCGGGACTGGCTGGGGCTCGCCGCCACGCTGCAGCGGGACGGCGCCTGAGCTATCATTCCCGTCTCGCCTGATGCAGCGCAGCAGACCGCGATGAGCGACAAGATCGACACCGAATCGTTTCGCGACTACGCCCGCCTGCGCGAGCTGCGCATCAGCCATCGTGACCTCGACGACCTGATCGATCGCCTGTCGCACGACCCGCTCGTGGACCAGCTGCGCATCCGCCGGCTGAAGAAAAAGCGCCTGATCCTGAAGGACATGATCGCCCGGCTCGAGAGCGACATCATCCCCGACCTCGACGCCTGAGCGCCGACCGCGGGCGGCGGCGTGCGTCACGCGGCTGCGAGCTCGCGGCAGGTCGTTGACGAACGAATGGCTGCGGTGGTGGCGACGGCGCGGACCCCGGGATGGGCCTTTCAGGGACGCTGTAAATACGTCCCTGTACGCTCCGGGCTCGGCATCCATGCCTCGCACGGCCCTGAAAGGCCCATCCCGGGGCCCACACCGTCGCATCCGACTCCGTGGTGGGGTTCGATAACGGCCCGCGCAGGGTTCGAACCTAGGACCGCCGACCCGGCCCGGGACCGATGTGTTCCTCGCCGCGCTCGCGCGCCAGGCGCACCTGCCGGCGGCGTTCCTCGAGCCGCGCGGTGCGGTCCGCGTCGGCCTCGCCCGCGCAGTGCGGGCAGGAGACGCCCTCGCGGTAGTCGGGTGACGCCAGGTCCTCGCGCGACAGCGGCCGGCGGCAGGCGTGGCACTGCGTGTAGCCGCCCTCCGCGAGATCGCGGTCCACGGCCACGCGCGTGTCGAACACGAAGCACTCGCCGTCCCAGCGGTTGTCGGCGTCGCCGACCTCGGCCAGGTAGTTCAGCACGCCGCCCTGCAGCTGGTAGACCTCGTCGACGCCGAGTTCCATGAGCAGGGCGCTGGCCTTCTCGCAGCGGATGCCGCCGGTGCAGAACATCGCCACGGGCCGGCCGCCGGCCTCGCCGGCCAGCCGCTCGGCGAACGCGGGGAAGTCGCGGAAACTGTCCGTGCCCGGGTCCACTGCGCGCGGGAAGCTGCCGACCTCGACCTCGTAGCGGTTGCGCGTATCGATCACGAGCGTGCGCGGGTCCTCGAGCAGCGCGTTCCATTCGGCCGGAGTCACGTGGCGGCCGGTGCCCCGCTGCGGGCGCACGTCGGGCCGGCCGAGCGTAACGATCTCGGGTTTCACCCGTACCCGGAATTTCCTGAACGGCGGCTCCGCGGCCCGCGTCCAGCGCGCGTCGAGCGGTGCGTCGAGACCGAGTTCGCGCGCGAGCCAGCCGAGCAGCTCGCGGATCGCGTCGCCGTCGCCGGCCAGCGATCCGTTGACGCCCTCCGCCGCCAGCAGCACGGTGCCGAGCAGCCCGCGCTCGCGGCCGCGGGCAGCGAGCGCGTCGCGCAACGCGGCGGGATCCGCCACGTCGACGAACCGGTAGAAGGATGCGACGTCGATCAAGGGCAGGCGTGCCGACTCAGTCGTAGTCCGGCGAATCGGAAAAGGTGAGCGAGAGAATACTATGGCGAATCTCCTCGCCCAAGACGAGCCGCGCGTCCTCGCCGATGCGCGTGATGTCATCATCGAACTCGAGCGCGCCCTCCTCGTTGCGACGCAGCACGCCCTGCTCGCGAAGCTCGGCGATGAAATCGCGGAACAGCGAGCGGTCGAAGAAGTCGGGCGAGTGCAGCCCGTAGATCATCGCCAGGCGCTGCGCGCTCTGCTGGCACAGCGCCTCGAGCGTGCCGCGCGACAGGCTGCCAGAGCCGTTGCGGACCAGCAGCGCGATGACGAGGTAGAAACGCTGCAGCATAGGGACCATCGCGTGGCCGAGCATCAGTAGCTGGAACGCGCGCGCAGAGCCGGCCGGCGGCCGCACCAGGGTCGTGCCGTCGCTGTCGTACTTGAGGATGTCGAGACCGATCAGGGCGTCAATCGCGGCACTCGTCACCGCGTCGATCTCGTCGAAACGCCACTTCAGCGTCAGCTCCTGCCGCATGAACGGGTAGATCAGTCGCACCAGCCGTTGCAGCTCGCTGTGCGGCAGGCGCCGGCCCTGGATGAAGCAGCAGGCAATCGACGCCGGTATCGCGAACAGGTGCTGGACGTTGTTGCGGAAGTAGGTCATCAGCACCGCCTCGCGCTCCTCCATGCGGATCACGTCGCCGAGCGGGTGCTCCGTGCGGCGGATCACCCCGAGCTTGACGCCGTGCGCGATGATCTCCTTCGGCGACCAGTCCGGCAGCGTGACCGAGTCCGAGTACGGGAAGCGTTGCAGCAGGTCGACCGACAGCGCGATCTGCCGTTCGAGCTCGGCCTCGCCCATGCTCTGCTTCGGCGTCGACAGCAGCGCCGTCGCGAGCAGGCTGATCGGCGTGACCGCGGCGGCGGAGTTGATACCGGTCATGATTTCCGCGCCGAGCCGGTCGATGACGTCGTTCATCGCCGCCGGCCGCTCGTCGGTATCGAGCGGCAGGCTGCGCCAGTCCGGCAGCGCGTCGTCGAGCAGCGCACCGAGTTCGATCGGCGCGCCGATGTTGACATAGACCTTGCCGAAATTGTCGCGCAGCTTGCGCACGCTGCGGATCAGGCCGAGCAGCGATTCCTTTTCCTTTTTCTCCCCCGACAGCTCGCTGATGAACGCATTGCCCTCGATCAGCTTTTCGTAGCCGAAATAGATCGGCACGAACACGATCGGCCGGCGCGGATCGTGCAGGTAGGACTGCACCGTCATCGCCAGCATGCCGCCCTTCGGCTCCAGCAGCCGCCCGGTGCGGCTGCGGCCGCCTTCGACGAAATACTCGATCGCGTGGCCGCGCACGAGGATCTGGTGCAGGTAGGCGTTGAACACCGCGGCGTACAGCCGGTTGCCCTTGAAGCTGCGCCGCAGGAAGAATGCGCCACCGCGCCGCAGGACCGAGCCGATCACGGGGATATTCAGGTTGATGCCGGCCGCGACGTGCGGCAGGGACAGGCCCTGGTGGTAGACGATGTAGCTGACCAGCAGGTAGTCGATGTGGCTGCGGTGGCAGGGCACGTAGACGATCTCCCTGCCCTCGGCCTCCGCGTGCAGGCGCTCGACGTGGCCGAGCTCGATGCCGTCGTAGATGCGGTTCCAGACCCAGCCGAGGAAGCGCTCGACGATGCGGATCGTCGGGTAGGACACGTGCGCGGCGATCTCGCGCGCGTAGTCCGCCGCCTTGCGCCGCGCCTTCTCGATTGCCGCGCGGTCGTTGCCGGCTTCCGCGGCGATCACCTTCTGTACCTGCGGGTCGCGCACGACGACGTTGACCAGCGTGCGCCGGTGCGACAGGTCCGGGCCGAGCGTCGCGGTGCGGCGCTGGCGGAAGTGCACGCGCAGGATGCGCGAGACCTTGCGCCAGGCCACCGACTCGTCGAGATCGTCGGTAACGATGTCGCCGAGCGCGAGCGGCTCGCTGTAGCGCAGCAGCGTGTTGCGGCCGTGCACGATCGTCGCGAACAGCTTGCGCGTGCGGCCGACGACTTCCCAGTTCTCGGAGAACAGCAGCTTGAACCAGGAGCGCTCCTTGTCCGGCGATCGTCCCCAGTAGATCGCCACCGGCACGAGCACGAGCGAGCGGTCGCCCTCGCGCACGGCCGCGTCGACCAGGCGCTTCAGGCGCGTGGGCCCGGAGGCGCGGGGCCGGCGCACCAGGAAGCCCTGGCGCCGGCGCAGCACGATCGTGCGGGTCGCCTCGTGTACGCCGGCAAAGTCGACGCTCGTCGACGGCGACGGCAGGCCGCGGCGCCGGCACTCCTGCTCCAGCGCGAGCATGTCGGCGAGACCGCCGTGCTCGAGCACGTAGCAGACCTCGCCGTCGTGACCCTCGAGCAGAGCGGCCGGATCGTCGGGCTGCACGATCGGCCGTGCCCAGGTCGAGAAGATCTTGCCGGCCAGCAGGTACAGCGGCCGCAGCAGGTAGCGAAAGGGATGCATGCAGAACTGGGCCGCGATCAGTCGCGCGGCTCGTCGTCCTCGTCTTCCGCGCCGCCGGCGGCATCGTCGATGGCCCGGTCGAGACGGTCCTTCTGCTCCAGCACCGTGTCCTCGACCGCGCCGGCACGCTCGAGCGTGCCGGTCAGGTCGTCGAAAGCGCCGTCGCGGGCCTCCGGCTCCTCGGGTGGCGCTTCGCCGCCGCAGGCGACCAGCCAGGCGAGCGGCAGCAGGAACGCGGCGCGCTTCACGCGGCCGCCTCCGCCGCCGCGGCGACGCGCCGGACGAAGCGCTCGAGCAGCGCCTCGATTTCGGGCAGGTTCTCGGTCAGTCGGTGATCGCCGTCCAGCACGTGCAGCGTCGCGCGGGCCGCCTGCGCGTAACGGATGCTGTGCTCGACCGGCACGACGTCGTCGCGCCAGCCGTGCACGATCTCGATCGGCAGCTCCGGCGGCGGCGGCGTCAGGTTTTCGAAGCCCGGCATGAAATAGGCGGGCGCCAGCACGAACAGGCCGCGTGCCGCGAGCGCGCCCGCGGCTGCCGTCGCCACGTGGCCGCCCATGCTGGAGCCGACCAGGATCAGCGGCTCCGCCATGCCCCGGCAGCTCTCGACGAGTTTCCGGACCCGCTCGCCCGGGTCCGCGATGCCCTGGTAGTCGATGCTGTCGGCGCGGCAGCCCAGCCCGCGCACGACCTCTGCCATGCGCGTGATTTTCGTGCCCCAAGGCCCGCTTTCCTGGCCGTGGGAAAAGATCACTGCCGGCATGCCGGCCTGTCTCGTCACGCTGTGAGTCCCCCGTTCGTGAATCCGGCCGCGTCGCGACGCCCGAGCCGCCATTGTAAACGCCTACGGCGGCGGACTTCAGTCCCAGGCATCGCCCGGCTTCCACAGGAGCTCGTCCAGGTCCGGCTGCCAGCGGCAGCGGGCGAGGTCGACGCGGCCCCGCTCGAGCCGCACGCCTTCGTCCGCGAGCCGCCGGCGCTGGCGGCGCCAGGCCGCGCTGCGCGGCGCAAACGCGAGCGCACCCGAGGCCAGCACGACGCGGTGCCAGGGCACATCGCTGCCGGCCGGAAGTTCCTTGAGCGCTCGGCCTACCTGGCGCGCGCCGCGCGGGATACCGGCATGCTCGGCCACCTGGCCGTAGCTGGCGACGCAGCCCGCCGGCACGTCCTGCACCGCGGCCAGGATGCGCGCACGGCGTTCCTGCCAGTCGCGCGCGGCCATGTCAGGAGCCGGCCGCGCGCAGCCGCGCGCGGATCTCGCGGCGGGCCTCGTCGAGCACCGACTCGTCTTTCAGGCTGTCGAGAATCTCGCTGACGACCTGCTTCGGCCCGCCGTCGCCCCAGGACTTGCCCTGCGCGAGATAGCGCGCGGCCACGCGCCCGACGAGGTAGGTGCTGTACCACGCAATGGCGCCCTGCGCGCCCGCGGTCAGGATCGTGGACAGGCCGAGCGTGCCGACCTTGAGCGCGCTCGACAGGAAATGCAGGGCCCAGACCGTGCCCATCAGCGCGGCCGCCTCGGCGGCGATGACCGAAATCAGAGAGCCTGCCTCGCGACGCGACAGCGGCAGGCCGTAGACGCGCGCGAGGTGCATGACCATTCCTACGTCGATGAAGGCCGCGGCGAACAGGTCCGCGACCGGCACCGGGTTGAAGGCGACCGCGACGCCTTTCGCGATGCAATAGGTACGCGTCAGCCGCTCGCCCAGCTCGCGGCGGGCCTCGAGAATCCGGCGCCCGACCTGGTCGGACAGCGAGGAGGCGAACAGGCTCGCGTTCAGCGCGACCAGCGTCTTGCCCTCCGCCTCGACGATCTCCCAGAGCTTGAGCCTGAGCTCCGCGACGTCGGGCGCGCGCTCGCGGCGGCTCTCGGTCTCGCTGCCGTCATCCGCGATCGAGACGACGAGCCGCGGGCGCGGTTCCGCCGCCACCGCGAGCACGTGCCGGGACGGCACGAGACCGTCCGTCTTCGTCCGGATCGAGGCGAGCAGCTCGGCCGTTTCCTGCTGCGTGTAGAGATCGCTCTTGTTGAGCGCGACCAGTACCGGCCTGCCGCTCGCGACGATCGTCGCGAGCGCGCGGCGTTCGCTGTCGGTGATGTCGCCGTCGAGCACGAAGATCACGAGGTCGGCGCGCCCGGCGACCTCGCGCGCCAGCGACTCGCGCGCCTCGCCGCCGGCCTCGTCGAGGCCCGGCGTGTCGCTCAGGAACACGCCGCCGGCCTCGATCTCCTGCCAGGCGGCCATCGCCGAGTGCCGCGTCTCGCCGTGCAGCGGGCTGACCGCGAAGCGCTGCTCGCCGATCAGGGCGTTCAGCAGCGAGGACTTGCCGGTACTGACCCGGCCGGCGACGGCGATGTGCAGGTGCCCGTGCTCGAGCTTGTCGAGCATCGCGCGGACCTGCGCATAGTCGTCGGCCAGCGACTCGCGGATTCCGGCCGGCAGGCGCTGGTCGTTGACGAGTTCGCTTAAGGATTCGCGCGCGAGGGACAGGTGATCGCTGCCCGGATCCTCGCGCTCAGTCGTCCCGTCGACGTTCGTCTTCGGCGACCGCCAGGCGGACCACCTTCGTAACGCCCGCTTCCACATACTCACCGATGTTGTCCCCGAACTCGCGGGCCGCCTGCTCCGGTTCGAGCTCGCCATGACGCTCGAGCGTCAGGACCAGGCTGTGCCCGAGCGCGTCGAAAATGAGACCGTAGGCTACCGCATGCGCGAGGCCGCCGGCGACGGTGCCGATTCCGGGAAAGGCCTTCAGCCCGTTTCCGGCGACCGCGAGCGCGAGCGGCAGCGCGCGCCCGGCGCGGCTCTGGCTCAGCGACAGGAATTCCTCGACGTCGAGGTCGCGCGGCTCCGCGCCGTAGAGGCGGCACAGAGCCCGGGTCATCGTCGTGCCGATATAGCCCTGGATCAGCACGTCGGTCCCGGGGCTGACGGCGGCCAGCGCACCGATCACGGCCTTGCGGGTCGAGCTGCGGATAATCTGTTCGCCGCGCTCGGCGCGGTAGCGGCGTTCGGCCGCGTCGAGTTTCTCGGCGGCCAGCCGGAACACCGCGCGGTCACGGCGTTCGTCCATCGTCGCGGCGTCGCCGGCCAGCAGCCGGTTGATCGCAACGACCAGTACGCCGACGTCGGCCGATCGCTGGCGCCGGACCAGGTTCTCGCTGCCGTCGGCACGCTGCTCCAGGACTTCGACCTCGCCGCCGGCCGACACGGCGACAACCTGGTCGCGATCCCACTCGCCGCCGAGGTCACCGACATGGGCGAGCAGCCGTTCGATCAGCAGCGCCTGTTCGGCGGCGTCGTAGCGGTCAGACTTGTTCAGCACGAGGATCAGCGGCTTGTCCAGAGCGAGCAGGCGCTCGAGCGTCTGCTTCTCGCCGCGCGCGAGGTCGCCGTCGGTCACGAACAGCACGACCTGCCCCCGCGCCGCCGCCTCCTCCGCCGTTCGGGCGGGGCCTTCCTCCCGGCCGCCGGGGCCCGGCACGTCGGTCCGCAGCACTTCGCTGCCGTCGGCCGCGCGCCAGCGGTAATGGCGGATGTCGAGGGTCGAGCCGCCGACCGCGCTGACCCGGACGTCAGCGTCCGGCACAAGCGCCTGCACGAGCGAGCTCTTGCCGCTCGAGATCTCGCCGAAAAAGCACAGGTGCACCGCGCGGGTCGCGTGGCGTGCGGCCAGTTCGCCCAGTTCGGCGCGCG
>CALALV010000187.1 GCA_937925605.1 uncultured Woeseia sp.
TGCGCATCGCGCCCGCGCCGCCGCGGCCGGCGGCGGCGGAGGTGGCCGCGTTGCCGCTCGGGCAGGACGCGCCGGAGCCGCGGACCGATCCTTTCGGAGAGTCGATGCGAAACGGCATGGTCGTCAGCGGCGGCACGACGCCCGGGCCCGTGTTCCGGCGGCTGGCGCGCGTGCCGCTGGACTGGCAGCGGGTAACGGTATTGCCGAGCGACGAACGCTGGGTGCCGCCGGACGACGCCGACAGCAACGAGCGCCTGCTGCGCGGCACGCTGCTGACGGACGAGGCCGCAACGGCGTCGCTCGCCGGACTGTACCGGGACGGCACGGACCCCGCGGGCGCCTGCGCCGCGCTGGAACGGGACTGGCCCGGCCTGCCGCTGCCGTTCGCGGCCTGCCTGCTCGGGATGGGCGCCGACGGACACTTCGCGTCGCTGTTCCCGGATTTCGCCGGCCTCGACGACGCTCTGGCGCCGGACGGCGACGCGCATTTCGTGCCCGTCGCGACCCGCGCAAGCCCGCACCCGCGCATCAGTCTGACGCTCGCCGCGCTCGCACGAAGCCGCGAGATCGTGCTGCTGTTCTTCGGCGAGGAGAAACGGCAGGTATTCGAAAGCGCGCGGCGCGGTGCTACCGGCCTGCCGGTCGCCGCGCTGCTCGCGCGCAGCCCGGCGCCGCTCAGCGTCGTCTGGGCGCCCTGAACCGACAACGGAGCTTAACCGATGAGTCTCGACCCGACCCTCGACAAGGTAACCACCCGGATTCGCGAGCGCAGCAAGGAGAGCCGTGCCGCCTACCTCGCGCGGATGCACGCCGCGCGCGACGAGGGCCCGTCGCGGTCCCGGCTGTCCTGCAGCAACCTCGCGCACGGCATGGCCGCCTGCGGCGGCGGCGCCAAGGAGGCCCTGTCCGGGCGGGAGATACCGAACCTCGGCATCGTCTCCGCCTACAACGACATGCTGAGCGCGCACCAGCCGCTGGAGGCCTTCCCGGCGATCATCCGCCGCGCGGCCGGGGAGGCCGGCGCGGTCGCCCAGTTCGCGGGCGGCGTGCCGGCGATGTGCGACGGCGTGACCCAGGGCCAGGACGGCATGGACCTGTCGCTGTTCAGCCGCGACGTGATCGCGATGGCGACCGGCGTCGCGCTGTCGCACAACATGTTCGACGGGGCGCTGTGCCTCGGGGTCTGCGACAAGATCGTGCCCGGCCTGCTGATCGGCGCGCTGGCCTTCGGTCACCTGCCGGTGCTGTTCGTGCCCGCCGGGCCGATGGTGTCGGGGCTGCCGAACAAGGAGAAAGCGCGGGTGCGCGAGGAGTATGCCGCCGGCAAGGTCGGCCGCGACGAGTTGCTGGCCGCCGAATCGGCCTCCTACCACGGCCCCGGCACCTGCACGTTCTACGGCACCGCGAACAGCAACCAGATGATGCTGGAGTTCATGGGCCTGCAGCTGCCGGGTGGCTCGTTCGTCAACCCGAACACGCCGCTGCGCGACGAGCTGACCCGCGAGGCCGTGCGCACGCTGCTCGGCCTGACCGATCTCGGCGAGAACTACACGCCGCTCGCCGAGATCGTCGACGAGGCGGCAATCGTCAACGCGATCGTCGGGCTGCTGGCCACCGGCGGCTCGACCAACCACACGATTCACCTGGTCGCGATCGCGGCGGCCGCCGGCATCCGCATCGACTGGACCGATTTCGACGAGCTGTCGCGCGCCGTGCCGCTGCTCGCACACGTGTACCCGAACGGGCTCGCCGACGTGAATCACTTCCATGCCGCGGGCGGGCTCGGCTTCGTCATGCGCGAGCTGCTCGAGGCCGGCCTGCTGCACCGCGAGGTCATGACGATACTCGGCCCCGGGCTCGAGCGCTTCTGCGTCGAACCGGTACTGGACGGCGACTCGCTCGCCTGGCGAAACGCGCAGCCGACGTCGCTGGACACGGAGATCGTGCGCCCGGTCGCGGACGCGTTCGACCGCGAGGGCGGGCTCAGGGTCGTCGACGGCAATCTCGGCCGCGCGATCATCAAGGTGTCCGCGGTCGCGAAGGAACACCACCGGATCAAGGCGCCGGCGCGGGTCTTCGAGTCACAGCAGGCCTTCACGGACGCGTTCGACGCGGGCGAACTCGCCGGCGACTTCGTCGCCGTGCTGCCGTGGCAGGGTCCGGGCGCGAACGGCATGCCCGAGCTGCACAAGCTGACGCCGTACCTCGGCGTGCTGCAGAATCGTGGCAGCCGCGTCGCGCTGCTGACCGACGGCCGCATGTCCGGCGCCTCGGGCAAGGTTCTGGCCGCGATCCAGGTAACGCCGGAAGCGGCCCGGGGCGGCGCGCTCGCGAAAGTGCGGGACGGCGACCTGATCGAGATCGACGCGGCCGGCGGCACGCTCCGGGCGCAGGTCGACGACGCCGAGTGGCAGGCGCGCGCAGCGTCCGCGGCGGACCTGGCCGGCAACCACTACGGCACCGGCCGCGAACTGTTCGCGGCGTTCCGCAGCAACGTGAGTGGCGCGGAGCAGGGCGCGACGGTGTTCCCGGCGGACTGACGCCGTGCGGCGCGGCGTGCGCTGTGCGAACATCGGGCGCGACGGACCCGAAGGCATCGCACGCGGAGACCCGGAATGCCCGCACCCTCGCTGTTGATCGGAGACATCGGCGGTACCAATGCGCGTTTCGCGCTCGCGAATTCGCAGAAGCCCGGTTTTCACGATGAGCTGACGCTCGCTTGTGCGGACTATCCGACCGCGGGCGAAGCAATCGCCGAGTACCTCGGGCGCGTCGGCGCGAAGTCGCCTCGGGTCATCTGTTTCGCCGCGGCCGGTCCGATCGTCGACGGCCGCGTGCGCTTCACGAACAATCACTGGAGCCTGGCAACGGACGAACTGGCCGCGGATTTCGGCAGCGAGTCGGTGCGGCTGCTGAATGACTTCGAGGCGATTGCCTACTCCATCCCGTTCCTCGCGCCCGGCGACTGCGTCGCGGCCGGTATCCTGCCGCTGCCCGAGTTCGGCGAGGACGATTTCAACGTCGCGATCGTCGGCCCCGGCACGGGCCTCGGCGCGGCCGGCCTGCTGCGCCGCGACGGCCGCCTGTACCCGGTTGTCGGCGAGGGCGGACACCTCGGCTTCGCGCCCGAGTCGCAGCTGCAGATGCGCCTCCTGGCGGCGCTGCGCGAGAAATTCGAGCGCGTATCCGACGAGCGCCTCGTGTCCGGGCCCGGCCTCGAGAACCTGTACGCGGCCCTCGTCGCGCTGCACGGCGAGAAAGGCGCGCCGGCCAGCGCGAAGGAGATCTTTGCGCGCGCGGCGGACAACAGCGACACGCGCGCCGCCGAGGCCCTGCAGCACTTCTACGAAATCCTGGGCCAGGTCGCCGGCGATCTCGCGCTGGCGCTCGGCGCCGCGGACGGCGTTTACATCGCCGGCGGCATCGTCAAGCGCAACCCGGACCTGCTCGCCAACAGCCGCTTCCGGTCGGGCTTCGAGAACAAGGGCCGGCATCGTTCGCTGATGGAGCGCATCCCGACCCAGGTCATCATGCACCCGGAGCCGGGCCTGCTCGGGGCGAGCTATGTCGCGCTGACGATGTTCCGCGGCTGAACTTGCGCCGAGATAGCGCCGCCCAGCGCGGCTTGGGTAGACTCGCGCGCATGCACCCCGCGATATCCGTCAGCCACCTCGAGAAGACCTACGCGGGCGGTTTCCGCGCGCTGAAGGACGTCTCGCTGTCGATCGAACACGGCGAGATTTTCGCGCTGCTCGGGCCGAACGGTGCCGGCAAGACCACGCTGATCAACATCGTCTGCGGCATCGTCAATGCCAGCGGCGGCGAAGTGCGGGTCGACGGCCACGACATCCGGCGCGATTTCCGCAAGACCCGCTCGCTGATCGGGCTGGTGCCGCAGGAACTCGCGACCGATACCTTCGAGTCGGTGCTCGCGACCGTGCGCTTCAGCCGCGGCCTGTTCGGCAAGCCGCGCGACGATGCCCACGTCGAGAAGGTCCTGCGCTCGCTGACGCTGTGGGAGAAGCGCGACGCGCGCATCATGACGCTGTCCGGCGGCATGAAGCGGCGAGTGCTGATAGCGAAGGCGCTGGCGCACGAGCCGCGAATCCTGTTTCTCGACGAGCCGACGGCCGGCGTCGACGTCGAGCTGCGCAAGGACATGTGGCAGATCGTGCGCGCGCTGAAGGAGACCGGCGTCACCGTGATCCTGACGACCCACTACATCGAGGAGGCCGAGCAGATGGCCGACCGGGTGGGCGTCATCAACCACGGTCAAATCGTGCTGGTCCAGGAGAAGCGCCGGCTGATGCGCGAACTCGGCAAGCGCGAGCTGCGCGTGCACCTGCAGGAGCCGCTCGACGCGGTGCCGGACAGCCTTGCGCAGCACGCGCTGCAACTGGCCGCCGACGGCCAGGAGCTCGTCTATACCTACGATACCCAGGCCGAGCGGACGGGCATTACCTCGTTGCTGGCCGATCTCGGCACGGCCGGAGTCCGCTTCAACGACCTGACCACGCGCGAGAGCTCGCTCGAGGAGATCTTCGTGGACCTCGTGAGGAAGAAGGCGGTATGAACCTGTACGCGGTCCGGGCCATTTACGCCTTCGAAATGGCGCGCACCGGGCGCACGCTGTTCCAGAGCATCGTGTCGCCGGTGATCTCGACCTCGCTGTATTTCATCGTGTTCGGCGCGGCGATCGGCTCGCGCATCACCGAGATCGACGGCGTCAGCTACGGCAGCTTCATCGTACCCGGCCTGATCATGCTGTCGCTGCTGACCGAGAGCGTGTCGAATGCATCTTTCGGCATTTATTTCCCGCGCTTCTCGGGAACGATCTACGAGCTGCTGTCGGCGCCTGTGTCCTGGGTCGAGGTGCTGCTCGGCTACGTCGGTGCCGCCGCGACCAAGTCGATCATCCTCGGCAGTATCATCCTCGCGACGGCCAACCTGTTCGTCGACGTGCAGGTAGCGCACCCGCTCTGGATGCTGATGTTCCTCGTGCTGACCGCCGTGTCGTTCAGCCTGTTCGGCTTCATTCTCGGCGTCTGGGCCGACGGCTGGGAGAAGCTGCAGATCGTGCCGATGCTGATCATCACGCCGCTGACCTTCCTCGGCGGCAGTTTCTACTCGATCGACATGCTGCCGCCGTTCTGGCAGACGGTCACGCTGTTCAACCCGGTCGTCTACCTCGTCAGCGGGTTTCGCTGGAGTTTCTACGAGAACGCGGACGTCAGCGTCGCCGTCAGTTTCGGCATGACCGTCGTATTCCTGCTGGCCTGCCTGTTCTTCATCCGCTGGATCTTCGCGAGCGGCTACCGCTTGCGCAGCTGAGGGCATCGTGAGCGACAGCGCGATACAGGACCTGTACCCGGAGGACACGAGCCACTGCTACGGCTGCGGCTATGGCAACGCGGACGGCCTGCAGCTGAAAAGCTACTGGGACGGGCAACGCAGCGTCGCCCGCTTCACGCCGGATGCGCGCTACACGGCGATCCCGGGTTTCGTCTACGGTGGGCTGCTCGCATCGCTGATCGACTGCCACGGCACCGCGACGGCCGCGGCCGCTGCGGCCGGCGGCCCGCTCGCGGCCGGGCGGCTGCCGCGTTTCGTCACGGCCTCGCTGGCGGTCGACTACCGCCGGCCGACGCCGCTCGGGGTCGAGCTGGAGCTGACCGGCCGCGCGCTCGAGGTCGGCGAGCGCAAGGTCGTCGTCGACATCGAACTCGCCGCCGGCGGGCAGACCTGCGTGACCGGGCGGGTCGTCGCCGTGCGCCTGCCGGCGTCGATGCAGGGCGGCTGAAGCCGGCCGGCGCTCAGCCGCCGGCGAGCCCGTCGATGATGCGGTTCAGCGTGGCGCTCGGGCGCATCGCGTCGCGCGTGCGCTGCGGGTCCGGGTGGTAATAGCCCCAGATGTCGACGGGACGGCCCTGGACGCCGTTCAGCTCATCGACGATGCGCGCTTCGTTGTCGCCGAGCGCGGCCGCGACACCGGCGAAGGTCTCGCGCAGCCCGGCGTCGTCGTCCTGCGCAGCGAGCGCCTGCGCCCAGTACAGCGCCAGGTAGTAGTGACTGCCGCGCGTGTCGAGTTCGCCCGCCTTGCGTGACGGCGACTTGTTCTCCTCGAGGAAGCGGCCGTTGGCTGCGTCGAGCGCCGCGGCCAGCACGCGTGCCCGGGCGTTGCCGGTCTGCTCCGCGAGGTCGCCCAGCGAAACCGCGAGCGCCAGGAACTCGCCGAGCGAATCCCAGCGCAGGTGGTTCTCCGCGAGAAACTGTTGCACGTGTTTCGGCGCGGAGCCGCCGGCGCCGGTCTCGTACAGGCCGCCGCCGGCCAGGAGCGGCACGATCGACAGCATCTTCGCGCTGGTGCCGAGTTCGAGGATCGGGAACAGGTCGGTCAGGTAGTCGCGTAGCACGTTGCCGGTGACCGAGATCGTGTCCTTGCCGGCGCGTACCCGCTCGAGCGTGTAGCGCATGGCCTCCAGCGGCGAGCGCACGAGGATTTCGAGGCCTTGCGTGTCGTGCTCCGCGAGGCAGTCCTCTACGATCGATATCAGGTTGCGATCGTGCGCGCGCTGCTCGTCGAGCCAGAATACCGCCGGGTTGCCGGTCGCACGCGCCCGGCTGACCGCGAGCCGCACCCAGTCGCGGATCGCGACGTCGCGCGTCTGGCACATGCGCCAGATGTCGCCGGCCTCGACCTCGTGCGCCATCAGCACCTCGCCGTCCGCGTCGACGACCCGGACGCGGCCGGCGGCCGGCACTTCGAAGGTCTTGTCGTGCGAGCCGTACTCCTCCGCCTTCTGTGCCATCAGGCCGACGTTGGACACGTTGCCCATCGTGGCCGGGTCGAAGGCGCCGTTTTCCTTGCAGTCGTCGATGACGGCCTGGTAGATGCCGGCGTAGCTGCGGTCGGGGATCATGGCAAGCGTGTCGGCGAGCTTGCCGTCCGGTCCCCACATCTTGCCGGAGGAGCGGATGGCCGCCGGCATCGACGCGTCGATGATAACGTTGCTCGGCACGTGCAGGTTCGTGATGCCGCGGTCCGAGTCGACCATCGCGAGCCGCGGCCGGTCCGCGTACACGGCTTCGATGTCAGCTTCGATCGCCGCGCGCCGCTCTTCGTCGAGCTCGGCAATGTTGTCATAGACATCGCCGATGCCGTTGTCCGGGTCCACGCCCAGTTCCCGGAACAGCGCCGCGTGCTTCTCGAAGACCGGTGCGTAGAAGACTTTCACCGCGTGGCCGAACATGATCGGGTCCGAGACCTTCATCATCGTTGCCTTGAGGTGCAGCGAGAGCAGCACGTCGTCGGCCTGCGCCGCCTCGATCGAGCTCGTGAAAAAGTCCCGCAGCGCGGCGATGCTCATGACGGCCGCGTCGACGACCTCGCCGGGCCGCACGCCGACGGACTTGCGCAGGACCTGCACCTCGCCGTCCGCGGCGACGAACTCGATGCGCAGCTCACCGTCGGCGTCGAGCACGTGGGACTGCTCGCTGCCGTAATAGTCGCCGCCGGCCATGTGCGCGACCCTGGACTTCGAGTCGGCCTGCCACTTGCCCATCGAATGCGGGTGTTTCTTCGCGTATTCCTTGACCGCGGCGGCGACGCGGCGGTCCGAGTTGCCTTCGCGCAGTACGGGGTTCACGGCGCTGCCGAGCACCTTGCCGTAGCGCTCGCGAACGGCACGCTCCTCGTCGTTACGCGGTTCCTCGGGAAAGTCGGGAACGACGTATCCCTGGGACTGCAGCTCCCGGATCGCGGCCGTCAGCTGCGGTATCGATGCACTGATGTTCGGCAGCTTGATGATGTTGGCCTGCGGCGTCTTGGCCAGCTCACCGAGCTCGGCCAGCGCGTCCGGCTGCTGCTGCTCGTGGGTCAGCCGCCCGGGGAAGTTCGCAATGATGCGGCCGGCGAGCGAGATGTCGCGCGTCTCGATGTCGACGCCGGCGGTGCCTGCGAAGGCCCGCACGATCGGCAGCAGCGACCAGGTCGCGAGCATCGGCGCCTCGTCGGTCTCGGTGTAGATGATCCGGGTTTCGCTCATGCGCTTCCTTGTCAATCAGGGGCTGACGCTGCGGGCCGCACAGTTTACGGAAGTGCACGGGACGGGGCAAAAATCGCCGCGGCGCTCGACATCGGCCGGCGTGGCGGGTATGACTGGCGCATGGGGGGATTTTTCAGTTCGCGTTTCGTGCGTTTGTACGTCATGCCGGGCGCGGTCTACCAGTCGGTCATGGTCGGCGGGGGCTACGGCACCGGCCGCGAGATCGTCGAGTACTTCGTGAGCTACGGCCTGCTCGGCGGCCTGCTCGGTTTCCTGGTTTCGTTCGCGACCGTGGCGCTGGTGCTTGGCCTGACCTTCGAACTTGCGCGCCTGCACCGAGCGTACGACTACCGCAACTTCTTCAAGCGCCTCCTCGGGCCGGGCTGGGTCGCCTACGAACTGCTGGTCGTGCTGCAGTTCCTGCTGGTGCTCGCGGTGCTCGCCTCGGCGGCCGGCAACATCTCGCGCGACAGTCTCGGCGTGCCGTATTTCGCGGGTCTCGTCGTCATGCTGGCGGTAATCGGGGTGCTGACCTTCTACGGCCGTGAGCTGGTCGAGAAGGCGCTGACGTTCTGGTCGGTATTCCTGTATGCCGTGTTCATCGCCTTTTTCATCATGATCTTCCGCAACGAGGGCGACGCCGTCGTGGCGCAGATCGCCGCGGCCGAGGCGGGCAGCGGCTGGGCCGTCAGCGGCTTCAAGTACGCGCTGTACAACCTGGCGACCGTGCCGCTGCTGCTGTACGTGGCGCGCGGTTTCGAGACGCGGGCGCAGGCGCTCGCCTCCGGCGCGGTTGGCGCGCTGATCGCGCTGGTGCCCGCGCTCCTGTTCCACGTGGCCTTCTTCGCCGCCTACCCGGCAATCGTGGAGCAGCCGATCCCGGTCTACTGGCTGCTCGCCACCTACGGCTCGACGGGCTTCCTGCTCGTGTACTCGATCATGCTGTTCGGCACGTTCATCGAGACCGGGGCGGGCCTGCTGCAGGGCATCAACGAGCGCATCGACGCGTTCCTTGTCGAGCGCCGCGGGCGCGGCCTCGCGGCCGGCAAGCACGCGCTGATCGCGGTCGCCGCGGTCGTCGTGTCGGCCGTCGTGTCCCTGTGGGGCATTACCAACCTGATTGCGCGCGGCTACGGGACCATGGCGTGGGTGTTCTTCGTGATTTACATTATGCCGCTCCTGACCATTGGCGCCTGGCAGGTATGGCGCCGCCCCGGAGGCGAATGAGCGCGGCGAGCACCAGCGGCATGCGGGTCCTGACGATGTCCTGCCCGGACCGGGCCGGGATCGTCGCCGCCATCACCGGCTTCATCGCCGACAACGGCGGTTCGATCACCGAGACCGCGCACTACGTCGACCCCTGGTCGGAGCGGTCCTTCATGCGCACGTCGTTCGCGGGTGCGGACCTGCCGGACGACGACAGCCTCCGGCAGCGCTTCGCGGACGTGGCCGTTCGCTTCGGGATGGACTGGCAGCTGCACCGCGCCGAGCAGCGCTGCAAGGTGCTGGTCGCCGTGTCGAAACAGGGCCACGTGCTGAACAACATGCTGCACCGCGTTTCGATCGGCACGCTGCCGATCGAGATCGTCGGCGTCGTGTCCAACCACGAGGACATGCGCTCGCTGGTCGAATGGTACCGGCTGCCGTTCCACCACCTGCCGATCAAGGCGGGTCGCCGGGACGAGCAGGAGGCGCGCATCCTGGACCTGTTCGACGACAGCGGCGCGGACCTGCTCGCGCTCGCACGTTACATGCAGATCCTGTCGGCGGATGCCTGCGAACGGCTGCACGAGCGGGCCATCAACATCCACCATTCCTTCCTGCCCGGCTTCAAGGGCGCGCGGCCGTACCACCAGGCGCATGCGCGCGGCGTCAAGATCATCGGCGCCACGGCGCATTTCGTCACGACCGATCTAGACGAGGGCCCGATCATCGAGCAGGGCGTCGAGCGCGTCGACCACACAATGGGGCCGGAGGAGCTGGTCGTGATCGGCCAGGACCTCGAGAGCGTCGTGTTCAATCGCGCGGTGCGCTGGTTCGCCGAGCACCGGCTGTTCCTGAGCGGCCAGCGCACGGTGGTGCTGCGTGCCTGAGACGACCGTCGTCGAGCTGCGCGCGCCGTACCTCGTCATGATCGGCGATGTCAGGCATCCGCTGTACGCGAAGACCGGCCTGGGCATCGTGCGCTGGCGCGGCGAGAAGGTTGCCGGGCAGCTGCGCTTCCCGGGCTGCCCGGTCGACCTCGGGGTGCCCGACCTCGACGTGCCCGCGGCGAAGGAGGCCGGAGTCGGCAGCCTGATCGTCGGCGTCGCGCCGGTCGGCGGCGTGATCCCGGACAGCTGGCTCGCGGTGCTCGAGGAGGCGGCCGCCGCCGGCATGGACATCGTGTCCGGCCTGCACGTGCGCCTTGCGAAGTTCGAGCGCGTCGCGCGCGCCGCCCGGGATTCCGGCGCGCGGCTCGTCGACGTGCGCGTGCCGCCCGCCGGGATTCCCGTCGGCAGCGGCCGCAAGCGCAGCGGGCGGCGCGTTCTGATGGTTGGCACCGACTGCGCCGTCGGCAAGAAGTACTCGGCGCTCGCGCTGCACGCGGCGCTGCTTGCAGAGGGTTTCGAGGCGACGTTCCGCGCGACCGGCCAGACCGGCATCATGATCGCCGGCAGTGGCATGCCGATCGACGCCGTCGTCAGCGACTTTGTCTCGGGCGCAGCCGAAGTGCTGTCGCCGGACAACGAACCCGGGCACTGGGACGTCATCGAGGGGCAGGGCTCGCTGTTCCACCCGGGCTACGCCGCGGTGAGCCTCGGCCTGCTACATGGGTCGCAGCCCGACGCGATCCTCGTCTGCCACGAGGCAGGGCGCAGCGCGCTGGACGAGTGTCCGGGATACCGCCTGCCGTCCGTCGCCGACTGCATCGAGCGCAACCTGCTCGAGGGCCGGCTGACGAATCCCGGCATCCGCTGCGTCGGCATCAGCATCAATACTTCCAGCCTGCCGGCGGACGAGCGGCAGCCGTACCTCGACGCGCTGTCTCGCGAAACCGGGCTGCCCTCTGTCGACCCGATCGCTACCGGCATGCAGCCCGTCGTCGAGCGGATCCGCCGCGATTTCGCGGGAGGTGACTGATGGACCTGCTGGTATCGATCGAGCGCTGGAAGCTCAAGGTGCCGTTCCGCATCACCGGGCGCGAATGGACGCACGCGAGCTGCGTCGTCGTCGAGCTGAAGGACGGGCCGCACCGCGGCTTCGGCGAGGCCGCCGGCGTCTCCTATCTCGACGAAACGGTGGACAGCATGCGCGAGCAGATCGTGGCGATCGAGCATGCCGTCGACGAGGGCCTCGACCGCGAGGCGTTGGCCGGGCTGCTGCCGCGCGGCGGCGCGCGCAACGCGATCGACTGCGCGCTGTGGGACCTCGAGTGCAAGAAGAGCGGCCGCTCGATCTGGTCGCTGACCGGGATGGAGCCGCAGCCGGTCACGACCGTGTTCACGATCGGCCTCGAGGACAGCCCGGCGGAGATGGCCGCGAAGGCGAGCGCCGCGCACGACTGCCCGGTGCTCAAGGTCAAGCTGAACGACGACCGCCCGCGCGAGCGCCTGGAGGCGATCCGCGGCGCAAGGCCGGACGCGCGCATCGTCGTCGACGCGAACCAGGCCTGGGACATGGCCCGGCTCGAGTCGCTGCTGCCGGCCTGCGAGGCGCTCGGCATCGAGCTGGTCGAGCAGCCGCTGCCGCGCGGCGCGGACGAGGCGCTCGAGGGCTTCACGAGCCCGGTGCCGCTCGCCGCCGACGAGTCCTGCCTCGACACGGCCGAACTCGACGTCGCCGCCGCGCGCTATGACGTTATCAACATCAAGCTGGACAAGGCCGGGGGGCTGAGCGAATCGCTGCGGCTCGCCGCCGCGGCGCGCGAGCGCGGCCTCGGGCTCATGGTCGGCAACATGCTCGGCACCTCGCTCGCGATGGCGCCCGCTTTCGTCGTCGCGCAGCTCTGCCGCTTCGTCGACATCGACGGGCCGCTGCTGCTGGAACGTGACAGGCCGCAGGGCCTGCGCTACGACCGCGGCCGGGTGCAGGTATTTGATTCCCGCCTCTGGGGCTGAGGTAAGCTCGGGGCCATGAACACGGTAACCCGGTGGTTCCGGCGGCAAATTGCCAATCCGCAGGTCGTGACGCTGTCGCTCGCGCTGCTGAGTCTCGGCGCGGCCGTCTACCTGTTTGGCAACATGCTGGCCCCGGTGCTGGCCGCAGTCGTGATCGCCTACCTGCTGCAGGGCGTAGTCGCCCGCCTGCACCGGATCGGCGTGCCGCACCTGCCGAGCGTGGTGCTGGTGTTCCTCGTATTCGTCGCGTTCGTCGCGACGCTGCTGTTTGGCCTGCTGCCGCCACTCATCCGGCAGGTCACGCGACTGGTCGGCCAGGTGCCGCAGATCCTCGAGCGGGCCCAGGCGCTGCTGCTCGAGCTGCCGCGCAAGTACCCGAACTTCGTCAGCGAGCAGCAGATACAGGAGTTCGTCTCGACGCTCGGCACCGAGTCGATCCGCATGGGCCAGTCCGTGCTGTCGTTCTCGATGAGCGGCCTGGTCCTGCTGATCACGGTCATCGTCTACCTCGTGCTGGTGCCGTTGCTCGTGTTCTTCATGGTGCGCGACAAGGACCGCATCATGGACTGGTTCGCGGGCTTCCTGCCGAGCGAGCGACAGCTGACCAGCACCGTGTGGCAGGAGGTGGACGGGCAGCTCGGCAACTACGTGCGCGGCAAGTTCTGGGAAATCCTGATAGTCGGCTCGGTGACCTGGGTCGTGTTCACGCTGCTCGGCCTGCAGTACGCGCTGCTGCTGGCCGTGCTGACCGGCGTCTCGGTGCTGATCCCGTACATCGGCGCCGCCGTCGTCACGCTGCCGGTCGCGCTGGTGGCGCTGTTCCAGTGGGGGGCGGCGGCGGACTTCTACTACGTCGTGCTGGCCTACCTGATCATCCAGGCGCTGGACGGCAACCTGCTCGCGCCACTGCTGTTCAGCGAGGTCGTCAACCTGCACCCGGTCGCGATCATCGTGGCGATCCTGTTCTTCGGTGGCATCTGGGGTTTCTGGGGCGTGTTCTTCGCCATTCCGCTGGCGACGCTGATCAACGCCGTGCTCAGTGCCTGGCCCGGCGTCGCGGAGCAGGAGGCAGATACGGCCGCGGGCAGCGCCTGATGGCGCCGGCCGCGCTGGGGCGCGCATGAGCGGGGAACGCGATCCGGGCGTCGTCATCGTTGGTGCGAGCCACGCGGCGACACAGCTCGCGCACGGCCTGCGGCGCTGCGGCTACGAAGGCGCGGTGACGATCGTCGGCGAAGAGCAGGAGCTGCCCTACCACAAGCCGCCGCTGTCGAAAGACTTCCTGAAGGGCAAGCGGCAGTTCGAGCAGATCCTCCTGCGGCCTGCCGCCATGTACGACAAGGCGCGGATCGATCTCAGGCTGGGCCGCCGCGTGACCGCGATCGACCGCGGCGAACGCAGCGTCGCGCTCGACGACGGCAGCCGGCTCCGCTGGCAGCAGCTGGTGCTGACGACCGGCGCACGGCCGCGGCGCCTGCCGGTACCCGGCGCGGAGCTGGACGGCGTCTGCTACGTGCGCACCGTCGCGGACATCGAACGGCTGAGGGCGGCGACCGCGGCCGGCGCGCGCGCCGTGGTCGTCGGCGGCGGCTACATCGGCCTCGAGGTTGCGGCCTCGCTGCGCTCGCTCGGCATGCAGGTCAGCGTCGTCGAAGCCGAGGAACGCCTGCTTTCCCGGATCACCTGCCCGGAGATGTCGGACTTTTTCGCCCGCGTGCACCGCGAGGAGGGCGTGGCGCTGCGCCTGGGCAGCGCCGTCGCCGAGATCACGGGCGCAAGCCGCGCCGACGGCGTGCGCCTGGCGAGCGGCGAAGTCGAGCCCGCCGACGTCGTCGTGGTCGGCATCGGCATCGAGCCGGACACCGCGCTGGCGGAGGCCGCCGGGCTCGACGTCGACGACGGCATCGTCGTCGACGAATTCTGCCGCAGCTCCGACCCCGACATTTTCGCCGCCGGCGACTGCGCCCGCTGCCCGCACCCGCTATACGGCGATCGGCTGCGGCTCGAGTCGGTACAGAATGCACACGACCAGGCCATGGTCGTCGCCCATGCCCTGACCGGCGACCCGCGGCCCTACGCCGACCTGCCGTGGTTCTGGTCCGACCAGTACGACGTCAAGCTGCAGATCGCGGGCCTGTCCGCCGGCTGCGACCGGATCGTCACGCGCGGCGATCCCGCGAGCGGGCGCTCGTTCGCGCTGTGTTACTTCGCGGGCGGCCGACTGGTGGCGCTCGACGCCGTCAACCGGCCGAAGGACTTCGTCCAGGCCCGCAAGCTGATCGCGGAAGGCTACACGGCCGATCCCGCGCGGCTCGCCGACCCGGAGACGCCGCTGGACTTCGCCGCGCAGGGCTGAGACCGCCGCCGACGGCACCCGCGCGTGGCGGACTCGCCGGAATTCGTCTACATCTGCACTGTAGGGACCAGCTTTTCCTTCGGCGGCAGGGCAGGGACGGCGATGCGCAGCAACACTCGATCGGCCTGGCTAGTGGCAGTATCTGCATTCGCGCTGCACGCACAGGCTGCGGCGCAGCCGGCGGAGCAGGGCTGCGTGGCGGCCGGCGAACGCGTCGTCGCGGTCGGCGTGCCCGAACGCTACCGCGGTCGCTACCAGGGCGGCCGCCTCGGCGCGGCCTGCGTCGTCGTCGCGCACGGCAACGACTACCAGCTGTTCGACTGGCTCGAGAACGGCCGGCTCGACGCCGCGCTGCTTTCGCCGTTCGCGGCCGGCCTGCTCGCGCGGGAAGGCGCCGACGCCTGGCGGGCGCTGCGCTACTGGCCGCTCGACGGGCAGCCGCTGCCCGCGTACTCGTCCGGGCTCGCCGGGGCCGACGTGACGGACCCGCGCGCCGCGCTGCTCGATGACGCGCGGCCGGTCCGGCTCGACTCGCACCTGTCGCCGCTGCTGCCGGCGCTGCTGCGCTTCATCGAGCGCGAACTCGTCGCTGGCGGTGACGGCGACGAGCGCGCGGCGGCCTGGGAACGGCAGCTGGCCCGACTCAATTTCGGCGGCAAGGTCGCGGCGGGTGATCTTGTCGAAACCCGCGTGGCCGTCGACGGTTCACCGGGCGCCGCGTTCGTGCCGCCGGGCGGCGCCGCGCAGCAGGACGTGCTGGTCTACCAGCGCCAGTTCGATCCGCTGTTCGGGACGCCGGGACGATCGGCCGGCGGGTCGCTCCTGCTGGCCGCGCCGGGCAGCGGCGTGTTCGACCGCTGGCTGCGGGCGGAAAACCCGGAGCTCGCGGAACTCGAGCGCGGGCTGTCCGGGTTCCTGGCGCGCAACTATTCGCTGCACGAGGCCGGGTTCCGCAAGCACCGGCATTTCCGTTTCCGGCTCGACGAGCTGTGGGCGCACCTCGTCGCCCGCGAGCGGCAGGTCGACCCGTTCGCGCTGGTGCTGACCGGCGGCGGCGTCAAGTCGGCCTACCAGACGCGGCTCGTCGAGTACCTCTACGACGGCGGCTATCTCGGCAACGCGGGCGCGGCGCCGGCGAACGGCAGTCCGCGCCACGCGACCATCCCGGTCGACTACGTGGTCGGGACCTCCGGCGGCGCGCTGCTCGGCACGCTGGTCACGCGTATCGATCGACCGGCCGGACCCTCGCTGACGCGGACAGTGTGGACCCGCTGCGCGCCGGGCGACGCCTGCGACGACGCGCGCGACTACGTCGGCAATGCCGACATCTTTCCGTTCATCGAGATGCCGCGTTACCTGGCGCTGGTCGTCAGCGGCGTGCTGTTCCTGGCCCTGGTGCTGGTCGTGCGCGCGGTCGGCCCGCTCAGGCGCAGGACGGAGCCGACCACGCTACCCGCTGCGCTGCTGCAGCTCGAAACGGCGCGGCCGTGGTTCCCGCCGCGCATGATCTGGGTGCTGCTGCTGATCATCGCGCCGTGGCTGATCAAGGACGTCAACGGCGTGCTCGGCCTCGAGCACGTGCCGGCTGTTACCGGCCTGTTCTATTTTCTCTGCGTCATCGTCGCACTGTACTCCGACAACCGGCTCATATTCGACGACCGCTTCCGCTGGGAGCAGGTGTCGTTCCGCGGTGCGAACCTGGTCCTGCTGGTGCTCGCGATCCTGCTCACGCTGAGTCCCTGGGTCGTCGAGACGATGCGCGACGGCGGCGACGTGTCGATCAGCGACGGGTTCGGCTCCGTGTCCTGGGCGACGCTGGTCTGCTGCGTCGGCCTGCTGCTCTTGTTCCTGTCCTGGCACCACGCCCTGGCCAACGCCGCGGACCCGGCCGTGCGGGTACGGGTCGGCGCGCGCTACCTGCTGTCGGCGACCGCGATGATCCTGCTGGCGCCGCTCCTCGCGCACCTCGCCCTCTGGCTCTCGGGCACGACCCTGTTCGAGCTGACGCCCGGTTTCTGGCTCGCGTTCATGGCCTGCTCCGCGACCGTGACCGCATTGCTGATCCTGCTGGCCCATCTGCCGCCGTCGGGCAGTCCGCGCAACCCGCTGAAGCCGGGCTGGGACCTGCTGGTCGCGCCATTCCCCAAGTCGACCTGGTTTCTGGACCTGCGCCGCTACCAGCGGGTCATCCTGTTTCTGGTCGCGAGTTTCTTCTACTGGAACGCGGTCATGGCGCCGGCGATTTACGGCAACGAGCGCGCGATCGATTATTTCAAGACGACCTACGCCCGCTGGCACTGCGCCAGCGCCGGCATTCCGGAAAGCGATTGCAACCTCGATCTCGACGCACGCATCGACGATCCGCTGCACACGACCTTCGTCGTTTCGGCGACGTCGCTGGCACGGCAACGCGAACGCTATTTCGTCTTCGACCCTGCGCGCCTCGGCGAGTCCCCGACCGGCGGTGGCTGCGCGCCTGCCGACGGAACGTCGCCGCTGGCCGCGCTGGCGCAGCGAGATCCGCGCTGGCAGCTTGCCGACCGCCGGCTTAGCCACCAGGCGCTGATCGACGTCGTGTTCGCCTCCGGCTCGCCGTTCCCGGTATTCCCGGCCACGCGGGTCGAGCTGCCGGGGCATTCGCAGGAGTGGCTGGTCGACGGTGGCTACGCGCACAACGTGCCGATCCAGGCGGCCCACATCCTCGGCGCCGAGCGCGTGCTGGTCATCAGTTCCTCGCCGCTGCACGAGCACGACCTGCGGCCCGCGGCGCTCATCGAGGCGGAGCGCGAACGCTCGCTGGAGGCGACATTCCGGCTCGGCAACCTGGGCGACAACGCCGCGCGGCTGTTTCCCTACCTGTTCGAGCGCTCGCAGATCGAGGACGCGACCAGCGCCGAGGACATTCTCGTTGCGACGCTGTCGCCGTCCCCCGCGGCCGCCGCCGGCGGCTGGCCGCTGCTGACGGACTTCCAGGGGCAGGTCGTCAGGCGCCTGGTAGAAGCGGCCGAGGCCGACCTCGACCAGCGTATCGGCCTGGTCGAGAGCTGGGGTCCGCCCGACTGCGAGTTTGCCGGCGCCAGGCTGGATTGCGCTGCGCTGAAACACGCTGCGGGCGGACATTGAGTGCGCGGATCGACAGCGCGATCGATCTCGCCGTCAGTCACTTCCTGCCGGAGGCCGCGCACGCGGCGCTGGTCGTCGTGCACGGACTCGCCGAGCACCGCGGCCGCTATGCCGGCCTTGCCGGGCGCTGCCGCGATGCCGGCCTCGCGACGGTCACCTACGACCAGCGCGGGCACGGCGAGTCGCCCGGACGCCGCTGCGATATCGACCGTTTCGCCACCTTCGCCGGCGATCTGCGGGCCGTGATCGCCGCGACCGCCGCGAGCCTGCCGACGCTGCCGGTGTTCGTCTGGGGTCACAGCCTCGGCTGCCTCGTCGCGCTGGACTGCCTGCTGAGCAACCGCGGCGCTGCGCTCTGCCTGGTCACGACAGGCTGCCCGCTCGCCGCGTTCGGCGCTGCGGCGGAGCGGCTCGGCCCGGCCGCCGCGTGGCTCGGCGGGCTCCTGCCGGCGCTGCGCCTGCCCACGTCGCTCGATGCGCGCAAGCTCAGCCACGACCCCGTGGTGCAGGCGCATTACCGCGGCGACCCGCTCGTGCAGCACTCGCTGACCCTGCGCCTCGCGGGCGAAACCGCGCGGGCGGTGGTGCGAGTGCGCGGGGATATTGCGCGGCTCGACACGGCCTGCCTCGCACTGCACGGCGCGGAGGACGAGATCGCTCCGCCGGCGGGTTCGCGTCGGCTGATCGAGGACGCCGGACATGCGGACCGCCGCCTCGTGGAACTGCCGGGCTATCGCCACGAAGTACACAACGAGGAGCGCGGTGACCGCTTCCTCGAACTGTTGCTCGGCTGGGTCGACGAGCGCGTCCACGCGACCGTGGGCCGGCCGGCGACGGCCTGATAGCGCGGCGCCTGCGCCGTTTTGGTGCAAGCGCACCGCGGTCGCGGCACTGTGATACTTTCGGGTGTCCTTCTCAACGAGTTCAGCAATGCCCTTCCGCAAGATACTGGTTGCCAACCGCAGCGAGATCGCCATCCGCATCATGCGCGCCGCGCAGGAACTCGACATTCCGAGCGTCGCGATTTTCTCCGCCGAGGACCGCCTGACGCTGCACCGCTTCAAGGCCGCCGAGGCCTGGTGCGTGGGCGAGGGCAAGTCGCCGCTCGAGGCCTACCTCGACATCGAGGACATCCTGCGGGTGGCGCGCAGGTCCGGCTGCGACGCGGTGCACCCGGGCTACGGCTTCCTGTCCGAAAACCCGGACTTCGCCGAGCGCTGCGCGGACGAGGGCATCACCTTCATCGGGCCGTCGCCCGAGGTCATGCGCCGGCTCGGCAACAAGGTCGAGGCGCGCGCGATCGCCGAGGCCGCGAAGGTGCCGGTGGTGCCGGCGACCGGACCGCTGCCGGCCGACGTCGGCGAGGCGCTCGAACTCGCCGAAGACGTGGGTTTCCCGCTGATGCTGAAGGCGAGCTGGGGCGGCGGCGGGCGCGGCATGCGCGTGCTCGAAAACGCGGCCGCGCTGAAGGAGCAGCTGCCGATGGCGCGCCGCGAGGCGAAATCTGCCTTCGGCAACGACGAGGTCTACCTCGAGAAACTCGTGCGCCGCGCGCGCCACGTCGAGGTGCAGGTCATCGGCGACACGCACGGCAAGGTCGTGCACCTGTTCGAACGCGACTGCACGGTACAGCGGCGCCACCAGAAGGTCATCGAGCGCGCGCCGGCGCCCTACCTGTCGCAGGAGCAGCGTGAGGACATCTGCGCGGCCGCGCTGAGGCTCGCACGCTCGGTGGACTACTCGAACGCCGGCACCGTCGAGTTCCTCCAGGACGCGGACAGCGGCGAGTACTATTTCATCGAGGTCAACCCGCGCGTGCAGGTCGAGCACACCGTGACCGAGCAGATCACCGGGCTCGACATCGTCAAGAGCCAGATCCGCATCGCGGCCGGCGCGAAGATCGGCGACGTCGAGGCCTCCGGCATCCCTGAGCAGGACGCGATCGAGCGGCATGGCGCCGCGCTGCAGTGCCGGGTCACGACCGAGGACCCGCGCAACAAGTTCATCCCGGACTATGGGCACATCGTGGCCTACCGCAGCCCGGCGGGTCCCGGTATCCGACTCGACGCCGGCACCGCGTATTCGGGTGCGACGATCACGCGCCACTACGACAGCCTGCTGGTCAAGGTGACCGCTTCCGGGCACTCGGACGCCGAGGCCATTGCGCGCATGCGCCGTGCGCTGAACGAGTTCAAGGTGCGCGGCGTCGAGACCAACCTGATGTTCCTCGAGCGGCTGGTCTCGCACCCGAGCTTCCGCCCGGGCGACTACACGACCCGCTTCATCGACGACCACCCGCAGCTGCTCGAGCTGCCGGCCGACACGTCGAGCGGTAGCCTGCTGACCGAATTCATCGCCGACGTGATCGTGAACGGCAATGCGCAGGTCGACGGCCGCCCGCAGCCGGCC
>CALALV010000188.1 GCA_937925605.1 uncultured Woeseia sp.
ACGGACCGTCCCTCAGTGCGCCGCCGGCCGACCCCGGCGTCCGCCCAGTCGAGCCGTCCGCCTGAGGTCGCCCTCGCCGTGGTCAGCATGCCGGCTTCTTCCGCCGACATCCCGTTCAGGAACACGGCCATCGCCAGCGCAGAGACCTGCTCGGCCGGCAGGCTGCCGTCGGCCAGCCCGTCGACGAGCGCCTGGATCTGCTCCGCGGACAGGGCCCTGCAGTCGCGCTTCGCGCGGATGACGTCGGTGAACAGCACGGTCTCAGGCGAAGCCGCGCAGCGGCAGTTCGGGGCTGCGCTGCAGCCAGTTCTCCGCGGGGTAATGCGCGCGCCGCTCGATCGCGTGCAGCGTGTAGGCATGGCGCGAGCGCTCGGAGCGGTTCGGGCCGGACAGGTGCGGCGCACGGCCGTCGAAGATGACCAGCGCACCGGCCGCGGCCTCCGCCGCCAGCGGCTCGGTGTCCGGCCAGGGCGTGTCGTCGAGCGTAATGGTCTCGAGCTCGCTATCGCTCACGCGCCGGTTGAGCTTGCGCAGCGGGCCCTTGTGGCCGCCGGGAATGAAGTACATGCAGCCGTTCTCCGTGGTCGCGTCCTCGAGCGCGAACCAGAAACCGGTGCAGGTCTCGGGCTCGGTGTACAGGTAGGTCGAGTCCTGGTGGCAGACCACCTCGCCGCCGATGCGCGGTGGCTTGAAGATGTACATCGACTGGATGATGGCGGGGTCGACGTAGCCCAGGCTCCGCGCCAGCGCGGCCAGCTCCGGCGTGTGCGAGAAAGCCTCGAATACCGGGTCGAGGTCGTGCATCGCGTGGCCGAGCTTGTTCAGACACTGCGCCTTCGGCTGGCGCAGGCGGCCGTCTTCGCCGAACGCATCCTGCTCGAGGAAGAAGCGGATCTTGTCGCCGGACTCGATGAACCAGGTGTCGTCGAGCTGGGCCTGCGAGGTGGTCGAGAACACGCTGCGGACGCTCGCCGGGTCGAAGGCGTCGACCAGTTCAAGCGCCCGCCGGCGCAGCGCCTGGCAGCGCTCGACCGGCACGAAACCCTCGAGCACGAGGACCCCCGTGGCGTGGAAGTCGGCGAGCATGGCGTCGCTCAGGCGGCCGTCGGCGGGCGCGGGATAGCGCGGCAGCGCCGCCGGTTCGGAGGTCGGGGAAGTCGCGGGCATGCGGCATTGTAAGCCAGCCGCGGCGCCGCCCGCGAGGGCTGCGTGCGCAGCGCCGGGTTGCCCGCTTTCCGCTAGAATCAGCTCATCGCAGCGGTGGGCTCGGGGGGAGCACATCAAGGAGCCCGCCGGCCCTCCCCGGGGCCGGGCCGGACGGAATCGACGGGCGCCACCGCTCAATAACGACAACAGACAGCGAAGGATGACGACATGAATCGAGCCACACGCCCGGTCGCACTCGCGGCCGCGCTGGCGAGCCTGCTGGCCGCCGGCAACCTGCAGGCGCAGGACGACGACGCGATCTTCGAGGAAATCCGCGTTACCGCGAAGAAGCGCGAACAGGGCATCTACGAGGTGCCGATGGCGCTCTCCGCCTTCACCGGCGCGCAGATCGAGAAGCAGGGCATCACCGACCTGACCGACGTCGGCAAGTTCGTGCCGAACCTGAACGTCACCGGCTTCTCGGCCGGCCACACCTCGTCGGTCAACGCCTTCATCCGCGGCATCGGCCTGCAGGATCACCTGATCACGACCGACCCGGGCGTCGGCGTGTACGTGGACGGCGTCTACCTCGGCCGCCAGGTCGGCCAGAACTGGAGCCTCGCGAACATCGAGCGGGTCGAGGTGCTGCGCGGCCCGCAGGGCACGCTGTACGGGCGCAACTCGATCGGCGGCGCGATCAACATCATCACCAAGAAGCCGAGCGAGGGCGGCGGTGGCCGCATGTCGGCGGAAGTCGGCACCCGCGGGCGCGTCAACGTCGACATGTTTGCGAATACGGACCTGACCGACGACATCTCGATGTCCTTGTCGGGCGCGTTCAAGCGCCGCGGCGGCATCGGCAAGTTCCTGAACCTGCCGAACGCCGAGAAGGACGTGGGCGAGCTGCAGGACATCTCGGCGCGCATCGCGCTCGAGTGGCGCGCGACGGACCGGCTGAACCTGCTGTTCGCGGCCGACGGCAACGAGGGCGAGGGCGGCCTGCGGCCGTACACGACGCTGATCGACGAACTGCCGAACGGCGCGCTGTACCAGAACGGCTACCGTAACTCCGACGTGTCCTCGGACCCGTACGACAACAACACGGGCCAGGTCGACCAGACCGAGGTCAAGAACCAGGCCTACGGCCTGTCCCTGACCGCGGATCTCGAGATCAACGACGAACTGAGCGCGCGCCTGATCGTCAGCGACCGCCACTCCGACTACGAAAGCGGCCTCGACGACGACTCGCTGTTTGACAACTTCCTCGCCTTCCCGGAGGAAGGCTACGCGGACCAGACCTCGGTCGAGCTGCAGCTGAACGGCGAGTACGGCGGCTGGGACTTCGTCGCGGGCCTGTACTTCTTCGACGAGGACGGCATGAACATCCAGGACCCGTACACGTTCAACGGCGGGCCCGGCGATTTCAGGCTCGGCCAGGACATGTCGAGCCGCGCGATCTACGGCAACGTCGGCTTCCAGGCGACGGACGCGCTGCGCCTGTCGGCCGGCCTCCGCTACACCGAGGACGAGAAGGACGCGACGATCAACATCAACAGCAGCCTGATCGACACCGGCGCGTCGCGCGACTGGGACGAGCTGTCCTGGGAGCTGGCGGCGACGCTGGACCTGAACGAGCGCCTGAACCTCTACGGCACGATCCAGAACGGCTACCAGTCCGGCCAGTTCCCGCCGCGCCCGTTCTGCCTGTTCGGCTTCCTCGACTTCACGCAGCCGGGTAACGTCAGCCAGCCGAACTGCTTCGTCGCCAACGACAACATCACCGCGGTCAACTTCGAGGCGGGCGTGAAGGGCCAGCCGTTCGACAACCTGCAGATCGCGGTCGCGGCGTTCTTCACCGACTACTCCGACCTGCCCTACCAGGTCTCCACGACGGCGCCGGGCGGCTTCGACACGCGCAACATCATCGTCGACCAGGAGTCCTTCGGCCTCGAGGTCGAGAGCACGCTCGTGGTCAGCGACGCGTTCCTCGTGCACGCGGCCATCGGCTGGATCGACGTGGACGTCGACGACCCGACCGCGGTCGCGCCGCTGACGCCGGAGCTGACCATCGCGCTCGGCCCCGAGTTCTCGGTCGACAGCGCGAACGGCGGCCAGTGGACCTTCCGCGCGGACTACTCGTTCCGTGACGACATGTACGGCGAGCCCAGCCCGGACCCGGGCCGTTTCACCCAGATCGACAGCCGCAGCATTCTGAATCTCGACGTGAGCTACGACTCGCCGAACCGGGAATGGACCGTGGGGCTGTACGGGCGCAACGTCACGGACGAGCGCTATGACAACGCGCGGCTGAACGTCGGCGATTACGTGCTGATCATCAAGAGCAACGACGCGAGCGAGTTCGGGGCGCGGTTCGTGCGGTACTTCGAGTAGTTACGGGGTAGCGCGCTTCGATCGACGAGCAACGGGGGCGCCGGGAAACCGGCGCCTCATTGTTTGGCGGGAACCGCGACAAGGAAGCAGGCACGGAACACTCGCTGCTGGAGTCGTCGGCATGAAAGTTCCGGAGTCCAGGCCAGTGAAATCCGCCAGTGCACTGATGCAAGTTCGTTTCGTCCTGCTCGTCAGCATTGCATCGGGTGCTGGCCATGCCGTCGGCGCTGACTCGGACAGCGACCGCATCTCGACCCGCGCAACCGGCGATGACAGCTTCGAGATCGCGCTCGAAGCCGATGCCGCCATCGGCGACCGGGAGCAGGCGGAGAGAATGGCGTTCGACTGCCTGCGCGGCGACCGGCGCCTGGAATGCCTGAACGAGAAAGGCTTTCGCTGCGCATCCGTCGGCGAGCCGTCACGGAATGGCTACAGCTGCTACCTGTCGGTCGGCGGCAACTGCTACCGGAAGCGGTTTCGGCTGGAAGAGAACGGCTGGAGCAGCAACGACGACTGGCAAAGCGGTGCGTGCGAGGACACCTTCGAACCCGCATTGGGCCCGGGCGTGCGAGAACGGTACGACAACACGAACGCCCCCGACAAACTCCTTTTCAAGATGTTCGTACGCCGTATTTTCGCAGAGAGCGTGGACTTCCTCGAGACGCTCGAGTCTGCCGAGTTCGAAAGGAGCCAGGCGGGCCTGAAATACGTCGAACCCGGCCTGACCGGCAAGATGGATGCCGCGGACGTGGTTCGCTACTTCGCCAGGCGCTTCCCCGATATCGAGGACGACGTCGAGGAGTTCTCGAAGGCCTTGCTTTGCGAAGGCACCCGGCCGCGCTACCCGGGAGCGGAAAACTTCGTCGTGTTCAACCAGCTGGATGAAGTCCGACTGAACGTATACGAGCGTCACCTGCTGATCGCCCGGGCCGAGCTGCAGGCCGGTGGTCTGTTCGACCTGGACAAGGCACTCCACGACTTCCCGGGATCGTTCGTCAGCGTATCCGTAGATCATGAAGCGGCTCGCGACGGCTCCGTAGCGTCGATATACGAGCACGCGACCCGGCTATGCGAGTCGCCCTGGGGACATCAGTTCTCGTCGTCCGGACCTGCGGATGAGGCAGTACAATAAGTCTCCCCAAGATTGCTTGTCGCTCGTGCCTTTCGCTGTGACAGGCTACCTGGTCAGCTACGTCGATCGGAGGTGATCGTGCGAAACCCAGCGCGCAATCCTGTCGTGTTCGCCGCGGCATTCTTCATGCTGCTCCCCGCCTGCCATGGCGAGCGAGCGGAGCCCGGCAGGCTCGACCTCACCGACTTCGCCAACCGCTACGCCGCCGCCTGGTCCGGGCAGAAGCCCGCAGCCCTCGCCGCGTTCTACGCCGAAAACGGCATGCTGCAGGTCAACGACGGCGAGCCCTCCGTCGGCCGCGAGGCCATCACCGAAACCGCCCGCAGCTTCATGACCGCGTTCCCCGACATGGTCGTGCGCCTCGTCGAGGTGCGCGAGACGGGCGACGCGGTCGAGTTCCACTGGCACTGGACCGGTACCCACACCGGTCCCGGCGGCACCGGCAGCGCCGTGGACCTGCGCGGCCACGAGACATGGACGCTGGATGACGACGGCCTGATCGCCGTCTCGCTCGGCCATTTCGACGAAGCCGAGTACCAGCGGCAGCTCGACGCCGGCCCGCCCTGAGCCGCATCTGGGCCGTTTGTCGCGACCCGTTGGCTCCGACCGCCATGCCGGGCAGAAATTTCCCGGGCGTGTACTAGGCTCTTGGTTGCAGCTGTGACGACCTGTCGCGGTTGCAAACCTGTCGGAGGGCAGACTCATGACAACAATACGAAGAACTGCGGCCGTACTCGGCCTGCTTGCCATCGCGGCCACCGCCCAGGCGGACGATCGCCGCTACCAGACATCGGACGTCATCGATATCAGCGGCGCCGGCGGACCCTACCAGGGCGCCGCGTGGCTGATCCGCACGGAAGACGAGATCGAGGGAAGGATCATGACGCGCGTCAGTACGGCCGGCGCTCCCTACACGCTGTGGATCGTCATTTTCAACAACCCGGCGGCCTGCGGCGATAACGGCTGCGGCGACGATGAGGATTTCGCCAATCCCGACATCGGCATTTCGGTCTTCAACGGCACCGGGGCCATCAGCGTGCCGGACGGTGACCTGAAGCCGAACGGCAAACCATCGGGCCGCGGCATGGTCAACTTCGATTTCGAGATCGAAGCCGGCGGCCTGCCGAACGGCCTGTTCCTGCTGTTCGGAGCCGAGGACGGGCTCGCCGAGGGCAACGGCTACGGTGCGGAGGTACACCTCGTCATCGACCGGCACCCGCGGCCGGCGAACGGCCTGTCGTGGATACCGGACCTGACGACGACGAACTTCCCGGGGCTGGGTCCGGCGGTCAACGACAGGGCGGCGGTCTTCCTCGCCTGTCCTGACGACGACTGTCCGGGCAGCGTGCTGTAGCGAAACCGGGGACGCGCCGGCCGGGGTGTGACCGGCCGGCACGTCCTTGCAGACGCACGGGAAGGTCGGACAGTGACCAAGAACGCCCTTCTGTTAGCGTTCGCGATCGGGGTTCTCGGAGTCGCCGTGTACGTGGCGGTGGAGTGGCTACTGCCACCACAAGGCGGATCCGACGCCTCGATCAGTATTGATTTCGCCCCGAACGGTGGCGGCACGTACGACATCGATTGCACGGACCAAAAGCCGGTCTTTGCCGATGCAAGACTTTACACACCACAAATCTCGCTGAGCGGACCCCTCGTATCTGGTGTAAGCCTTTTCTTCGAGGTAAAGGCGGATCGCTTCCTGCGGAAAGACCCGACACTCGCGTTCTTCTCAATGTTCGTCCCCGGCGGCAGCACATCTCCCACGACAATAATTACCCCGGCGAATGCGGGAGCGCGGGTTACGCCGCCCGGAACCCCGGCCCCGGAAACACAGGGATTCTGGCTCGCCTGCACTGCCCGGTGTCGGGTGCGGGGAAACGTCGGCAGCGACAATGACGATCATGCCAACGCGTACCTGGAGCTTTTGAGCATCGGGACCTCGTCGGCAACCATCAACATTGCTGGAGAACATCAGAGCCCGCGAAGGGCGGTACGCTGTCGATAGAGTCTCTGCGTCGACCCGTCGAGACGATCGGACGAACGAGAGTCGAAGCTATCCATCCGGCCAGACCGCATTAGTAGTCGGAGCGCTAGAAAAATGTGAAACCCCGAAGCCGAGTACCGAAGGAGCATGGAATCCGAGTACAGGGAAATCAAGCGCGACCTGCGCGACCTCAAAGCCTGCCAAAGGCAGTACTTTTTCCTGTCGATTTCGGGAGCCGCAGCAATTCTGGCGCTTGCCCGTTACGTCGAGGACTACGCCGGTTTCCCGATGCTGGCTGCGCTTCTCTTCGTATTGCCCTGCTGGAAGATGTTCTTCGACAAAGCCAGCTCTGTCACGCGTACGTCAGGATACATAGCGTACCTGGAAAGCCAGATGGCAACCGGGTCGCCTGTTTTTGTCGGCTATGAAAAGGCCGTAATCGAATTTCGGCGGCGCGACGATTCCGGCTACTTCAAAGGTCTGCAAACGTCGGATCTGGACAAGAAGCCGTCCCGCTGGCGATACGGTTACTGGATGATCAACTACTGGACCTATGTCCTCGTCTGTGTCGCTTGTTTGACGTCGGCCGCGGCCTGGGCATTGACAGAGGCGCCGTGGACCCGGGACGGAACCAAGGCCGTATTCTGGTGGTTCTATGCCGGTTCCATTCTGGCGTTTCTGGCAATTCTACAAAGCACGACCAGGGACTACTGGATACTCAAGCGTGGCAAGTACTCCTACCTGTCGATGCAGCGGAACTGGCAGCAGGTACTTGACTTCGAGCTTGGTGGATTCCGCGAACGCATTGTCGGGAACTAATCTCGTGACCGGATGCAATCGACGATCATCCATTGTCGGCTTATCGCCAGCGAATATTGCACTCGCCGGGGTTGTCAATCACGGACAAAGCTTGCTCGCCTTGCAATATCCGTAGCCGCCGCGAACTCTTTCACCCCGAACCCGTGCTCCGCGGCCAGCAGCGCGTACTCATGCGTCTGGTCGATGCCGAACAGGCTCGGGTCGTCGGAATTGATCGTCACGTTTACGCCTGCATCCATCAGCCGTCGGATCGGGTGCGCGGCCGTCGACGGCACCGAGTTCGTCAGCCAGTTGCTGGTCGGGCAGACTTCCAGCACGACGCCGCGCCTGCGCACCAGCTCGAGCGCGCGCTCGTCCGAGATGACGTGGATGCCGTGCCCGATGCGCTCGGCGCCGAGCAGGTCGATCGCGTCGATGACCTGCTGCGCGCTGTCCGGCTCCTCGCCGGCGTGCACCGTGAGCCCGAGCCCCGCCCGCCGCGCGACGTCGACGAGCGGCCGGTAGGCCTCCAGCGGGTGCGTGTCGTGGTCGGCGAAGTCGAGACCGACGAAACTGTCGGCGTTCTCCGCGATGAACGCCACGGTGCGCGCGGCATCCTTCAGCGGCAGCGTCTTCTGCACGATGCCGATCAGCCCCACGTCGAATCCGGGCTGCCGCGCCCGCTCGATACCGCGCAGGATCGCCGCGTGCACGGACTCGTGCGTCAGCCCGTTGGTCTTGCCGCCGAGGATAAAGTCCGGCGAGTAGCGGAACTCCTGGATCGTGATGTTCTGCGCCTGCGAGTCGAGGCAGGCCTCGTACGCGAGTCGCTCGATCACCTCCTCGCTGCACCAGATGCGCTGGATGTCGACGAAGCGCGCGAGCGCCGTCTTCAGGTCGCGCATGGGTCTCGACAGCAGCCACTCGTCGCGGAATCGGCGGCGGTCCTGCGGGATCTCGAGCCCGAGGTCGCGGCCGATCTCCATCACCGTCTCCGGCCGGAAGCAGGCCTCCAGGTGGCAGTGCAGTTCGACCTTCGGCAGGCTACGGAAGTCCAAGGCCGTCCCCGTCGTATCGGTCGTCGCCATCCGTCCGCTTACGCCGACGGCAACGCATCCACGTACGCAGCCATGCGCTGCTGCAGCGCCTTGTCGGGCAATTCGCCGATGCCGGCGCCGAGATTGTCGAGCATGTGATGCGGCTTGCTCGTCGCCGGCGTGACGACCGTCACCGCCGGGTGCGCCGCGGCGAACTTGATGAAGAACTGGGCCCAGGTCGCAATGCCGATCTCCCGCGCCCACTCCGGCACCGGCCGGTCGCCGACGCGGTTCCACAGCCGGGTACGGCCGAACGGCAGGTACACGAGCACGCCGATGCCGCGCTCCTCCGCGATCGGGAATATCTCCTTCGCGGCCGTCCGGTTGTCCACCGCGTAGTCGACGCCGATGAAATCCAGCGGCTCGTTGCGCATGACAGCCGCCAGGTCGGGGTAGCGCTCCTCGCCCGTGTAGGTCGTGCCGATGTAGCGCACCCGGCCGTTTTGCTTCAGTTCCTTCAGGATCCCGAGCTGCACCGGGATGTCGGCGAGGTTGTGGACCTGGACCAGGTCGATCGGGTCCTTGCCGATGTAGCCGAAGGAGCGCTCGAGCTGCGCCCGCGCCGCCGCCCGGTCCGCGTCCGTGCCGCCGCGCGGCACGACGTTGAGCTTGGTGGCCCAGAAGACCTCGTCGGCGGCGTCGAGGTCCTGCACGATGCCGCCCGCGACCTCCTCGGCCTCGCCGTAGCCCGGCGCGGTGTCGAACACGCGGCCGCCGTAGGCCAGCAGGGTCTCGATGACCTCGCGCAACTGGCTCGTATCGTCACTACCGGCGAGCTGCCGGAAGGTCGCGGACGTGCCGAGGC
Source organism: uncultured Woeseia sp. (assembly GCA_937925605.1). Taxonomy (GTDB): domain Bacteria; phylum Pseudomonadota; class Gammaproteobacteria; order Steroidobacterales; family Woeseiaceae; genus Woeseia. The sequence continues at coordinate 9,354 of CALALV010000188.1, forward strand.
CGACGATCGGCAGCTTCTCCCCGGTCTTCGGCACCGCGCGCTGCAGCAGCGGCTGTGCCTCTACGGCCCGCAGCAGGCCGCCGGGCAGGCACGCTGCGGCGCCAGCGAAAAGGGAATACCTGAGGTAATCGCGTCGATTGATCATCCGTGCTCCTTCGCTTCTGGACATGGCGCCGCGGCGCCGCGCGCGCTCGTCATTGGCGACGGGCGCGGGCGGTCCCGATCGGTTCCCGCGGTGTCGCCCCCCGCCGCAGCGGGTAGAATAGCGCCGTCGCCGGACCGGCCGCCAGCCACGGACAGCCCCATGACCGAAATCGCCCGCCCGCTCACGCTCCTCGCCCTGCTCATGCTCGCTGCCTGCGGCAGGGTCGCCGACGAGGCCCCGGAGCCGGCTGCCGCCGGCGGCGAGCAGATCGACCTGGTCGTGAACGGCCAGTACGTCGTGACGATGGACGCCGAGGACACGATGCTCGTCGACGGCGCCGTCGCGGTCGACGACGGCGTGATCCTCGCCATCGGGCCCGCCGCCGAGATCGCGGCCCGCTACAGCGCCGCCGAGGTATTGCCGGGCGAGAACCGCGTCGTGATGCCGGGGCTGATCAACGGCCACTCGCACGCAGCGATGACGCTCTTGCGCGGCGTCGCCGACGACCTCGCACTGATGGACTGGCTGCAGAACTACATCTTCCCGGCCGAGGTCGAGTTCGTCGACGCCGAGTTCGTGCGCATCGGCACCGAGCTCGCCTGCTGGGAGATGATCCGCGGCGGCACGACGATGTTCGTCGACATGTACTACTACCCGGACGTCATCGCGACCGTCGTCGAACAGTGCGGGCTGCGTGCGATGGTCTCGGCCACGGTCATCGGCCAGCGCAGCCCGGACGCCGAGGGAGCGGCCGACTCGATCGAGAAGGGCATGGCCTTCATCACCCGCTGGAAGGACAGCAACCCGCGGGTAACGCCGATCTTCGGTCCGCACGCGAATTACACGCTGGACGCCGACCAGCTCGCCGCGACCCGCGCCGCCGCCAACGAGGCCGGCGTGCCGATCAGCATCCACCTGTCGGAATCGCCGTTCGAGGTGCAGTACGCCCGAGATACCTACGGCGCGACCAGCATCGAGTTCTTCGACCGGCTCGGCTTCTTCGAGGGCACGACGGTGATCGGCGCTCACGTCGTCTGGCCGACGCCGGAGGAGATCCCGATCCTCGCCGCGCGCCGCGTCGGCGTCATCCACAACCCGACCTCGAACATGAAGATCGCCTCCGGCATCGCGCCCGTAACCGAGATGCTGCGTGCCGGGGTACGCGTCGGTCTCGGCACCGACGGCGCGGCCAGCAACAACGACCTCGATCTCTGGGAGGAGATGCGCCTCGCCGCGTTCCTGCAGAAGGTGGATCGCATGGACCCGACCGTGCTGTCGGCGCAGACCGTGCTGACGATGGCGACGCGCGGCGGCGCCGAGGCGATCGGCATGGCGGGGCAGATCGGCGAGCTCCGGCCCGGCCTGCGTGCGGACCTGCTCCAGGTATCGCTGGCCGACGTGCATTTCGTGCCGACCTTCGACGTGCTCTCGCACCTCGTCTACGTCGCGGACGAGCAGGACGTCGCGGCGACGGTCGTCGACGGCCGGGTGCTGATGCTGGACGGCGAATTCCGCACGCTGGATACCGACCGCATCGCCGTCGAGGCCCGCGAGCTGGCCGCGCGCATCCAGCAGGCGCTCGCCAGCCGCAACGCGGGCGGCGGCTGACAGCCCGCCCGAGGAGGCGCAATGAAGCGCACGCTGCCCAGGCTCCTGGCCCTGTTGCTGCTCGGCTATGCCGGATTGTGCGGCTGGCTGTACGCGGCCCAGGACACGATGCTGTACTTCCCGACGGCGCCGGCGGAGGCTCGCGACGCCGACGCGCTCCTGTTCGAGCACGACGGCGAGAGCCTGCGCGTCTGGCAGGTAGGCGCCGGCAGCCGCGCCCTGCTCTACTTCGGCGGCAATGCCGAAAACGTCGCCTGGACGGCGTCCGAGTTCTCGGGCCTGCTCGCCGACACGGCCGTCTACCTGCCCGAGTACCGCGGCTACGGGGCGAGCAGCGGGGAACCCGGGGAAGCGGCCTTCTACCGCGACGCGGCATTCCTCTACGACCGGGTGGCCGGGCAACACGCCGACATAGCACTCGTCGGCCGCAGCCTGGGCAGCGGCGTCGCCGCCTGGCTGGCGGCCGAGCGGCCGGTGACGCGGCTGGTGCTGGTCACGCCGTTCGACTCGCTCGAGGCGGTCGCGCAGGGCGCCTACCCGTTCGTGCCCGTGTCGATGCTGCTGCGCGACAAGTACCCGTCGATCGAGCGCGTACCCGACATCGCCGCGCGGACGCTGGTGCTGGTCGCCGACGAGGACCGGGTCATCGACTACGGCCGCACGATGGCGCTCGTCAGCCGCTTCCCGCCGGACCAGGTGCGCGTCATGACCGTTGCGCACACCAACCACAACACGATCTCGCGTTCTCCGGCCTACCGCGAGGCACTGCGCGACTTCCTCGCCGGCGCGCCGGCGGATACCGTCGTTACCCGCAGCGGCTCTCGCACCTCTGCCGTGCCGCCGCTGCCCCGGAGGTGACAGCATGAAACCGCAACAGCTTTTCCCGCTCCTGCTCCTCGCGGGCTGCGCGGCCGGCGGCGGCGAACCGATCGAGTACTCCGACGACTGGTTCCGCTGCGACAGCCGGCTCGACTGCATCGCCGTGTACGACGCCTATTGCAAGTACACCGCGGTCAACGCCGACTATTCGCTCGTCTACCAGGACTGGGCGCGGCAGCGCCTCGAGGCGCTGGGCGAGCTGCTGCCCTGCGAACCGGTCGCCGAGGACCGGCCGCTCGCCGCTTACTGCCGGCGCTCGCGCTGCGAGTACCCGTGAGCCGCGGCAAGACCGTTTCGCTGGTCCTCGGCAGCGGCGGCGCGCGCGGCAATGCGCACATCGGCGTCGTCCGCTGGCTCCTCGCGCACGACTATGACATCCGCTCGGTATCCGGCTGCTCGATCGGCGCGCTGGTCGGGGGCGTGTTCGCCGCCGGCAAGCTGGACGAGTTCGAGGAATGGATGACGGCGCTTACCGAGCGCGAGATCTTCCGGCTGCTGGACCTGTCCTTCAGCATCACCGGGCTGGTCAAGGGCGAACGCGTCATCGAGACGCTGAAGGACCTGGTCGGCGACTGCGACATCGAGAACCTGCCGATCGCCTACACGGCCGTCGCCGCCAGCCTCGACGGCGAGAAGGAAGTCTGGATCCAGGACGGGCCGCTGTTCGAGGCCATCCGCGCGTCGATCTCGTTGCCGCTGCTGCTGACGCCGGTCGAGCGCCGCGGCCGCACGCTGATCGACGGCGGTATCCTGAACCCGGTACCGATCGCGCCGACCTTCGGCGACGACACGGAGCTGACGATCGCCGTGAGCCTGGCCGGCCGCCCGGAGTCCGGCCGCGACGAGCCCCCCGTGGCAGCCAACGACGACAGCGACGAACGATCCGGGCTGCGCGAACGCATTGACGCGTTCATCGACCGGCTCGGCTTCGGCGGCGACGACGACGGGCCGGACCGCGGCCCGCTCGACATCGCCAACCAGGCGATCGACGCAATGCAGGCCGCGATCTCGCGCCAGAAGCTCGCCGCCTACCCGCCGGACGTGCTGATCGAGATCCCACGAAACGCCTGCGGCCTGATGGACTTCCAGCGCGCGGAAGAGCTCATCGCGCTCGGCCGCGAACGCGCCGGCCAGGCGATGGAAAAGCGGTAGGCCCGGCGCGGCCCCTACAGCATGCTCGGCAGGTCGGCCGAGAAGGTCGGGAACGCGTAGCGGCTTTGTTTCAGGCGCGTTGCCGTGATGCCGTGCTGCATCGCGAACGAGAACAGGTGGATCAGCTCCTCGGCGTTGTGGCCGACGAGCTGCGCGCCGACGATCGCGTCGCTTTCGCGGTCCACCAGTACCCTGGACCAGGCGACGGTCTCCGCATAGGTCAGCGCCGAGAACCACTCGGACATGTCGTTCACGTGCCCGTCGACCTTGCGGCCCTGCTCTTTCGCGGCAGCCTCGTCGAGCCCGACCGAGGCCAGCGCCGGGACCGTGTAGACGACGCTCGGCACGACCGCGTAGTCGAAGGCCTCGCCCGTGCCGTCGACGATATTGCGGCCGACGAACCTGCCCTCCTCGGTCGCGAGCGGCGACAGCTGCGGCACGCCGGTCAGCGCGTCGCCGGCGACCCAGGCGCGCGGCTGGCTGACCGAGCGCAGGTGACCGTCGACCGCGATGCGGCCGCCCTCGTGCCGGATGCCGGCCTTTTCGAGGTCCAGCCCGGCGACGTTCGCGACGCGACCGGCGCCGTTGATCACCCGGGAGGCGCTGACGCTGCGACGCTCGCCGTCGAGCTCGTAGCGCACGCGGAGCCGCTCGCCGTCGCGCTCGATCGCGTTCACCTTGGCCTCCGTGACGATCTCGATGCCGATGCGCCGGCTCTCTGCCGCAAGCGCCTCGACCGCGTCGGCGTCGAGCGCCGGCAGCAGCCGCGGCATCGCTTCGAGTATCGTCACCCGCGTCCCGGCGCGCGCGTAGACATGGCTGAACTCCATCGCGATGACGCCGCCGCCGACGAACACGACCTCCGCGGGCTGCTCGCGCTCGGACAGCACGTCGTCGGACGTGATCATGAGCTCGCTGCCCGCGATCGGCAGCGAGCGCGGCGTCGAGCCGGTCGCGATGATGAAGTGATCCGCCGACAGCACCTCGCCGTCGACGTCGATCTTGTCCTCCGAGACGAAGCGGGCCTTACCCTCGTAGACGTCGCCGCGCTTGCCGGCCAGTTCCCGCATGTTCCCCGGGATTGACGCGATCATGCCCTGCGTGCGCTCGATCAGGGCCGCCCAGTCGAGCTTCGGCTGGGCGACCTCGATGCAGTGGACGTGCGCGCGCTCGATCTCATGCAGGGAATGCGCGGCGGCGACGAGGAACTTCTTCGGCGTGCAGCCCCGGTTCGGGCAGGTTCCGCCGAAGTCGCGGTTTTCGACCATCGCGACCCGCCGGCCGGCCTCCGCGAGCACCGCGGAGGCACCGAAGCCGGCGTTGCCGGCGCCGAGGATGATGACGTCGTAATGCCTGGCCATCGCTCACACCTCCGGGTCCACGGCGCGGCGCGCCGCCTGGACAGCGTCAGAGCGCGAAGAAGATGCCGGCCAGCGCCGCGCTCATCAGGTTGGCCAGTGTACCGCCGATGACGGCGCGCAGCCCGAGGCGCGCGATGTCGCGGCGCCGCGACGGCACGATCGAGCCCAGCCCGCCCATCAGGATCGCGATCGAGGCCAGGTTCGCGAAGCCGCACAGCGCGAAGGTCACGACGACCTGCGTGTGCGCCGACAGCGAGTCCTTGACCAGCACGAAGTTCGCGTAGGCGTAGAACTCGTTGATGACGAGCTTCTGGCCGATCAGGCTGCCCGCGGCCAGCGCCTCGCTCCAGGGCACGCCGAGCAGGAAAGCGACCGGCGCGAACAGGTAGGCGAGCAGCCCCTGCAGCGACAGGTCCTCGACGCCGAACCAGCCGCCGATGCCGCCGAGCAGGCCGTTCAGCAGCGCGATCATCGCGACGAAGGCCAGCAGCATCGCGCCGACGTTGAGCGCCAGCGTCAGGCCGGTCGCGGCACCGTTGCCGATCGCCTCGAAGACGTTGACGGCGCGCTCGTCCTCGCCGAGGTTGTCGGGATCGAAACTCGGCGGCAGGCCGCTGGTCTCCGGGCACATCAGCTTGGCCATCAGCAGCCCGCCGGGCGCCGCCATGAAGCTCGCCGTGATCAGGTACTCGAGGTTGACACCCATCGTCGCGTAGCCGGCCATCACCGCGCCTGCGATCGTCGCGCAGCCGCCGGTCATGACCGCGAACAGCTCGGACTCGCTCATGCGCGCGAGGTAGGGCTTGACGACCAGCGGCGCCTCGGTATGGCCGACGAACACGTTCGACACGGCCGACATCGACTCGGTCTCGCTGGTCTGGAGCGCCTTGTGCAGCAGGCCGCCGAACAGCGCGACGACGCGCTGCATGATGCCGAGGTAATACAGCAGCGACATCAGCGCGGAGAAGAACACGATGACCGGCAGCACGTTGAACGCGATCGTGAAGCCGAGGCTGTCGCCCATCTGCCGGCCGAACAGGAACAGGATGCCGTCGTTCGCGTAGTTGATGACGTGCTGCACGCCGCGAACCACGACCTCGAGGCCGCGGCGGCCGGCCGGAAGGTAGATGATCAGCGCGGCGATCGCGACCTGCAGCAGGAAGGCCAGGCCGACCGTGCGCGCATTGATCGCGCGCCGGTCGGTGGACAGCAGCACGGCCAGGCCGAGCAGCAGCAGGATGCCGGCGAGAGCGATCATGCGCTCAGGCCGCGGGAGGCGGGCGGCTCAATGGTGCGGCGTCGACGGGACGAAGTCGCTCTCGCCGAAGAACTCGATGCGGGTCAGGAAGGTGTACTCGCCCTCGAGCGCCATCAGGCCGATCAGCACCAGGATCACGACCGGCGGCACCAGGATCGCGAGCTGCAGCGCGAGCCGCTCCCATTTCATGTGCATGAAGATCGCGATGATAAAGCCGGCCTTCAGGAACATGAAGATGAGGATCAGGCTCCAGCGCAGGTAACCCTGCAACTGCAGGTAGTCGACCATGTAGGAAAAGAAACTGACGACGAACAGGAGCCCCCAGATCCAGAGGTAGATCGCAATCGGATGTTGCTGCCCTTCCTGCGCCATGGTGAACGCCTCCCTTGGCCGACTACCAGAGGTAGAAGAATGCAAAGATGAAGACCCAGACGAGGTCGACGAAGTGCCAGTACAGCCCGGCGATCTCGACGATCTCGTAGTTGCCGCCGCGTTTCTCGTAGAAACCGTTCTTGACCCGGAACGCGACGACCAGCAGGTAGATCACGCCCGCGGATACGTGCAGGCCGTGGAACCCCGTGATCATGAAGAAACTGGAGCCGAACTGCGCGGCGCCCATCGGGTTGCCCCAGGGCCGCACGCCCTCGTCGACGATCAGCTTGGTCCACTCGAAAGCCTGCATGCCGACGAAGGTGGCGCCGAGCGCGGCGGTCGCGACCATCAACCAGAAGGTCTTTTTCCGGTCCTTGCGGTAACCCATGTTGACCGCCATCGCCATCGTGCCCGAGGACGTGATCAGGACGAAGGTCATGATCGCGATCAGGATCAGCGGGATCGGGTCGCCGCCGAAGGACAGCGCGAAGACATCGCTCACGACCGGCCAGGGATCGGCCGTGGAGATGCGCACGGTCATGTAGGAGACGAGGAAGCAGGAGAAGATGAAGGTATCCGAGAGCAGGAAGATCCACATCATCGCCTTGCCCCAGGGGACGTGGAACGCCTGCTTGTCCGAGGCGAAATCCTGGACGACGCCCTTCGTGCCTTCCGGCAGGACCTCTCCCGATGCGCTCATCGCAGCTTCCGACATGGTCTCTTCCCTTTACTCAGGTGGACAACAGCAACCCGAACAACACGATCCAGACGAGCAGCAGGTAGTGCCAGTACACGGTGCACAGCTCGACGCTGAGCCGGACGCTCGCCGCGCTCGCGCCGCCGAAGACGCGCACCAGCGAGCGCGCCCAAACGTACACGCCGCCGAGCAGGTGCAGGCCGTGCAGCCCGGTCAGCAGGTAGAAAAAGGCGTTCGCCGGGTTGCCGTTGACGGTCTCGCCGGCCGCGGTCAGGCCGTACCAGGCGATCATCTGCCCGGCGAGGAACAGCAGCGCGAGACCGCCGGCGACGAGCAGGCCCGGCTTCAGCCGCTCGGTGCGGCCCGCGATCGCGGCGTTGCGGGTCCAGTGGTAGGCGACGCTCGACAGCACCAGCAGGCCGCTGTTCAGCCACAGCAGCTGGGGTTCCGTGAGCGGAATCCAGTCCGGCGCCTGCGTCATGCGGATCGTGTAGGCGCTGACGAACAGCGCGAACAGCGAGGTCGCGACGGCCAGGAAGGTCGTCAGGCCGATCGTCTTCGCGCTGGTATCGAGCGACGCGCCGCTCGTAGCGTCGTCCGCGGCGTTCGACACCCAGGGCTGCGTGTTGAAGCTCTGCTTCAGCAGCCAGCCGATCACGGTGGCCATGATCGCGGCGAGGAAAATCAGCGTGATGGTCATCGGCTAGTCGTCCGCGGCTACTCGTGCTTGACCCCGTGCTGCCGCCCGACCGGCACCTCGCTGGCCGGTACCGTCTGCGGCACGAAGTCCTGGTCCTGGCCGGGCACGCTGTAGTCGTAGGCCCAGCGGTGCACTTCCGGCAGCTCGTGGCCCCAGTTGCCGTGCTTCGGCGGCGTGTCCGGCGTCTGCCACTCGAGCGTCGTCGCGCCCCAGGGATTCGGGTCGGCCTTCTTGCCGTACTTCAGCGACCAGATCACGTTGATGAAGAACAGGATCTGCGTCAGCGCGACGATGATCGCCGAGATCGTGATTGCCGTGTTCAGGTCGTGCGCGGACTGCGGCATGAACTCGGTGTCGCCCATGGCGAAGTAGCGGCGCGGTACGCCGAGGAAGCCGAGGTAATGCATCGGCAGGTAGATCGAGTAGGTGCCGAGGAAGGTCAGCCAGAAGTGCCAGCGGCCGAGCCGCTCGCTGTACATCCGGCCGGTGATCTTCGGCCACCAGTGGTAGATCGCGCCGAACACCACCAGCACCGGCGACACGCCCATGACCATGTGGAAGTGCGCGACGACGAAGTAGGTATCCGACAGCGGCAGGTCGACGACGACGTTGCCGAGGAAGATGCCGGTCAGCCCGCCATGGATGAATGTGAAGATGAAACCGATCGCGAACAGCATCGGCACGCGCAGGTGGATATTGCCCTGCCACAGCGTCAGCACCCAATTGTAGACCTTGAGCGCCGTCGGCACCGCGATGATCAGCGTGGTCGTCGCGAAGAAGAAGCCGAAGTACGGGTTCATGCCCGAGACATACATGTGGTGCGCCCAGACGATGAAGCTCAGGCCGCCGATCGCGAGGATGGCCCAGACCATCATGCGGTAGCCGAAGATGTTCTTGCGCGCGTGCGTCGCCAGCAGGTCGGAGACGATACCGAAGGCCGGCAGCGCGACGATGTAGACCTCCGGGTGGCCGAAGAACCAGAACAAATGCTGGAACAGGATCGGGCTGCCGCCGGTATGGCCGAGCTGCTCGCCGCCCGAGATCATCTGCGGCATGAAGAAGCTGGTCATCAGCGTCTTGTCGAGCAGCATCATGATCGCGGACACCAGCAGCGCCGGGAACGCCAGCAGGCCCAGGATCGTCGCCATGAATATGCCCCAGACCGACAGCGGCATGCGCATGAGCGTCATGCCGCGGCAGCGCGCCTGCAGCACGGTCGTGACGTAGTTCAGGCCGCCCATCGTGAACGCGACGATGAACACGGCGAGCGAGACCAGCATCAGCACGATGCCCCAGTCGACCCCGGGCGTGCCCTCCGCGATCGCCTGCGGCGGGTACAGCGTCCAGCCGGCGCCGGTCGAGCCGCCGGGCACGAAGAAGCTCGCGAGCAGGATGATGACGGACAGCAGGTAGACCCAGTACGACAGCATGTTCATGTACGGGAACACCATGTCGCGCGAGCCGCACATCAACGGAATGAGATAGTTGCCGAAGCCGCCCAGGAACAAGGCGGTCAGCAGGTAGATGACCATGATCATGCCGTGCATGGTCACGAACTGGTAATAGCTCTCCGGCGTGATGAACGAGAAGGAATCCGGGAAGCCGAGCTGCAGGCGCATCATTACCGACAGGCAGAGCGCCACCAGGCCGACGAAGATTGCCGTCAGCCCGTACTGGATCGCAATGACCTTGTGATCCTGGCTCCAGATGTACTTGGTGATGAACGTCTGCGGATCGTGGTGTTCGATCTCGTGGTCGCGATCCGCTATTGCAACGTAGGCCATCTGGCTTCCCTCGTCAGTGATTCGCCGCTACCGACGGCCCGTCGGCAGGCACCGGCAGCGAATTGATGTAGGCGACGACGTCGTTGATCGCCTTGTCCGTGTTCAGCGATTTGGCCATGAAGCCCATCTGCATGCCGTAGTAGTCCTGCGGATGGCCGCCGCGCACGCCGTCGCGGAAATTCTCGAGCTGGCGCTTGATGTACCAGTCGCTCATGCCGGCCAGCCGCGGCGCGTTCATCGTGAAGATGCCCTGGCCCTCGCCGCCGTGGCAGTACGCGCAGACCCGGTAGCGGCGCTCGCCGGCGGCCAGGTCGCCGTTGATCGTCACCGGCGCCGCCGTGTCCGGCAGCGAGAGTATGTGCGCGACGACGTTGTTCAGTGCCTCGTCCGTGGCCAGCACGTTGGCCATCGCGACCATCTGCTGGCCGTAGGTGTCGTCCTGGTGCGAGCCGCGCAGGCCGTTCTTGAACGCGTGGATCTCGTTCTTCAGGTACCAGGCGCTCTGCCCGGCCAGTTTCGGCCCGTTCAGCGCCTTGACGCCCTCGCCCTGCTGGCCGTGGCAGGCTGCGCAGACCGCGTACTGCGCCTGCCCGGCGACGGCGTTGCCGGCCGCGACCGCCTGCGTGTCGGCGAAAGTGGGCTGGCTCGCCAGCCAGGCGTCGTAGTCGTCCTGCTCGTCGACGATGACAGCGCCGCGCATGGCGAAGTGGCCGACGCCGCAGAGTTCCTCACACAGCACCTCGTAGCGGCCGGTCTCGGTCGGCGTGAGCCACATGTAGGACTCCATGCCGGGCACCAGGTCCATCTTCACGCGGAACTGCGCGACCGTGAAGTTGTGCAGGACGTCCTTCGCCCGCAGGTTGACCCTGACCGGCTGGCCGATCGGCAGGTGCAGTTCCGGGTCGTAGACCAGCACGTCGTCCTGGCCGTTGGGATCGTCCGGATCGAGGCCGAACGGGTTGTCTACGGACATGAAGTCCACGCCGACCGTGCCGAATTCGCCGTCGGCGCCCGGCAGGCGATAGGACCAGTGCCACTGCTGGCCGACGGCCTCGACCTCGTGGGCGTCGTCGGGCACGTCGACGAACTTGGCCCAGACCCACAGGCCCGGCGCGAGCATCGCGGCCACGCCGATCGTCGTCGCGATGGTCAGGATCCATTCGAGCTTCTGGTTCTCGGGGTCGTAGCTGGCCTTGTTGCCGGCGCGTGCGCGGTAGCGGATCACGCACCAGGCCATGAACAGGTTGACCGCAACGAACACCAGCCCGGTGACGACGAAGGTCACGTCGATCGTGAAGTCGATCTGCCCCCAGTTGGACGCGAGCGGCGTAAAGGTCCAGGGACTGAGGAAGTGGAACACGAGGGAACCGACAACCAACAGGATCAGCACTACTGCTAAAGGCATGACAATCGCATCCTTTGTTTCGTGACCTTCGCGGGTTTTTTTCGGCGAGCGGCACGAGCGGGTGCCGCTCCTTTATCTGGTCAGCGCGCCGTTTTGCTTGTTTGCGGTCTGGAAGTACCCCCCGTTGCGGTCGTCAGGCAACCCGTGAATCGTTGCGAAAGAATGCGTTCGACTGTCGCGTGTGACGGTTCCCCCGAACTGTCCCCCGATTCGCATGGAAAGCCCGAATGCCGCGTTCGCAAATGAGCGGACGGACCGTTTCCGGGTTTCAGCATAAGGGATTCAACGGGCGATTTCCACCGCTCCGCAACGCCGTCCGGGGCAGGCGAAGCAGCTGATTCCGCAGGTAACTTTCGCGGCTCTTGCGCGCGTCTTCGCGGCCGGGCCTACAGGTTCTCGCGCAGGTCGCGCTCGATCGAGCGCCGCGCTTTTTCGAGGTCGGTGCGCAAGTGCACAAGTTCCTGTTCGAGCGGTGCGGTCAGTGCGACCTGCTCGAAGTTCAGGTCGCGCGGCACGATGAGCGGCGTCGCGGCGACCGTTGCGGGCGCGACCGTATCGTCGGCCGCGTTCTGCCAAAGGATCGCGACGGCGACGGCCGCGAGACCGGCAGCGGCAGCCGCCCACCCGAGCAGTGCGGGTCGCCGCTCTGGCCTTGCACGGCGGCGCGGGGCAGCCGCGACGGCCGCGTCGATGCGCCGGCGCAGTGCCGGGTCCACGGGCGCGTCGACCGCGCCGGCATCCTCGGCAAGGCGTCGCGCCAGGTCATCCGTAGGCTTCATGTTCGTTTCCCTCCGGGTCGGCGGCGGCCAGCCGCTCTTCGAGTCGGCGGCGGGCGCGCATCAGCGTGACCTTGGTCCAGGGCAGCGAGCGCTGCATCGTTTTGGCTACGTCGCGCTGCGGGAGTTCCTCGACGTAGTGCAGCCACAGCGCCGTGCAGGCGTCCGCGCTCAGGCAACGCCGGGCGGTCAGCCACAGGTTGTCGCGTTCGTCGGCCGCCATGCAATCGGCCAGCGGATCCTGCACCGCCGCGCTCCAGGCGGGCTCGGGCTCCGCGGCCGGGCGCTGGCGTGCCGCGCGCCGGAGCGCGATGCGGTACAGCCAGGTGCTGAAGCGCCAGCGCCGGTCGAAGGTGTGCAGGTAACGCCACGCATCGACGAAGGCATCCTGCAGCGCGTCCTCGGCATCGGCGCGGACGCCGCAGCGCACGAGCAGGAAGCGCAGCAGGCGCTGCTGGTAACGGTCCACGAGCGCGGCGAAGGCCGGCTCGCTGCCGGCCAGCGCCTGCTCCACGAGGTCCTCGTCGGCGGTCACCTGCCTGCGGCGCCTCAGTCGTCGAGCAGCTCGACGAGCCGCGCCGGGTCGAACACGGTACTGATGTTCAGCACGGCATCCTCCACGCTGACGCGCGTATTGTTGATCATCGCGACCAGGTCGGGCTCCAGCTCGCTGTTGAAGGCCTGCAGGCTGATCAGCCCGCTCACGACGCTCGCCAGCGACTGCGCGAGCTTCGGGTCGCGCGACTTGAGTCGTGCCTCGACGGCCAGCAGGCCACCGCGATCCGCGACCAGCAGCGCGGCCTCCTCGGTGTTGCGCAGGATGTTCGAGTCCCAGCCGTCGCCGTCTTCGCGCGCGATCGCGTCCGTGCGCATGCCGGCCTGCACGAACGCGCTGTCCGCGCTCAGCACCAGCAGCGCGCCGCTGTGGCTGCCGCCGCCGGCGATGCGACCCCTGCGCTCGATCAGGCGGTGCATCTCCCGCTCGTGCGAGGTCACGAGCAGCTTGCCCGGGACCGCGAAACTGAAGAACGCATGGTCGTCGAGGTCGCCGAGCGGATCCCGGCCGTCCGGCTCGTCGTCCGGGTCGCCTGCGAAGAAATAGTCCTGGCCGTCGTGGCTGCGCAGGTCGTAGCCGGCCTCGAGCGCGACCAGTGCCATCAGCTTGTCGCGGGTCGCCTTGCTCACCTCGCCCTCGACAACGATCGTGACGCCGCCGTCCGGCGCGGCGAACGCCGTCACCCGGTCGACCTCGCGATTGATGTCGATGCCGATTTCGTCGTTCAGCTCGACGAAGACCTCGCCGTCGAGCCAGCGGTAGAGCTCGCGGCCGGAATCGGCGGAGCGCATCCCGGCCAGGTCGGCGTGCAGGTACCAGGTCGTGCCGGCAGGCAGGTCGCCATCGGCGACGGCGGCCGCGCCCAGCGCCGGCAGGGCGAGCAGCAGGAGCAGGAACTTGTTCATGGGGTCACCGCTTGTCCGTGGATCTGCGGGCTTATAGGCGACCGGGCGGCAAAAGGTTACAGCCGCCGGCACGCGGCCGCGGCTCAGGCCTCGTGGGTAACGCGCCCGCCCATGACCGTGCGCACCACCGGCACGTCGATCAGCGCGAGCGGGTCGACGCGGCGCGGGTCGGCGCCGAGCATCGCGAAGTCGGCGAGCTTGCCGGGCTCGAGACTGCCCTTGACGTCCGCCTCGAAGGACGCGTAGGCGCCGTGCACGGTGCAGATCCTGAGCGCCTCGTCGACCGTGACCCGCTGGTTCGGTCCCCAAATCCGGCCGCGACTGTCGGTGCGTGTCACCATCGACTGGATCGCCATCATCGGCTCGTACGGGCCCGGCGTGAAATCCGAGGCCGGCGCGACCGGGATGCCGTGGTCGAGGAACGAGCGGTGCGCGAACATCGAGCGCATCTTCTCGTCGCCGTAGGCCGACCATTTCTCGCCGTGGTAGTAGATGTAGGTGTAGAACGGCGTCGGCACGACGCCGGCCGCCTTGATCCGCCGCAGCAGCTCGTCGTTGACCAGCGAGCAGTGCTCGATACGGTGGCGGGGGTTGGGCCCGTCGTGATCGGCGAGCACGCGTTCGTAGGCCTTCAGCACGCGGTCGATCGCGACGTCGCCGTTCGCGTGGATGCCGACCCGGAAGCCGTGCGCAACCGCGTCGTCGACGGCCTCGTCGATCTGCTCCTGGGTCATCGTCAGGATGCCGTAGTTGTCGGGATCGCCGGCGTACGGGGTCGACATGCTCATCGTGCGCTCGGACGCAGAGCCGTCGGCCGAGTACTTGACCGCGCCGATGGACAGCAGCGCGTCGCGCAAGCCGCACGCGATGCATGCCTTCTTCCGCGCCGCAAACATCTCCGCATTGCCTCCCGGCATGAAGGCGATGCGACAGGACAGCTCGCCCGCGTCGTACGCATCCCGGTACGCGAGGAACTCGTCGCGGCTGCCGTAGGCGTCGGTCGTCGACGTGATGCCCTGCTTCGCCATGTCGCGGGTCGCGATCGCGGCCGAGACGCGCCAGGTGTCGCGGTCCATGACCGGCCAGGTGCCCACCTCGAAGAACACGTCCATCGCGTGCTCGGCCACCTTGCCGGTCAGTTCGCCGTTTTCCCGGAAGTAGCGGCCGCCGAACGGGTCGGGCGTGTCGGGGCCGACGCCGGCGAGCTCGAAGGCCTTCGAATTGACGACGGCGGTGTGCCCGCCGCGGTGGCGGACGATGACCGGGCGGTCGGCAACCGCCGCGTCGATGTCCCGGCGGTCGAGCGGCCGCTCCTCGACGAACTTCGTGTCGTCGTACATGACCCCGCGCACCCAGTGCCCCGGCGGCGTCTCCGCCGCCTTGCGGGCCAGCGCCTGCTGCACGTCCCTGATCGAACGCAGGTTGACGTTGACGCCGATGGCTTCCTGCGCCAGCAGCGGGTGGCTGTGCGCGTCGATGAAGCCGGGCGTTACGGTCAGGCCGCGGCCGTCGATGACGCGCGTGCCGCGGTCCGCGTAGGCGAGGCAGTCCTCGTCGCGGCCGACGGCGAGCAGGCGGTCCCCGCGCACGGCGAGCGCCTGCGCGACGGGCTCGGCCGGGCTCATCGTCAGGATCGTCGCGCCGGTCACGACGAGGTCGGCGCGCCCGGCCGGCGTGGCGGCCCGGCTCGCGCCCGACGCGAGGGCGAAGCCTGCCGGCAATGCGGCGGCGCCTTGCAGGAAACGGCGGCGGTCGGTGGTGGTCATGCTTTTCTCCAGGCGAAAGGCTGTCCTTTGTCCGGCCTGCTACAGGCCGGAGCCGTCGGCCGAGTAAATGACCCAGATCTTCGTGTAGCCGTCGGTGTCCCAGGTGCCGGTCCACTCCTTCGGGATCGTGACGCCCTCGCCGGCCGTGATCTCGGTCACCGTGCCGTCGGCCGAGGTCAGCGTCACGCCGCCCTCGAGGAAGTACATGAATTCGTCGACGCCGTAGGGCTCGTCGATCTCGAAGCGCACCTCGCCGGAACGGTACATGCCGGAGGCGAAGCGGCCGTCGGAGCTCTTCAGGGTCGTGACGTCCAGCGTCGTGTTGCCGTCGGTCGTCGTCTCGATCATGTCGTCGCGCTCGAAGATCGCGCCGGCCTGGTCGTCCGTCGTGATCTCCGCCGGGTGCACGGTCTCGTGGTGAGCGGCCTGCAGGCCGATCGCCAGGCCGAGCGCGAAGACGGCCGGCAGCGCGAGGAGCATTGGCTTGTTCATCGTGGTTCTCCTTGAAATCAGGTATAGGCGATTACGAGGTAAGCGAGCGCGGCAATCGCCGCCGCGATCAGCGCGTAGGGTATCTGGGTCAGCGCGTGCTGCATCGAGGTCGTGCCGGTCGCCTGCGCGGTCAGCACCGTGGCGTCGGAATAGAAGCAGGCGTGGCTGCCGAAGGTGCTCGCGGACAGCGTCGCGCCGATGACGAGGGTCATGTCCGCGCCGAGGTTCTGCCCGAGCGCGGTGACGATCGGCAGGATGATCACGAACACGCCCCAGTTCGAGCCGGTCGCGAAGGACACGAGGCCCATCGTCAGGAAGATCATCACCGGCAGCAGTTCAGGCGTCAGCACGGGCTCGAGCGAGACCACGACCCACTCGGCGAGGCCGAGCGCGTCGTTGACGTCCTTCAGCGTGAACGCGGCGACCAGCACGCCGAGCGGCTCGATCATCGTCTTGAAGCCGTCGATGACCGTGTTGAACGTATCCTCCATGTCGAGGATGCGCAGGCCGAGGATCACGACCAGCGTGCCGCCGAGCGTCGCGTAGATGCCCTTCAGGAAGTCCTTGTCGAAATACAGCGTCAGCAGCACCAGCGCGAGCATCGGCACGACGAACAGCAACAGCGATCGCGGCGCCGCGCTCTTCGGTTGAATCGCGAGGTTGGCGGCCTCGACGTGCTCCGCCTCGGGCGGCACCGTGGCGCCGGCCGCGGCGCGGGCCTCGGCGGCGCGCATCGGGCCGAGGTCCGGCACCGCGCCGGCGATGACCACGGGCACGAGCAGCACCGCGGCCCAGGCGTAGAACATGTAGGGGATCGAGCGGATGTAGGTCTCGAGGCCCGCGCCCTGGGCTGCCAGCCCGTTGTCGACCAGGAGCCCGCCGAAGAACGCGCCCCAGGTCGAGATCGGGATCAGCACGCTGATAGGCGCGGCCGTCGAGTCGACGACGTAGGCGAGTTTCTCGCGCGAGATACGGAAGCGGTCGGTCAGCTCGCGCATCGACGCGCCGAGCGCGAGCGAGTTCAGGTAGTCGTCGACGAACAGCAGCAGGCCGATGCCCCAGGTCGTCAGCAGCGCGCTTTTCGCCGAGCGCGCGTAGCGGCTCATCCGCTCGGTGAACGCCCGGGTCGCACCGGTGCGCGTGAACAGCGCGATCAGGCTGCCCATGAAGCCGCAGACCAGGATGACCCAGGCGACGTCCTCGTCGGTCATGACGCGGAGCGTCGTGTCGGCGAAGCCGCCGAGGAACTGCGTGCCGTGCAGCATCACGAGGCCGAGCAGCGCGCCGCTGACGAGCGACTCGATCGGCCGCCGCGTCAGCACCGCGAGCAGCAGCACGAGCAGCGTCGGGATCACCGCAAGCGCGCCGAAATCGTCCATGTCAGCGCGTGCGCAGCTGCTCTTGCACGGCGCGGTACGCGGCGTCGATCGCGCCGTCGACGTAGGCGTAGGCGGACGCGTCGGAGTTCGCGATCGAGATGCGGCCGAGCTGCGCACGGCCGGCGACGTGCGGCCCGTTCGCGGGTCCGAAACCGTCCGGGTCGTAGAGTTCGTTGTACTCGTAGGCGTAGCCGTGCGGCCAGCGGTTTACCGTGATCGCGGCGATGTCGCGCGCGGCGTCGAAGCCCGCGGCGCCGAAAGCGCCGGTCAGCGTTTCGACGATGTCGCACTCGAACTCGTCGAAGCTCATCTGGTAGAGCTTGCGGCGCCCGGCCAGGTGCTGCTCGCGGCCGCTCAGTCCGCTGTCCGGCTCGGCCGGCGCCCAGCTCGCGTGCAGCACGGTCGGTTCGTCCGGTCCGCTCGCGAAGCGGTAGCTGCCGATGCTGACCGGGAAGTCGAGGCCGATCGAGCTCATCGTCCGCCCGTACGGCAGGTACAGGCTGTGATAGCCGGTCTCCTGCCACGGCCGCCAGTTGCGCACGGCGATGCTGGTGTAGACGAGCGGCACCTTCTCCGCGTAGTCGATGGCCTCGCGCTGGCGCTCCGGCAGCTCCGGGCAGAGGTAGGGCAGCATGTGGCTGTAGCAGGCCATGACCGCGTGGCGCGCACGCACGCGGTGAACCTGCCCGTCGCGCACGTAGGTCACGTCCACGGACCGGCCGTCGTCCCCGTGCCGCGCGTCGACGGCGGTCGCGAGCAGGCGGATGCGGGTCGGGCTGCCGCGCCGGTCGAGTTCGTCGTAGTTCACGCGGCGCTCCACCAGTTCCTCGGCCGTGCTGCCCGGCAGTGCCCGCGGCAGCAGGTCGCGGACCAGCGCGCGGGCCACGCCGGCATTGCCGTCCGGGAAATGGAAGATGTAGGGCTCCTCGCCCTGGCCGTGCATGTCGGTGGCCGGTTCCTCGAGGCCGAGGCCGGCGAAACCCGGCATGCCGTTGCGCCAGGCCTCGAGCGCGGACAGCGCGTCGTAGCCGATGCCCCACAGGCCCGTGATCGAATCGCGCAACAGCCTCACGACGCGCTCGTCGATGCCGAGCGGGCCGCGCAGGTAGTCGCTGTAGCTTATGCTGCGCAGGTGCGCGCGCTTCTGATCGCGAGTGAGCGCGGGGAACGGGTCGTCGTCGTAACGCAGCAGCCCGCCGAGACTCTGCCTGGCCGCGTCCGGCAGCGGGTAGGCGGCGACGGCCGCCTGCAGGTCCCCGGGCACGGCCCAGCCGAAGGTGCGCAGCACGTTCGGTGCCAGCTGGCCCGGCTGGCCGAAGTAGATGCCCCGCTGCAGGCCGCGATCGTCGTACCAGTCCTGGTCGTACCAGTCGTAGAAGCGCTGCACGTCGATGCCGACGTCCGCCAGCAGCCGACGCGACTCCGCCGAGTAGGCAGACGGCGTGTCGATCGCCTGGCTGCCGCCGTAGCCGATCAGCCGGCGGCCGTCGACCTCGAACTCGTTGCGCTTCGCGTGGCCGCCGAAGTCGTCGTGGTTGTCGAGCACCAGGACGCGCGCCGCCGGGCCGGCCTGCTGCCGCCAGAAGTGCGCCGCGGCCAGTCCCGAGATGCCGCCGCCGACCACGACCAGGTCGTAGTCGTCGTCGGTCTGCACGGCCGGCCGCTCGTAGCGATGCCCCGCCCAGGCGAGCGCGTGGGCGACCTCGAAGGAACCCGCGTGGCTGCCGCGCATGCCGGTCAGCGTCGGCGGGTAGTTGTCCGCAGCGGCCGCCAGCAGGCCGGCCGGTGCCAGCGAGCCCGCCGTGCCCAGCGCAACGCCATTCAGGAAGTCCCTGCGCGTGATACCGCTCGAGCCCATAAATCCCCCATCAACCCGCCCATGGTAGCCCCGGACGGCCGTCCCGCGACTCCGCGCCGACAGGCGAGCAGGCGTGCTACCGGCGACTCAGGGCAGCGGCGCCGCGGGCGGCGGCGCGCGGCGCCCCGTCAGCCGCGACACGACGACCGTCAGGACGAGCCCGACGATCATGCCCGGGATCATCTCGTACAGCTCGTAGCTGCCTGCCTTGAAGGCCAGCACCCAGACGACGCTGGTCAGGAAGCCGCCGAGCATGCCGGCCGCGACGCCGGGCGCGTTCGTGTGCCGGTAATAGAACATGCACAGGATCACCGGCCCGAACGCGGCGCCGAGGCCGGACCAGGCGAAGAGTATGAACCAGAAGATCAGCTTCGGCTCCTCGAGCGCGAACACGACCGCGATCACGCCGATCACGACCGTGACGATCTTGCCGTAGCGCGCGAGCCCGTGGTCGGCCTGCCGGCTGCCGAGAATCCGCTGCATCGTGTCGCGCACGACCGCCGACGATGCGAGCAGCAGCAACGAGTCCACCGTCGACATGATGGCCGACAGCACGATCACGAGCAGCAGGCCCGTGATCACCGCCGGGAACAGCTCGCGTGCCAGCACCGGGAAGATCGCTTCCTGGTCGGCGAGCTCCGGGTACAGCGCGCGCCCGGCCATGCCGGCCGTCACGGCGCCGACATCGAACAGCAGGATGACGATGACCGACATCGTGCGCGCGCGCCCGAGTTCGGACTCGTCGCGCACGGCGAGGAAACGCGACATGAGCTGCGGCGCGCCGAGAAACGGCAGGCCGATCGCGAGGAAACTGACGAGCGCGATCCAGCCCGGCAGCCCGTCGCCGGTGAAACCCCAGAAGTCGAGCAGGGCCGGGTCGTCGGCGGCCAGCGTCGCGCTGACCTGGCCCCAGCCGCCGGCCGCGCCGATCGCGACGGTCGGCACGACGATCAGGCCGAGCAGCATCAGCGCGCCCTGCACCGCGTCGGTGTACGCGACCGCCTTGAAGCCGCCGACGAACGTGTAGGTGATGATGATCGCGGCGCCCAGGATCACCGCGGTCTCGTAGTCGATGTCGATGAAGTTCGCGAAGGCCTTGCCGGTCGCGGTCATCTGCGCGGTGACATAGGCCGCGACCATCGTCACGATGATGATCACCGCGATCCAGCGCAGCAGGTGCCGCGGGTCGCCGAAGCGCGCCGCGAGCACGTCCGGCACCGTGATCGCGTCGGTCACGTCGCCGATGCGCTTCATGCGCCGCGACACCAGGGTCCAGGCCAGCCAGACGCCGATGATCTCGCCGACGACGACCCAGTAGGCCTGCGCGCCGACCGCGTAGCCCATGCCGGTCAGGCCGAGCAGCAGCCAGCCCGACTCGCCGGTTGCGTTCATGCTGAACGCGACGACCCAGAACGGCAGCTTCTTGCCGGCGAGAAAGAACCCGGACAGCGTTTTCGTCTCGCGCCGGCTCCAGATCGCGAGCCCGGCGAGCACGACCAGGTAGCCAAGCAGTACCCCGGTGACGGCGTCCACGCGGCCGCTCTCAGTGACCGCCGATCGGCGAGCCGGGCGGGACCGCGACGCGCGGCAGTTCGCGGAACAGCTGCGGCTCGTCCTCCAGCAAGCCGATGCGGTGGCGCGCATAGCCGTAGTGCGCCCGCCAGGCCGGGTCGCTCTCGACCGCGGCCCGCTGGGCGATCCAGTCGTCGAGCGCCGCGAGCGCGCCCCGCGCCGCCGCGCGGACCCGCGGCGCCGCCTGCGCGTCGACGAGCTGGCGCGCGAGCTCGTCGAGCACCAGCAGATCGACCGTGCGCCGAATGGCCGCCGCCTGGCCGCTGCCCTGCGGCGCGTACCAGGTCGCGCCGAGCAGGCCGTTCAGCAGTTCCTGGAAGCCGGGCTGCGCCGCGTCCAGCGCGTGGTTCGCGCTGAGTCGCGCCGCGCGCGCCGGGTCCAGCAATACCTCGAGCGTCAGCGCCGCGGCGCTGGCCGGCGGGCCCAGCGGGTCGAAGCTCGGGCCGGTATGGCGCGGGAAGGTCTCGCGCGAGCGCGTGTAACCCGGCGGCCGCGGCGGGATGCCGGCGAGCAGTTCGGGATCGAGCGCCAGCACGCGCGGCGACAGCGTGGCGTAGAGCGCAGCGGCCGCGGCGCGCTGGCGCTCGGGCGGCACCGGCACGCCCGGCCGCTGGCCGTCGCCGCGCAGCGCGTAGCGGAAATCGTCGCCGCCGATCAGCTTGCCGACCGCCTGCAACTGGTAGCGGTGCAGCAGGTAGATCGGCACGAGGACTTCCTCCAGGGTCGCGAGCGGACGGCCGGGGCGCAGGTTCGCCTCGCCGAAGCGCGACAGCGCGATCTCGCGCACGCGCAGCAGGTGGTTGAGCTCGGCGATCGCGTCGCCTCCGTTGTCCCACAGGTTGCCGTCCGGATGCGCCGTGCCGACCGCGCGCGCATCGCTGTCGGCGACGAATTTCAGCGTGGCGAGCGTTTCGGACAGGATCTCGGCGCGCTGCGCGTCCGCGTCGACGTCGTCCGGGAAGTCCTGGTAGCCGTACAGGATCACGCGCTCGTCCCATGCGCCGATGCCCGTGTCGTAGGCATCCGTCAGGTCCAGCGTGCCGTCGTCGGCAATGCGGATCTGCGGGTGAGGGTAGTCCATGACCGAGCTGCGACCCTGCGTGCTGGCCGCGAAGTTGTGCTCGATGCCGAGCGTGTGCCCGACCTCGTGCGCGGACAGCTGGCGGATGCGCGCGAGCGCCATGTCGAGCGCGGCGTCGCGTTCCCCGGTCTCGCCGTCGCCGTAGGGCGCCAGCAGGCCTTCCGCGATCAGGTAGTCCTGCCGGACCCGCAGGCTGCCGAGCGTCACGTGGCCCTTCAGGATCTCGCCGGTGCGCGGGTCGAGGATCGACGAGCCGTAGGACCAGCCGCGCGTGGACCGGTGCACCCACTGGATCACGTTGTAGCGCACGTCCATCGGGTCGGCGTCCTCGGGCAACATCTCGACCCGGAACGCATCGCGGTAGCCGGCGGCCTCGAAAGCCTCGTTCCACCAGCGCGCCCCGTCGAGCAGCGCGCTCCGGATGGGCTCCGGCGCGCCGCGGTCGAGGTAGTAGACGATCGGCTCGACGGCCTCGCTGACGGCGGCGGACGGGTCCTGCTTCTGCAGGCGGTGGCGGCGCGCGTAGCGCACGGTCAGCTCCTCGCCGACCGGCGTCGCGTAGTCGCTGAAGCCGTCGGTGCCGTAGGCGAGCCCGATCAGGCCGGCCCGCGGATCGTAGGGCAGCGGCTCGTAGCCGTCGTCGGGCAGGCGGATGAACGAGTGGTGCAGGTGCACGCTGATGCTGGCCGGATCGGGGGCGACGGTCCCGAGGATCGCGCCGGCGGGCTTGCCCGTGTAGGTCACGACGGCCTCGATCTCGCTGTTGTCCGGGAACGCCTTCGTGCGCGGCGCGTAGATCGCCGAGCGGCTCGCGTCCACCGCATAGCTGCCCTCGCCGGCCTGCTCGAGCGTGCGCGCGAGCCCGTGCGCGTCGCGCAGCAGGAAGTCGGTGGCATCCACGAACACGCGGCCGTCGGCGCGCCCGGCGATCTCGAAGCCCCACAGCACCGAGTGCGCGAACGAGGCGTCGATCGCGTGCTGCTCGTCCGGGTTGTCGGACAGCGCCCGGTAGTCGAGGTTGTCCGCCACGAGCAGGACGCGGTTCCCGTGCCGTTCGAAGCGGACGATGTGGCGCGCGCCGAGCTGGCCGCGGTCGAGACCGAGGTCGTTGGAGCCGACGCCGCGCGCGAGCGAGGCCTGGTACAGGAGCGGCGTATCGAAGCTATCGAGGCCCAGGTACAGCCGCCCGCCGCTGTCGTCGCGGTACAGGTCGATGAAGCCCTCGAGGCGCTCGAAGCCGTCGAGCGCGTCTGCGAAACCGTCGGCGGCCGGCCGGCTGCAGCCGGCGACGAGCGCGAGCGCAAGGACAAGGATGATGCGCATGCTTCCCCCGCAGTGCGTGTCGTTATTCGGTGTCGTTGTCTAGCCCTGCTCCGCGAGCGCCTCCGCGAACGCGTCGAGGAACAGGTCGGCATCGGCCCCGGAGAATACCATCGGCGGCCGGAGCTTCAGCACGTTGTCGTCCGGCCCGATCGTGTTGGTCAGCACGCCGCGCCGGCACAGCGCGTTGACGACGGCGCGCGCACGCGCGGTCGCGGGCGCACGGCTCGCGCGGTCCTCGACCAGCTCGACGGCGAGAAACAGGCCGTGGCCGCGCACGTCGCCGATCAGATCGAAACGCGCTGCGAGCGCGGCGAGCCCTTCGCGCAGGCTGCGGCCGACGGCCAGCGCGTGCGCCTGCAGGCCGTCGCGCTCGACGATGTCGAGCACCGCGAGGCCGGCGGCGGCCGACACCGGGTTGCCGCCGAAGGTGTTGAAGTAGCCCGTCTCAGCGGCGAAGCGCTCCGCAAGGTCGCGTCGCAGCACGGTCGCCGCCAGCGGGTGGCCGTTGCCGATCGGCTTGCCGAGCGTGACGATGTCCGGCACGAGCCCGTCCGCCTCGAAGCCCCAGAAATGCCGTCCCGTCCGGCCGAAGCCGGGCTGCACCTCGTCCGCCACGAACAGGCCGCCGGCCGCGCGGATGCGTGCGGCGGCGCCGGCCAGGAAACCGGGCGGCGATTCGACCACGGCCGACGACGACGAGATCGTGTCGACGACGAACGCCGCCGGTTCGAAGCCGCGACGTCGCAGCTCGGCAACCGCGACGTCGACCTGCGCCGCGTAGCGTTCCCCGGCATCGGCGCCGCGGTGCTCGCCGCGGTAGGTGTCCGGGAACGGCACCGTCGCGACGTACGGCGGGCGCCGCGCGGGCGGCGTGTCCTCGGTCGAGATATCGGCGATGAGCTGCGAATTGCCGTGGTAGGCGAACTCGGTCACGACGATGCCCTGCCGACCCGTCGCCTCGCGCGCAACGCGCAGCGCGAGTTCGTTGGCCTCGGTGCCTGTGCAGCTGAACATGACCGTGTCGAGTTCGCTCGGGAATCTTGCGAGCAGGCGCTCGGCGTAGTCGAGCACGGTCTCGTGCAGGTAGCGGGTGTGCGTATTGAGCGTTGCGGCCTGCCGGCAGATCGCCTCGACGACCTCGGGCCGGCAGTGCCCGACATGCGGCACGTTGTTGTACAGGTCCAGGTAGCGTCGGCCGTCGGCGGCCGTGAGCCAAGCGCCCTCGCCCTTCACGAGGTGCAGCGGTTCCTCGTAGAACAGCCGGTAGGCCGGCCCGAGCAGGCGCTCGCGCCTGCTCTTCAGCGAATCGGCGGGCGCGGGCGGCATGCCGGCACGGCGCGCGGGCGCGCGCCGCTCAGGTCGCTTCCGCGTGGTGGCGGCTGATGCGACCGGCGATGATGCCGCTGATCAGCAGGAACACCGCCATGCCGAACAGGAACTCGGGAAAGCTGCGGGTGATGCCGCAGTAGTAGGTCGCGACGAAGTTGAAGCCCTGGAACGCGTTCATCGCCTTGCTGTCGCGCCGCCTGAGTTTCGGGAAGCGGATCGTCGAGACCATGCCGAGCGCGAGCACGAACATCAGCATTGGCAGGTAGGCGTGCAGCGGCAGCGCCGCGGCGAAGTCCTCGTAGCGCACCAGCAGGATGACCGTGGTCGAGATCAGCCCGCCGCCGCAGGCCGTGATCGGGATACCGGCGAACCAGCCGTCGCCGGGCTTCTGCGAGGACAGGTTGAAGCGCGCGAGGCGCATGGCACCGGCCAGCACGAACACGCCGACGGACAGCAGCAGGACCCAGAACGCGCCGGTACCGAACGCGACGCCGCCGACGTCGAGGCCGGCGTGGAAGACCAGCATGCCCGGCGCGACGCCGAAGGCGATCAGGTCGGCCATCGAGTCGAATTCCGCGCCGAAGGTCGAGGTGGCCTTGAGCAGGCGCGCGGCCAGCCCGTCGAGCACGTCGAGCAGGCCGCACCAGACGATCATCCAGCCGGCGAGCTCGAGGTGGCCGAGCTGGCTCGTGACGATCGAACCGAGGCCGAGCAGCAGGCTCGCCGCCGTGAAACCGTTCGGGATGCTGTAACGCAGTATGCTCAAGGCCGGGCCGTGTGGCTCTGCTGACCGGCGTCATTCTGCATGGGCGAACCCGGCAAGGCCAGCCCGCGGCGCCCTACTCGCGGCGCCGGCCGCCGGCCATGATGCCGACCGGGCCGCGCGGGATCGCGATCTGCATCGGCATGCCGTCGCGCTCGATCTGCAGCAGCACGGTCTCGCCGGGCGCGCCGTCGAGCGTCGCCTGGTTCAGGTCCGACATGCTGTAGATGCGTTTCGCACCGTACTGCAGGATGCGGTCGCCCGGCTGCAGGCCGGCGCGCTGCGCGGGCGAAGTATCCATGATGCCGGACACGACGACCGCGGTCGGTCGCCCGCTGCCCTCGAGGTAGCGTTCGTAGTCGTCGCCGAGGTCAGCGCGGAAGGCCTCGCGTTCGGCGCGCGCGAAGGCCTGGTAGTCCTCCCAGTCGCCCTCGCGCGATGCATCGTGGCGCGCTTCCAGCATCGCGAGCTGGTAGCGCGACTCCCGCTGCATGATCCACTCCGCGCGCTCGGCGCTCAGCCCGGCCCGCACGAGTGCGTCGAGCCGGCCCTCGCGGTTATCGCCGAAGCGCCGACGCGGAGCGACGTCGACGTCCGGTACCTCCGCAACGGGCCCGGCAACGTCGCGGTTGCCGTATTCGTCGTCGCGGTCCTCGAGCAGGTCGGACAGGTACAGGAGCTCGTCTTCCAGCAGCTGGCGCGCCCGGCGCTCCTCGGCCACGGCCCGTTCGAGCTCGCGCACGCGCTCGGCGAGCGGCAGCGAGGCGTCGAAGCCTGGCGCGGGTTCCGCGGGCGCAGGCGACGCCGGCTGCTCGCCCGGCAGCAGCCGGGCCAGCGCGAAGCCGGTGCCGACCAGCAGCAAAGCTACGACGAGGAGTCGGAATCGCGTCATCAATTATGCAGCGTGGTCCGGAAATACCATGCGTTTGATCATTGTTCTTGCGCAACAGTTCCCGCGTTGAATTGACATATTGCAGTACGCGGCGCTGTTACAAAGCAATCTGCGGCAAATTTCCCGATTAGCCTATACTGGCTGCGGAGAGCGAGCATCAGCGGACGAACACTCGCCGTACCCGTCGATAACCAATAACAAGTCGGGAGCGGAACTTGGACTCGAACACCACATCGCGCGGTGACGTGCGGCGCAGTCGCGCCGGCTTGCTGCCCATCATTGCCCTGTTCGCGAGCACCGTCGCCCATGCCGGCGCCGTGCCGCAGCAGAACGTCAACGCGATCGGCCCGACGCCGGTCAACTGGCTGTTCGCCGGCAATGCGCGCAAGCAGCAGAACGAACCGGAGTGTGCGAGCTCCTCGACACACCCGCAGTGGCTGTTCTGCGGCTATAACGACTACCGCGCCGTCGATTTCGAGAGCATAGGCGACGCGTTTCCCGGCGTCAGCATTTCGCGCGACTACGGGCAATCCTGGATCAGCGGCCTGCACTTCGGGCACCTGGCCGACAACCCGACGCTCGGCCAGCAGTTCGGTGCGGACGCGAACGTGTCCGCGGTGCCCTACCTGCTGCTGTACAACTTCATTGCCGGCTGGCGCAACGACGAGCAGCCGGGCGGCGTCTACGTCTCGCGCTGGTACGAACACAACCGCGAGAGCGGTCCGCCGTGGGAGCCGCTTGACGTCGTCACGATCGATACCGGCACGTCCGGGCAGTTCCTCGACAAGCCGGGCTTCACCACTTCGCTCGCCGATCCGGCAGACGGACAGCCCGACGTCGTCGTCCCGATCCCGGAGTTCGTCGACCCGCGCAACGCCAACAACGTCGTGCCCGCCTACGACCTGCATGTCCCGGCGGGCCGCACGCACCTCGTGTACACGAAGTTCGTCGGCAACGACAACAACGACGGCACCAAGATCATGTACCGCGCCTCCGACGACTGGGGCCTGACCTGGCCGGTCGAGACCAAGCTGTCGGAGAGCGCAGAGATCAACCAGGGCGCGAGCATCGCAACGCGCAACTTCGGCCAGCAGGTACTCGTCGTCTGGCGGCGCTTCTCGGACAACAACGAGACCAGCGCGATCATGATGTCCTACAAGGCGAACAACAAGTGGAGCAAGCCGGAGGTCGTCGCGGAATTCTGCGCGTTCGACCAGACGACCGGCGTATCGCGCTTCCGTACGAACGCACTGCCAGTCGTAACGAGCGACGGCAACGATTTCTACGTGTTCTACGCCGATCGCGGCCCCGGCGGCCAGACCTGCTTCGAGGAAGACGGCACGGCGCGGCAGGTTACGGTCGCGCTCGAGGACGACTTCGTCGCCCCGCAGGACGGGCAGATCCCGATGGCCTTCGGCTACTCGCGGATCATGATGGTGCGCTCTTCGGGCAGCAACAATCTGCAGTGGAGCGACCCGGTAGCGGTCGACCCGCAGGAGAGCGCGCCGGGCGTGCGCCGCCGCGGCCACCAGTTCATGCCGGCCACGACCACGCTGCACGGCATCACGACGCTGGCCTGGTACGACAGCCGCCGCGACAAGCTCAACCTGCGGCAGACGCCGGTACCGGGCGCGTTCATCGAGGACTACGTGCTGAACGTGACCGGTACGTCAGGCACGCTGATCCCGGCCAGCGCCTACGAGCAGGTCCCGCCGCCGGCTGAGCTGCCGCCGACCACCGGCAACTACCCGTTCCGCCGCACGATCGACATGTACGGCGCGCAGCTCGTGGACGGCGTGCCGCGCGAATACCTCGTCGACGCGGACGATTACGTCGCGTCGAGCGGTGGCACTCCGCAGCCCTCGGTGCGCATATCGCGCTTCCCGATGGGCCTGAACCCGCTGACCGGCGAGGTTCGGCAGCTCGAGTTCGAACACCCGAACGCGCGCATGTTCCGCAAGGGCACCGCGCCGTTCATCGGCGACTACAACTCCGTGTTCGGACCCGAGTACCGGCTGGAGGGCGACGACTGGGTACCGAACAACACCGTGCCGAACGAGGTCCTTGCCGAGCCGATCGTGAGCGTGGCCTGGACCAGCAACCGCAACGCGCGTGGCCCAATCTACTACACAGGCTGCGACGTCTGGGACGAGCTGCTCGGCATGTGGATCTCGCCGCCCGGCTGCCCCAGCACCTACGGCGCACCCGAGGTACCTGGCATCATGGCCCCGCTGCAGGGCGAGGACGGCGAGGACTCGATCGGCGTCTGCACGCCGGCGACGCCGAACGCGTTGACCCGCAACCAGAACATCTTCGTCGCGGCGATGCGGCCGGAACTGTCGGTCACGGTGCTGTCGGCGGCCAAGTCCGCGGACGGCAGCGTGCGCACCTACGTACTGCTGCTGCACAACGCCTCACCGGCGACCCGCACCGCGACATTGTCGGTGCCGCTGGAGACGCCCGCGCGCGCGAGCTTCCAGCCCGACGACACGGGCGTCAACAGTATCCCGGTGGTATTGCCGGGCCGCTCCAGCGCCGTGCGCACGATCTTCACCTTCGTCAATGCCGACACCGACCCGACCGACGATATCGTCGTCACGCTCGCGGACGACGCGAACCCGGGCCTCGTCGCCAGCGCGGCATTGCGCTTCGACAGCGCAACGCCTTTCGAGAACGTGTTCACCGACGATGCCGGCAACCCGGTCCCGGCGGGCGACGCCGAGGTCTTCGACATCCTGCTCGACCGCGACCGTATCGTCTCGACGCAGAACCTGGACCTCGAGAACCTCGACCTCGAGAACACGACCGAGCTGGTCGATATCGCGCATCTCGATCTCGAGAACCTCGACCTCGAGAACCGCGTCATCTACTACTCCGACCTGCAGAGCCTCGATCTCGAGAACCTGGACCTGGAGAACCTGCTCTACCAGCAGCAGAACGTGGAAATCCTCGACCTAGAGAACCTCGACCTCGAGAACCGGCTGCTGTACCTCGACCTCGAGAACTGGGATCTCGAGAGCCTGGATCTCGAGAACCTCGACCTCGAGAACCTCGACCTGGAGAACTTCACGATCTTCGCCTCGGACGTCGAGAGCCTGGACCTCGAAAACCTCGACCTCGAGAACCTCGACCTGGAGAACACGGCCGAGTACACCGAGGTCAGCTGGCAGCTGAAGACCGAGACCAATACGACGACCGGCATCGATGTGAAGCCGATCTTCACCGAGGCGCTGCGTCAGGCGGTCGCCGACAAGGCCGTGCAGATCTTCGTCACCAGTCCCTACGAGACAAGCACCGTTACGCTGAACTCGACCGCGGACAACTTCTGCGCGCCGAAGGTCCACGTCAGCAACCAGGTTCTGTACAACTCGCTGTTGCCGGCCGGCAGCGCGACGTCCTCGTCGGCGGACCCCGACCCGGTGCTGGATCCGTACGCGCCGAGCTTCCTGCTGGAGCCGGACCGGCGCGCCGTGGTGACGCTGCGCTTCTTCCACGACGGCGACCTGGACGAAGACTTCATCAATGCCAACCTCGGCGTCGCGATGTACTCGCAGGGCGGCGGCACGGTCGACTGCGACATCGAGGCAGAGACCGGCGACGGCAGCATCATCGAGTCCTGCGAGATCGACAACCCGGACACGACCCCGCCGGTGCTGGCGGGCATCGATCCGCCGGTGTTCGTCCCGGCCGAGCCCTTCGTGCTCGCCGCCACGGCCAGCACCTTCCAGGTCAGCTGGGGCCCGGTGACGGCAACCGACAACGTCGATACCGACATCGTCGTCGACTGCACCCCGGGCACGCTGGACGATACGCTGCCGGCGTTCACCTTCGTCCACGATTTCCCGGCGGGCGACACGACCGTGACCTGCAGCGCCAGCGACAGCTCGGGCAACGAGGCCAGCGGCGAATTCGTCGTCACCGTCAGTGACGTGACTGCACCGGTCATTACGCTGACCGGCGATAATCCGCAGTCGATTGCCGAAGGCTCGCCCTACGTCGAGCTCGGCGCAACCGCTAGCGACAACGTCGACGGCGACCTGAGCGCCGAGATCGTCATCGACGCGAGCGGCGTCGATACGAACACGCCCGGGACCTACACGGTCAGCTACACGTCGACGGATTCCTTCGGCAACTCGAGCACGGTCGAGCGCACCGTCATCGTCACGGACGCGACGCCGCCGGTCATCACGGTGATCGAGGATCCACTGGTCGTGACGACCACCGGCGACACGGCGTCGGTCGATTACCTGGCCAACGTCAGCGTCAGCGACAACGTGGACGGCGTGCTGGTGCCCGATTGCACGGTCGATGGCGCCGCGGCAGCCAATCCCGTCGACCTGCCGCGCGGCACCGCAACGGTGGACTGCAGCGCGACGGATGCCGCCGGCAACTCGGCCAGCGCGCAGTTCACCGTGGACGTGGTGTTCGCCTGGACCGTGGAACTCGACAGGGTCAAGGGCAACATCAAGGCCGGCAGCGTGGTGCCGCTCGACTTCCGCTACCGCAACAACGGTGCGCTGGTCGACAGCAGTGCACTGGCCGTCATGGTCACCTGGCGCGGGCCGTTCAGCGGCAACAACTGCACCGGCGTGAATACCGGCGCAGGCGACGGCATGGCGGCGAACGACGCCGGCAACAGCGACTTCCGCTACTCGGCGTCGAACAGCACCTGGCAGTACAGCTGGCAGACGCCGTCGCAACCGGGGTCCTACGAACTGGAGATCGAACCGCCGGGCGGACCCGACGCGACGACCTGCGTCACGCTGCGCTAACGGAGACTTGCCGGCAGCCCGCTAGTCGGCATCCCCGGTCGTCGCGAGACCGCGCAGTTCGCGGTCCGCGGCGGCCTTCCACGACTCCAGCCGCCCGACGTAGCGCCAGGTCGGCACGTCGTCGAAGAACAGGCCGCCGGCCTCGCCGCGGCGTCGCAACAGGGCGGCGAACTCGGCGCTCGCCTCCGCCGGGTAGTCCGCGGCCATGTAACTGCGGCCCAGGTGGAAGCGCACGAGCCAAAGGTCGGCCGCCTCGAGCGCCCGGCGATAAGCCGCGATCGCGGCGACGTGGTCCCCGGAGTGGTGCGCGATCAGCCCGTCGATGAGGTGGGCATAGGCCACCGCCGTCGGCCGAAGCTGACCGCGATACTGGTTGGCGATCTCCGCGGCCTCGGCGAACAGCTGCTCTGCCACGAGCATTTCCGCGGTCGGCACCAGCTGACCGTCCTGGCGAGACGGCGGCAGCGCTTGCAGCAGGCGCAATCCCTCGGCGGCGTTTTCCTGCGCTGCCAGCGCCTGCGCCAGCGCTACGGTCTTCGTCGAGACGCCGCGTTCGTCGGCCGCGGCGCGGTCGGCTTCGATGCCCTCCTCGAGCATCGCCACCGCCTCCGCCAGGCGATTTTCGTAGAGCGCGATGTCGGCAAGGCCTGTGGCCGCCAGCGAGGCGCCGCGGTCGCCGGTGGCCGCCATCGACCCGTAGTAATCGGCAGCCTGCGCCGGGTCCCCGTCGTGCAGCGCGACCAGCGCGAGAATCATCCATGACTTGAAAAACTCCGGATCTTCCTCGACGACGCCGCGCGCGTACTCGGCGGCGAGTTCCGTCTCGCCGGCGTACAGCGCGTATTGCGCGTGGTTTGCCCGGTACAGCGTGCGCTTCGGGTAGATCTTGAGCAGCTGGCGGCTCTGGGCGAGCGCCGCGTCGTACTGGGCCGTGAACGTGTACAGGATCGCGAGATTGTTGTTGCCGGCGCCGTCGGCCGGGAATTCCTCGACGAGCTGCCGGTAGTTCTCGATAGCCTTGTCGTAGTTCAGCGAGACCGCGGTGTAGTACAGGCCGAAGGTCCGGTAGCGCTCGCGCTCGGTCATGCGGTCGGCGAGCGACAGTGCTTTCGCCCAGAGTTCGTTCGCCTCGCTGCCCTGGCCCAGCTTGAAGGCCGACAGGCCCCAGCCGGACCAGGCGCGCGCGAACTGCGGGTCGAGCTCGACGGCCCGCCGGTAGTGCTCGACGGCATCCTCGTCGCGGCCGTCGCGGGCGAGCCGCTGTCCCTCGGCATACTCTTTCATCGCTTCGAGCGAGCGGGTCGTCAGCGCCTCGCCACGGCGCAAAGCGGCCAGGTCTTCGGCATCGTCGCCGAGCTTGCGGCGAATCTCGCCGACGGCCTCGCCCACCGCGACCAACACGCCGGCCGCATCGCGGGAGCTGGCATCCGCTGCCACGCGCGCCTCGCCGCTCGCCGGGTCCAGCGCGCGCAGCTCCAGCTCGAAGCGCGGGCCGTCGGCAGCAATGCTGCCCGCGAGCACGAGGTCCATGTCCTCGCGGACGGCAACGAGCCGCGCGGTCTCCTCGTCGAGCTTGTCGCCGAGTCCTAGCTCTTTCGCCGTGTCCTGCGCCTGGTCGCGCCGCGACGCATTGACGAAGGATGCGCCCTCGATGCCGATAGACAGCGCCTGCTCCAGCGCGCCGTCGAACAGGTTGTTGCCGGTCCGGTTGTGGACGTCGGCGATCAGCACGGTCAGCGGTTCGGGTTCAGCGACGGGCCCCGGCGTGCGGGTGAAATTCAGGTAGACGGAGATGATCAGCGCGACGGACAGGACGCCGATGACGACGAAGTCCATCTTGCGCCCCCCGATCGGCAGTACCACCGTGTCGGTCGCATCCGGCTGCACGACGACGCCGTGCTCGGTCACATCGAAGATCCACGACAGGATTACGGCGATCGGGAAACCGACGAACGCAACGATGATCAGCCAGCGCAGCGCCTCGGGCGGTGCGTCGAAGGTCGGCAGCAGTACGCTCGCGACCTCGATGACGATCCACGAGATGCCGACGTACAGGCCGGCGGTGCGGAACACCTCGCGGCGTCGCAGTTCGATGATGAACTTCTTCATTCTTGTTGCGGGCGCCTCCCCCGGGACGCGCGTCAGTCTAGCACGACCCCGAACAGCGCCGGCATCGGTAGTTTCCCCGCGCGTGCGTCGAACCGATGCCGCATTTGCTGTCTAAAGAACTTTCCGCGAACAGGTGTTACCTCCATGCAACGCAACCCGGCCTTCGTCGCCTTCGTCGCGCTAATCATTACTGCCTTTGCGCAGCCCCTGCCGGCCGCCGACGGCGTCCAATCGCCCGACCCGAGCCACACCTGGGACCTGGCCGAACTGTTCCCGACGCCGCAGGCCTGGGACCGGGCCCGCGAGCAGGTGCTCGAGGACCTCGGCCGGATCGACGAGCGGCGCGGCACGCTCGGCGACAGCGCGGACGCGCTGTACGAGACGCTGCAGCTGATCTCCGACACGACCCGCGACGCCTACCGCGTCTATGCCTATTCGAGCCTCGAGTCCGACGAGGACCTGCGCGACACCGAGGCCCAGGCACGCAACCAGCTCGGCGACATCATGTTCGCGCGCTTTCGCCAGGCGACCGCCTGGGTGCAGCCGGAGCTCCTCGCCGTCGGCAGCGAGGTCATCAATGCCTGGCTGGACGAGGACCCGCGGCTCGAACCCTACCGCTTCCAGCTCGAGGACAGCCTGCGCAACGCGCCGCACACGCTCGGCGAGGAGGCCGAGCAGACGCTCGCCTACCTGTCGCAGTCGATCGGCGCGCCGAACGACATCTACAGCCTGATCGCGAACTCCGACATCCCGTGGCCGACCGTGGCGCTTGCCGACGGCCGCGAGGTACGGGTCGACTCGCAGGGCTACAGCCGCTGGCGGCAGAGCGCCGACCGCGACGACCGCAAGCGGGTCTTCGATGCGTTCTGGCAGAAATGGGGCGAGTACCGCAACTCGGTCGGCGCGGTGCTGAACTCGCACCTGCAGACGCAGGCCGCGCTGGCCCGGGCGCGTCACTATGACAGCGTGCTGCACCGGGAACTGCACCAGGACAACCTGCCGGAGAGCGTGTACCGAACGCTGGTCGAGGAAGTGAACAGCGCGCTGCCGACGCTGCACCGCTACTTCCGGCTGCGTGCGCGGCTGCTCGGCATCGAGCAGATGCACTACTACGACATCTACCCGCCACTGGTCTCGCTGGACAAGACCTTCGACATCGAGACCAGCAAGCGCATCACGCTGGAGGCGATGTCCGTCCTCGGCGACGACTGGGTCGAGATGCAGCGCGAGGCCATGGACGGCCGCTGGATGCACGTCTACCCGCAGCCCGGCAAGCGCTCCGGCGCCTACATGAACGGCATCGCCTGGGATGTGCACCCGTACCTGCTGCTGAACCACAACGACGACTACGAGTCGCTGTCGACCTTCGCGCACGAGTGGGGCCACGCGATGCACACGCTGTATGCGAAGCAGGCGCAGCCGTTCCAGACCGCCTTCTACGCGACCTTCCTCGCAGAGATCCCGTCGACCTCGCTCGAGCTGATCCTGCAGGACTACATGACCCGTAACGCCGACAGCCTCGACGAGAAGCTCTACTACCTGGGCTTCGGCCTCGAGAGCATGCGCGGCACGTTCTTCCGGCAGACGATGTTCGCGGAATTCGAACTGGCGTTGTACGAGGCCGCCGAGCGCGGCGAGGCGCTGACCGGCGAGCGCATCTCGGCAATGTACGGCGAGATCCTGAAGCGCTACCACGGCCACGACGAGGGCGTCGTGCTGATCGACGACCTGTACACGAACGAATGGATGTTCGTGCCGCATTTCTACTACAACATGTACGTGTTCCAGTACGCGACCTCGCAGACCGCGGGCACCGCGCTGTACGCGAAGATCAGGGAAGACGGCGAATCCGGCGTAGAGAACTACAAGAACCTGCTGCGTGCCGGCGGCTCCGACTACCCCTACGAGATTCTGAAGGCGGCCGGCGTCGACCTCGCGACGCCCGCGCCCTACCGCGCGGCGGTCGCCAAGATGAACGCGATCATGGACGAGATGGAGGCGCTGCTCGCCGAGCGCGAACGCGCGCAGGCGACCGACTGACGGCCGGCGCGGCGCGCGCTCAGTCCACGGCGCGCGCCGCGACCACGTCGACCGGGCAGCCGGCGTGCGGGTTGTAACCGGCGAGGCCCGTGTCGATGCTCGCGACCTCGCCCGGGTCGAGCGTGCCGCCGATGCCGCGGTCGATGCGGCGACCGCCCGCGCTGATCCCGACCACGACGTCGCGCACGCGCACGCCGCTCGCGTTGCGCACCGAGACCACGAGGTTGCCGTTCGAGCCCGCGTCGCAGCGTTTCTGGATGTAGTTGCCGGGGTTCGCCGGCAGGTCGAGGCGGGCGAGCTTCGTCTGCGCCTCCGCGCCGACCTCGCCGCCCGCCTGCGCGACGGCCCGGTAGTTCTCGATGGCCTTCGCGCGGTTGCCGCGGCGCTCGGCGATCGCGGCGAGCCCCATGTAGCCGGGCGCGGTCGGCAGCAGCGCCTGGCTGCGCTCGAGGTCGCTCTCGGCCGCGGCCAGGTCGCCGGTCTGCTGGCGCGCGCGGCCGCGCTGCAGGTAGTAATAGAAGAAGTCGTCGCGGCGGCGGATCGCGATGTCGTAGTTCGTGATGGCGCGCTCGTAGTCCTTCTCGACCAGCCGCGTGTCGCCGCGCAGCGCGTAGAAATGCGCCTCGTCCGGGAACAGCGCGATCGCCTGCTCGGCCTTCTGCGCCGCCTCTTCCGTGCGCTTCTCCGCGAGCGCCTTGCGGCCCTCGTCGTAGGCCTCGTAGGCCGGCTTCGCCGCCATCGTCTTCGCCAGCGCGTCGCGGTAGCGCTCCGCGCCGAATTCGCCGCCGGCCGGCAGTTCCGCTGCCGTCTTCAGGTTCGCCTCGACGCGCTCGGCCGACGGCGGGTGGCTCGCGAACAGGCCGGACAGCCAGTCGCTGCGCCGCCCCTCGGACAGCCTCAGGAAAGTGCGCTGCAGCGACACGGCGCCCTCCGGGTTGTAACCGGCGCGCGACATGTACTGCATGCCGTAGTAGTCGGCCTCGAGCTCGGCCGAGCGGCTGTACTTCTGGCTGATCAGCTGCGCCGTCAGGTTTGCGCCGCCGACGGCAAGGCTGCCGTAGTCGCTGTCGCTCGCCGCGACCGCGGTCGCGAGCACGAGCCCCTGCAGCAGCATGCCCGGCTCCATGCGCCGCGCCGAGTGGCGCGCGGCCGCGTGCACGACCTCGTGGCCGAGCACGGCCGCCAGTTCCGCTTCCGACTCGAGTTCGGTCAGCAGGCCGCGGTTGATCGCGATCTTGCCGCCCGGCAGCGCCCAGGCGTTCGGCACCGAGTTGTTCAGCACGACGAACTCGTAGGGCAGCGGCCGGTCGCTGACCTCGGCGAGGCGCTGGCCGACGGTCTGCACGTAGGCCGTCAGGGCCGGGTCGACGTCGTACTCGCCGCCCTGCGACTGCTGCATCGGCGTGTAGTTCTGCTCGCCCATGCCGATCTCGCTGGCCTCGCCGACCAGCTGGATCTCGCGCTCGCCGGTGACCGGGTTGACGGCGCAGCCGCCGGCGGCCAGCAGGACGGCGGCGAGGGACAGGCAGCGGGCCCAGGCTTTCATGATGATCTCCAGGTAGTCGCCGGAATGCGTGCGCCGAGGTTACCAGCACGCAGGCGGCGGCGGCAGTGGCGCCGCCTGCGCAGCCCGGCCTGCGCCCTGCTACATTACGCCCGATGCCGCGACTCCTGTCCTGTAACCTCTATCTCGGCCGCGCCGACGGCGCGGCGCTGGAGCGGCTGGTCCGGGAGCGCGGGATCGACCTCGTCTGCGCGCAGGAGCTGTCGGCCGCGCTGGCGGCGCGCCTCGGGCGCTGGCTCGGGCACGGGGATTTGCAGCCGGACAACGGCATGCGCGGCAACGGCATCGCCGCGCGCTACCCGGTGACGACCCGCCGCATCGCGATGCCGCAGCGCAGCGCCTGCGTCGCGCGGCTCGAACCGGGCGACTGGCCGGGACTCGCGGCGCCGCTCGAGATCGTCAACCTGCACCTGGCCGCGCCGCATTTCTGGCCCTGGTTTCCGCGCCGGCTGCGGCGCGCCGCGCAGGTCGCGGCACTGCTGGACGACCGCACGGGAGCGGACGCGCTGCCGCACGCGCTGGTCGGCGACTTCAACGCGACGCCGGCCTGGCCCGCCTACCGACGCATGGCGGCCGGCTACGAGGACGCGGCACGGGTCGTCAACGGCCGGGCCGGGCCGACCTGGCCGAGCCTGCCGCGGCTCGGCGTCGCGGGCCTGTTCCGCATCGACCACTGCCTGGTGCGCGGCCTGCGCGTCGAATCCTTCGAGACGGTGACGCTGCACGGCAGTGACCACCGGGGACTGCTGGTCGACCTGTCACCCGCGTGAGTGGTCACCGGCCTCCGCGGTCTGCTCGTCGACCTCGCGCTGTTGCCCGTCGGCGGCGACTCCGCTGGCGACCGATCTATCGGTTTCTCGACCGAACCCGCAGCGCGCACGTCGAGTGCCGGGTCGGTCTCGTTCGCGATCGAGTCGGTAACGGGCGGGGGCGACCAGGCCGACGGTGAGGACCCTCAGCGCAGCCCCTCGGCGCGCAGCGCGAGCGTGAACGCCGCGGCAACCAGCATCGGCACGGCGAACACGGTGAAGTTCTCCGTCATGCCGAGCCCGGCGGCGATCAGCAGGCCGCCGGCCAGCGGCCCGACCACGGCGCCGGAGCGGCCGAGACCAATCGCCCAGCCGATGCCGGTGTTGCGCAGTTCGGCGGGGTACAGCCGCGCGGCGACCGCATACAGGCCGACGAAACCGCCCTGCACGGCGAAGCCGATCAGGCCGAACATTGCCAGCACGAGCCAGGGCGCCTCGACCAGCCCGAACGCGGCCATACCCAGCGCGGCGAGCCCCATGAACGCGGCGATCGTCGGCCGCAGCCCGAAGCTGAGCGACAGCCAGCCCTGCAGGCAGATGCCGAAGAACGCACCGAGGTTGAACACCGCGCCGGCGTAGATCGCGAGGTCGAGCGTCAGCCCGGTCTCGCTGGCGAGCTTCGGTATCCACGACAGCAGGAAGTACAGCGTGCCGAAGGCCATGAAGAACGCGGCCCACAGCAAGAGCGTCGCCGCGCGCCGGCCCGGCTCGAGCAGCGCGGCGACGCGCGCCGGGCGCTCGACCCGCTCGACCCCGGGCAATTCCGCGACCCGCGGCAGCCGCATGCGCGCGAGGATCGCGTTGATCTGGTCCAGCGCGCCCGGCGGCCGCACGCGCGCGAGGAAATCCGGCGACTCGGGCAGCAGCCACCAGGCGAGCGGCAGCGTGGCCAGCGTCAGCGCGCCGGCGAACAGGAATATCGACTCCCAGCCGAAGGCCGGGATCAGCTGCGCGGCGACCAGGCCGGAGCCGAACGCGCCTATCGTGTAGCCGGCGAGCACGAAGGTGACGATGAAGTTGCGCTTGCGCTCCGGCGCGTACTCGGCGGCGACCGTCGCGGTACTCGCGAGCAGCGCGCCGATGCCGGCGCCGCTCGCGAAGCGCAGCAGCATCAGCTGGTTAACGTCACGGGCATACGCGGTCAGCAGCACGCCGGCGCCGATCAGCGCGATGCTCGCGAGAATCAGCCGGCGCCGGCCGATGCGGTCGGCGATCGGCGCGAGCCCCATCGCGCCCGCGACCATGCCGAAGGTGCCGGCCGCGAACACGACCCCGAGCGCGGCCGGCTCGATGCCCCACTCGGCCGCGAGCGCGGGCGCGGCGAACGCGATCACCAGTACGTCCATGCCGTCCAGCATGTTGAGCAGGAAACACAGGCCGAAGATCGCGTACTGCAGCGGCGTGATGCGCCCGGCGTCGATCGTCGCGCGCAGTTCGTTCAAGGGCGGCTCCCGGTGGGGCGGTGCGGAAAGCCCGGCATGATAGCCAACTGCGCCAGCGCCTGCGCGCCCGCCTCGGCTAGAATCGGGCCATGCGCCTGCTGACTCACGCCCTGATCGCGATTGCCGTCCTGTCCGCGGCCGGCTGCGCGGGCACTGCCGGCGACGGCGCCCCGCCGTCGGCGGTCGTAGAAGTACGCCCCGCGCCGACGCCCGCGGAGCTCGCGGCGCCGACCCGCGTCGTCGTGCTCGGCAGCGGCACGCCGATTCCGGACGCGCGCCGCGCCGGTACGAGCCTCGCGCTCGTGCACCGCGGCCGGAGCTACCTGTTCGACGTCGGCCCCGGCGCGATGCAGAACGCGGTCCGCGCGCGCTACCGCCACGACATACCGTCGCTGTACCCGAGCCAGGTCTGCTGCCTGTTCCTGACTCACCTGCACTCGGACCACACGCTCGACTACCCGGAGCTCGCATTCCGGCTGTGGTGGCGCCGCCCCGCCCCGCTGCGCGCGTACGGGCCGACGGGGCTCGACGGCATGACCGAGAGCCTGTACGCCATGATGGCCGCGGACACGCTTTTGCGCACGACCGGCCCGCAGCCGGTCGCGAATCCCGAGCTCTACCGCGTCGAGGTCAGCGAGATCGAGGACGGCTTCGTGCTCGAAAAGGACGGCCTGCGCATCGAGGCCTTCGACGTGAACCACGGCGCTATCCGGCCGGCCTTCGGCTACCGCATCGACACGCCCGACCGCTCGATCGTGATCTCCGGCGACACGGCCTACTCGGACGCGCTGGTCGAGCGCGCCCGCGGCGTCGACCTGCTGTTCCACGAGGTCATCAGCGACACCGGCCTCGCGCGCAACGCGCCCGAGTGGCAGGCCTACCACCGAAAGGTGCACACGCCGGCGAGCGAGGTCGCGCGCATCGCGAACGAGACGCGCCCTGGACTGCTGGTGCTCTACCACGGCCTGTACTACGGCGTGCCGGAAGCGACCGTGCTGGACGAGGTGCGCGCGCTCTACGACGGCGAGGTCGTGCTCGCCGACGACCTCGACGTGTTTTGAAATCCTGGCGGTAGGGCTCGTCGGACGACGCGGCTCGCCGTGAATCCCGACGATTATCGAAGCCCTAGTCGGAGCTGTCTTCGGGCGGCGCGGGACAGCCGGCCGCGGCGAGCTGCTCCTCGGCGGTCGCCGTGTGCTCGCTGCCCATGTCGCGCAGCCGAGGCAGCGCGGCAAGCCAGTGCCGGCACGCGCTTTCGAGATCGCCCGCGTCGCGCGCCATCTCGCCGCGGTTGAACACGATTACCGGTTCCAGCTCGGCGAGCCCGACTTCGGCCGCGATCGCCTGCGCGCGGCCGAGACGTTCGTCCGCCTGCGCGAAATCGCCGCGCGTCGCCGAGATCGCGGCAAGGTTGACGAGATCATAGGCAACCGAGGACTGCCAGCCGAGCGACTCGCCGATCGCAACCGTCTCGAGCAGCATGGTCTCGGCCGCATCGACGTCGCCGCGGATCAGCGCCACGGCGCCGAGGTTGCCGAGCGCCCGCGCGCGCCCGGCACGGTCCTTGAGGCTGTCGTGCACGGCGAGCGCGTCGCCCAGCAGTTGTTCCGCGGCGTCGAAGTCGCCGCGCCTCGCCGCCAGCGTGCCGCGGGACTCGAGCACGCGCACGCGCAGGGACTCGTCGTCGTACTCGGCGGCGAGCGACTGCGCGCGCGACAGGCGCCGGTCCGCTTCCTCCGGTCGGCCCATCGACATGTCGAGCGTCGCCTGCGCGACCAGGGCGTGGATGCGCGCGGCCGGCAGCCGCGCGCGCTCGGCCACGGTGAGCGCCTCGGCCAGATGCTCGCCGGCCTGCGGGTAGCGCCCGCGCTGTTTCGCGATGCCGCCCAGGCCGATCAGTACCGACGCGCGCACCTGCGGCGGCAGGTCGAGCGCCAGCGCCTCGCCGAAGACCCGCTCGGCTTCGTCGAGCCGCCCGGCGCGGTTCAGGGCGTAGCCGAGCATCTCGAGCGTTTCCGGGTCGCCGGGCTCGAGCTTCGCGGCCTGCTTGTAGCTGTCGATCGCGCGGGCCGTGTCGTAGCCGTAGAACAGCGCGCCCGCCTCGCGCCAGCTCGCCGCGGCGGCCGCGGCCGTCTGGCCGACCGCGCCGGTCTGGCCGGCCGCGGTCCGCGCCATCAGCTCCGCGGCGCCGGCGACGTCACCGGCGTCGAGCAGCGCGACCGCCGACTGCTTCTGCACGTTGCCGGAGGCGACGATCGCCGCGATCGCGTTGCGCAGTGCCGCCTCGGCCTCGACGTTGAGGTCCGTGCCGCTCGCCGCGGCCTGCACCCGCAGCAGCGTCAGCAACTCCTCGATCTTGCTGTCGGCGTCCACGACGACGCCGCGCGTTTCGGCGACCAGTTCGCGCGTCTCGTCCGGCGCGAACCAGCTCAGCACCTCGGTCAGGTTCGCCGCGGCGGCGAGCAGTGCACTGACCAGCGCGGCAACGGCGCCCCAGCCGACGACGCGCTGCCAGCCACCGTCGCCCGGGGCGGCCGCGCTCGCCGGCGGCGGGGCCGGCTGTCGTTCGTCGTCGGTGGGTTCGTGCATGGCGACCCGGTGCAGGCGCGCTGCCTGCGGTGCCGTACGGGAGGGCTATTCTATGCCGCCGGCGCGCGCCTGTGCAGAGGCGCAAAACCGCCGGCCGCGGTGTCCGGCTGCCTGTACACTGTGCGGATTCGAGGTCGCCCGGTAGCGCTCATGGTCCAGCCGCCCGCCCACGTCAAGACGCTCGGCCGTCGCGACATCGTCCTCTTCACCGTCTCCGCCATCCTGCTGCTCGACACGCTCGCCGCCGGCGCGACCATCGGCCCGGCCGCCGTGTTCTGGTGGCTGTTCCTGGGCGTGGCGTTCTTCGTGCCCTACGCGCTGATGTGCGCGGAGCTCGGCACCGCCTACCCGGAACAGGGCGGCCTGTACGCGTGGATCCGCGACGCGTTCGGGCGCCGCTGGGCGTCGCGTGCGACCTGGGCCTACTGGGTCAACACCGCGGTCTGGATACCGGCGATCTTCATCCTGTTCGCCGGCATCTTTGCGCAGATCTTCGCGCCGGGACTCGGCCTGTGGGCGCAGATCGCGCTGTGCATCGGGCTGACCTGGGTCGCGGTCGCGGTCAACGCGATCACGCTGAAGGTCGGCAAGTGGATCCCGAACCTCGGCGCGCTCTTGAAGCTCGTCATCATCGCCAGCATCGTCGTCGGCGCCGTCTTCTACGCGCGTGCGAACGGCATGGCGAACCCGCTGACGCTCGCGTCGATGACGCCGGCCTTCGACGAGAGCCTTCAGTACTTCTCGGTGATCATCTACGGCATGCTCGGCTTCGAGCTGGTCAGCGCCGGCGCCGACGAGATGAAGAACCCGGCGCGCGACGTGCCGGCGTCGATCCTGGTCTCCGGGCTGATTATTATCGTCACCTACACGCTCGCGACGATCGCGATCCTGGCCGCGCTGCCGGTCGCGGAGATCGACCTGGTCGAGGGCCTCGTCGATACGCTGCGCCTGCTGTTCGGCGGCAGCGCGGCCGGCGACGCGTTCGCGCTGGCGCTCGGCATCGGCGCGCTGTACACCTTCTTCGCGAACGGCGTCACCTGGTCGCTCGGCTGCAACCGCGCGATGGCGCAGGCCGCGCGCGACGGCGAGTTCCCCGCCGTGCTCGGCCGCGAGCACCCGGACAAGCGCACGCCGGTCGGCGCCGCCGTGATCATGGGCGCGATCAGCAGCGCCGCGCTGGTCGTCTACGGTTTCATCGCGGAGAGCAACGCGGAGCTGTTCTGGTCGCTGTTCGCGTTCAGCGCGGTGATCTTCATCGTCCCCTACCTGCTGCTGGTGGTCTCGTTCCTGAAGCTGCGCCGGATCGACCCGCAGCGGCCGCGCCCGTACCGCTTCCCGGGCGGGCCCGGCGCGGCGGTCGCCGCGACCTGGCTGTGCGGCTTCCTGCTGGCCGGCGCGCTGGTGCTGTTCGCGTGGACGCCGGGCGAGGGCGTGGAATGGCCGGTGGCGATCGGGGCTATCGTCGTCATGGCCGCGGGCGAGCTGATCATCCGACTGACCGAACGACAGCGCGTCGCGGCGCCTCCCGGTTGAGCGCCGGCAGCGGGCGGGCCGGCCGGCGCACGGTTTCCCGCCTGAACTGACGGCAGCCGTAAACGAGACGCGATTGCTGCCGCGTATTTTCACCAGCCGGCAATTGCGGCAGGCGAAAGGTCCGGCGATGCGCCCCCGACGCCGCCGGCGCGACCGCCGCCGGCGAAGCAATCACCGGTCTCAGCGCCGCCGTGTGAACCGGGGCGTGCTACAGCCTCTCGTGCACGACCTCGCCGCCGACGATCGTCATCAGCACGCGGCCGTTCAGGATGTCCGACGGGCTCTCCTCGGCCAGCACGAACGGGTCGAGGTCGAGCACGGTGAGATCGGCCCAGCGGCCCTCCTCGATGATGCCCGTCTCGTCCTCGCGGAAGCTCGCGTACGCCGACCAGTCCGTGTAGCCGCGCACCGCCTCCTCGGCGTTCATGCGCTGCTCCGGGTACCAGCCGCCTTCCGGCTGGCTCTCCTTGTCCTGGCGCGTGATCGCCGAGTGCAGGCCGTAGAAGATGTCGTGGTCCGAGCCCGG
The DNA here is from genome assembly GCA_937925605.1 of uncultured Woeseia sp. Classification (GTDB taxonomy): domain Bacteria; phylum Pseudomonadota; class Gammaproteobacteria; order Steroidobacterales; family Woeseiaceae; genus Woeseia. The sequence continues at coordinate 52,791 of CALALV010000188.1, forward strand.
GTTGTCAGAGTTGAAGGTCAGCCCGACGTTCGCCTCGCGCAGCGTGCGCCAGGCGTAGGCGCCGAGGATGCGCTCGGGCCCGACGCGCTCCTCGGCCCAGCTCTTGTCCTCCATCGCGTGCGGCGGTTCCATCGACGCGATCAGGCCGAGCTCGGCGAAGCGCGGGATGTCGTCCGGGTGGATGACCTGCGCGTGCTCGACGCGGTGGCGCTGGTCGCGTGACGCCGGGTGCTCTTTCATTATTCGCTCGAGGATGTCGATCGCCTCGCGGTTGCCGGCGTCGCCGATCGCGTGGATCGCGACCTGGAAGCCCTTCGCCATGGCCTCGGCCATCAGCGCCTCGTCGAAGCCGTAGTTGTCGCCGCTGACGCCGCGGTGCCCCGGCATGTCGGAGTAGTCGGCGAGCAGGCGCGCGCCGCGCGAGCCTAGCGCGCCGTCGTAGTAGGCCTTGACGGTGCGGATCGTCAGCATCGTGTCGTTGTCGCGCTCCGGGCCCTTCGCGATCCACTCGCGCATCAGCGGCTCGTCGCGCAGCGACAGCATCGCGTAGACGCGGATCGGCAGCCGGTCCTCGGCTTCGAGCTGCTGCAGCACGCTGATCTCGCGCGTGCCGAGCCCCGCGTCGTGGACCGCGACGTAGCCGTCCTCGGCCATTTGGTTCAGGCCCGCGAGCACGCGGTCGATGAGCTGCTCGCGGCTCGGCTCGGGCACCGCGCCCGAGATCATCGGCACGGCGCGGTTCAGGAACAGGCCGCTCGGCTCGCCCGCCTCGTTCAGGCGCATTTCGCCGCCGACCGGTACCTCGGACTCCGCCGTGATCCCGGCGACGTCCAGCGCCTCCTGGTTCGCCCAGCCGGCGAAGCCGTGCAGGCTCGCGAGGAACACGGGGTGGTCCGGCACGGCCTGCGACAGGAGCGCCTTGTCCGGGTAGCGGTTCGCCCACTCGCCCTCGTCCCAGCCGCGGCCGACGATCCACTCGCCGGCCGGCACGCTCTTCGCCCGCTCGACGACCCGCGCGACCGCCTCTTCCTCGGTCTCGACGCCGACCAGGTTCACGCGCTCGAGCGCTGCGCCCACGCCGAACACGTGCGTGTGCGAGTCGACCAGCCCCGGGATCACGGTCGCGCCGGCGAGATCGACGACGCGGGTGTTTTCGCCGCGCAGCTCGAGTGCCTCGCGGCTCGTGCCGACGAACGCGATTCGGTCGCCGCGGATCGCAACGGCCTCGGCGTCGGGCCGCCAGCCGCCGTCCCAGGGCGCGTCCTCGTCGAGCGTGCCGTCGGGCGCGGCCTCGGGCCAGTCCAGCGTGTAGACGCGGCCGTTCACGAGGACCAGGCTGACCTCGGCATCGGCCGCCTCGTCTTTCGGTCCGCAGGCCGCGAGCGTCAGCGCGGCGAGTACGAGCGGTATCAGTCGTCGCATGTGTAAACCCCCATCGAAACTCGCCGCAAGTTACCGCAGCGGCCGCGCGAAATCGAGGCGGCGGCCGCCGGCGAACGCCTTGACATTTCCCGGGTCAGAATCGAGGCTCGATGACCCGCCGCCACACCCCGGGAAGGAACAATGAGAACAATGAATCGCCTTTACCGCACGCTGCTCGCCGCCCTCGCCTGCACGACCGGCACCGCCCAGGCCGCGCTCGACCCGGACCTGCTGGCCGGCCTCGAGGCCCGCAACATCGGCCCGGCCGCCGTCGGCGGGCGCATCGCCGCGATCGACGCGGTCGCCGCCGACCCGAACCGGCTCGTCGTCGGCGTCGCGACCGGCGGCGTCTGGCTGTCGGACAACGGGGGACTGAGCTGGACGCCGACCTTCGACGACGAGGCGGTGGCCTCGATCGGCGCGCTGGCCATCAACCAGCAGAACCCGGACATCGTCTGGGTCGGCACCGGCGAGAGCAACGTGCGCAACTCGACCTCGATCGGCGGCGGCGTTTACAAGTCGCTCGACGGCGGGAAGACCTGGAACTACGTCGGCCTGCGCGAGAGCGAGCGCATCGACCGCATCGCGCTGCACCCGGATGACCCGGACGTCGCCTACGTCGCCGCGATGGGCACGCTGTGGGGCCCGAACGAGACCCGCGGCGTGTACCGGACGACCGACGGCGGCGCGAGCTGGCAGCGCATCCTGTACGTCGACGAGAACACGGGTGCGACCGACATCAAGATGGACCCGGCAAACCCGAACCGGCTGTACGCCGGCATGTGGCAGTTCCGCCGCTACCCGTACCAGTTCGTCTCCGGCGGCCCGGGCTCCGGCATCTACGTCTCCGACGACGGCGGCGAGAGCTGGGAGCAGCGCACCGAGGAAGACGGGCTGCCGGCCGGCGAGCTCGGCCGCAGCGTGTTCGCAATTTCGCCGGCCGAGCCGAAGCGCGTCTACGCGCTGATCGAGGCGGAGAAGAGCGCGCTGGTCGTCTCGACCGACGGCGGCGAGAGCTGGACGAAGGTCAACGAGGAGTACAACGTCGCCGACCGGCCGTTCTACTACACCGAGCTGGCCGTCGACCCGCAGAACCCGCTGCGCGTCTACAACATCGCGACCCGCGTGCGCGTCTCGGTGGACGGCGGCAAGACCTTCGACTATGTCGAGGCGATCAACTGCTGCGCGCCCGGCAACACGATCCACATCGACAATCACGCGTTCTGGATCAACCCGGCCGACCCGCGGCACCTCGTCGTCGGCAACGACGGCGGCATCGCGATCTCGCGCGACCGCGGCGAGACCTGGCGCTTCGTGCGCAACCTGCCGCTCGCGCAGTTCTACCACGTGGCCGTGGACGACGCGCTGCCCTACAATGTCTACGGCGGCCTGCAGGACAACGGCTCCTGGCGCGGCCCCGCGGAGGTCTGGCGCGGCGCCGGCATCCAGAACCTCGACTGGCTCGAGGTCGGCTTCGGCGACGGCTTCGACACGCTGCCGTTCCCGGACGACCCGCGCGGCGGCTACGCGATGTCGCAGGGCGGCAACCTGACCCGCTGGCACCTCGACACCGGTGAGCAGCGCCTGATCCGGCCGAACCCGCCGGCGCCGGACGTCGACCTGCGCTTCAACTGGAACGCGGGCCTCGGGCAGGACCCGTTCGACGCCGACACAATCTATTACGGCAGCCAGTTCCTGCATAAATCCACGGACCGCGGCGAGTCCTGGACGACGATCTCGCCGGACCTGACCTCGAACGACCCGGCGCTGCTCGAGAAGATGCGTACGAGCGGCGGCCTGACGCCGGACGTCACCGCGGCCGAGTTCTACACGACGATCACGGCCGGCGCGCCGAGCCCGCTCGCCGAAGGGCTGATCTGGGTCGGCACCGACGACGGCCGCGTGCACGTGACCCGCGACGGCGGCGAAAGCTGGGAGCGCATCGACGGGCGCGCGCGCGGCGTGCCGGCCGGCAGCTGGGTGCCGATGATCCACCCGTCGCCGCACGAGGCCGGCACGGCCTTCGTCGTGTTCGACGACCACCGGCGCTCGAACATGGAGACCTACCTGTACCGGGTCAGCGACTACGGCCGGCGCTGGCAGTCGCTCGCGACGGACGAACTCGACGGCTACGCGCTGTCCGTGCTGCAGGACCACGTCGACCCGCAGCTCCTGTTCCTGGGCACCGAGTTCGGCCTGTGGGTCTCGAACGACGGCGGCGGTTCCTGGAGCAAGTTCACGGCCGGCGTGCCGACCGTGTCGGTCATGGACCTGGCGATCCAGCGGCGCGAGAACGACCTCGTGCTCGGCACGCACGGGCGCTCGATCTACGTCATCGACGACTACTCCGGCCTGCGCAACCTCGACGACGACGCGTTCGGTCAACGGCTCGCGCTGCTGTCGGCGACGCCGGGCCAGCAGTACGACGACGACATGACCCGCTCGACGCGCTTCACCGGCAACGGCGAGTACCGCGGCGCGAACGAACCCTACGGCGTGCTGCTGACCTTCATCGCGAGCGGCGACGACCTCGCGCACCCGGACGAGGATAAAGACCGCGCGCGCCGCATCCGCCGCCGCGAGGCGGGAATCGACGGCGACGACGAGGAGAAGAAGGACGAGCCGGTCAAGCTGAGCGTCACGGTCAGCGATGCGAGCGGCAACGAGATTCGCCGCTTCCGCACGGACCTGCACCAGGGCGTCAACCGCATCGCCTGGGACACGCGCCGCGACGGCGCACGGGCGATGCCGGGCGGCGAGGAACAGGACTACGCCGACGGCCTGCCGGCCGGCCCGGAGGTCCCGCCCGGCAGTTACCGGGTCACGCTGTCGCTGCCGGACGGCGACGGCACGGCGGAGGCCGAAACTGAAGTCACGGTCGTCGCGGACCCGCGCACGCCCTACGGGCAGGCCGAGATCGAGCAGAACTACGCCGCGCGCCTCGAACTGCTGGAGATGACGGAGACCGCGGTCGCGGCCGTCGAGCGCATCGTCAACGCGCGCGAGGATCTCGCCGCGATCAAGGCGCGTATCAAGCGCCGCGACGACGCCGACAGCGAGGCGCTGAAGGCGCTCACGGAGCGCGCCGACGCGCTGACCGAGACGCTGAACGAGCTCGAGAAGCGCTTCCGCGTGCCGCCGGAAACGACCGGTATCGTCTACGACGACGACAAGGTCACGAGCCGCATCGGCCGCGCGCAGGGCTTCGTCGAGTCGAGCCTCGCGCCGCCCTCGCCGGCCGCGCGCATGTTCATGCAGAT
>CALALV010000189.1 GCA_937925605.1 uncultured Woeseia sp.
CCGCCCGGCCGGCAGCGGCGAGCGGGCGTCGGTCGCGAGCGCCGCGACGAGGGCGCCCGGCTGCCAGCCCGGCAGCAGCGATTCCGGGTGGCCGTCTTCCTCGGTCAGCAGCAGGCCGGCGCGCAGGCCCGCGAGTGCCGCGGGCCGCGTCGCGGCGAGCGGGCGGAGCGGGAATTCGGCCGATTCCGTCAGCGCCGGCGCGCTGCCGGCGAGACCGCGCGCCGGCGGAAACCGGCCGCCGGTGTATTTCGCGATGTTCGACGCGCGCGCGAGGTAGGTCTTGCCGCGCGTGTGCAGCCCGGCCACCCAGCGCCAGCCGAGCGTGTTGCTGGCCGGGTCGCCATCCAGCAGGTGCCGGTAAAAGAAGTCGGCGCCGAGTTGCCAGGGCAGGCCGAGCGTGAACACCCAGATGCTCGCGAACCACATGCGCGCGTGGTTGTGCAGGTAGCCGGTCTCGAGCAGCTCGCACGCCCAGGCATCGAAGCACTCGATCCCGGTCCGCCCGTCCACGGCCTCGTCGTAGCGCTCGCGCAGGCCGGCGTCGTCGTCGAGCAGCGTGACCAGTTCGTCGACGTCTGCGCGGTAACGCTGCCACAACCCGGGCCGGCGCTGCAGCCAGCCCTTGAAGTAGGTTCGCCAGAAGACCTCCTCGACGAACTTTGCCGCGTCCCCGCCCGGATGCCGCGCCAGCACCGCGCGCAGGACCTCCGTCTCGGTGAGCAGCCGGTGCCGCAGGTAGGGCGACAGTTGCGACACGTTGGCGCGGTTTTCCGGGCCGAAGTCGTAGTTGCGCCGGCGCGCGTAATCGCGTCCGGCGCGCGGCAGGAACGCCTCCAGGCGCGCTAACCCCGTTTGCCGCGTGGCTTCGGCTGCGGCGCCGGGCGCCGGCATTGCATGCACGCTCGTCAGATTGTCCGTGTGCGCACTCATCGGTAGTCCAGGCCCTCAGCCTCGGCGACGCGCGCGAGGGCCTCCTCGATCAGTGCCCTGGCGCGCGCCGTGGTGACGTGCAGGTAACGGTGCAGGGCGGCGTCCTCCTCGTTGCGGTTCTCGCAGCCGGCGCTGTACAGCTCGAAGGCGCCGAGGTCGGCAACCAGCTGGGCAAGGTGTTGCGGGCACTCGCAGTCGACGGGCGAGGCAGCGTTGCGCAGCCCGGCGAGCTGTCGCTGGCTGAAGCGCCGTGCCGGGACTTCACCGTCGTCGGGCCACGCCTCCTGTTCCTGCGCCGACGGTCCGGGCCGGCGCGCGCCGCGGCGGCTGCGACGCTCCGGCGTGCGCAGCACCGCGGCGCGAAGCTCCTCGACGCTCACCGGCGCGCGCAGCACGACGATTCCCAGGTCACGCGCGAGCTCGACGTCAGCGCTGCGTCCGAAGCCGTACACAAGTACCGCGCGCAGCTCGTGTGCCGTCAGCAGCTCGCGCAGCTCGGCCACTGTCTCCGTGCCGAGCACCGCGCTCTCGACGACGATCACGTCGATGCGCTGCCGCGCGAGGTCGGCGAGCACGCGCTCCCGGCTGCTGTCGGCGACGACGAACTCGAGCGGCTCCGTGCCGCCTGCGCCCGCGAGCTGGGCCGGCAGGAAATCGCCGAGCACGGCGACCCGCACGGCTTGCAGGCCGCCGTCCGACGCGGCGGCGTCGAGGCCGGCGAGCCGCGCGCGCAGCGCCGCGGTGTCGAGCGCCGCCACCTGGCCGATCGCTTCGCCCCGCTCGGTCAGCGTCGCGAGCAGCGCCAGCTTTTCGATGTCGCCCTCCGTGTAGACCCGCCGGCCGTTCGCCGCTCGCCGTGCGACGACCGCGCCGTAGCGGCGCTCCCAGGCGCGGATCGTGTGGTCGCTCAAGCCCGTCAGTCGCGCGACGGCGCCGATGCCGTGGGCTCCGTCTGCCTGTCGGTCGCTTTCGCTCATAGGTCGTTTCTCCCGGTCGGGCCGGGCGGGCCCGGCACGCTGGACTTCGTGACAGTGGCAGTATATTGTCTAGAAGAAATTTAAACAAATAGTAGACAGACCGATGCATTTTCCTGCAATCAAGCTGCTCATCGGCCGCGGCGCTCCCGTTGCGTCCGGCGGGAGCGCCTGAGCGTGCCGCGCGCGCCGCTGCCCCGCGACTGGGCGTCACTGATCGCGCTCGCCGTGCTGTGGGGCAGTTCCTTCCTGTTCATCAAGCTGGCGCTGGTGTCGTTCAGCCCCGCTTCGATCGTCGCCGGCCGGGTACTCGTCGCCGCCGTCGTGCTGTTCGCGCTGCTTATGGCCAGCGGCGCGCGCCGGCCCGGGTCCTGGCGCGACTGGCAGCCGATGCTGGTCATGGCGCTCATCGGCAACCTGCTGCCGTTCATGCTGATCGCGTCGGCGCAGCAGCACATCGATTCGGCGCTGGCCGGCGTGCTGATGGCGATCATGCCGTTGTTCGTGCTGCCGCTCGCGCACTACTTCATACCGGGCGCGCGCCTGACCGCGGGTCGCGTCGCGGGCTTCGTCGCCGGCTTCGCAGGCGTCGTCTGCATCATCGGTCCCGCGGCGCTCGCCGACGCAAGCGGCAACACGACCCTGTGGGCGACGCTGGCCATGCTCGGCGCCGCGCTGAGCTACGCCGTCAACAGCATCTACGCGCGGCGCGTCGGCCTGCAGGACCCGATGTTGCTCGCGGCCGGCATGCTGCTGATCGCCGGGTTGTTCGCGCTGCCGTTCGCCGCCGCCGACTTCGCCGCGCTCGCGTTCGCACCGCCGGCGCCGCTCGCGGCGGTGGCGCTGCTGGTACTCGGACTGTGTTCGACCGGGCTCGCCACCGTGCTGTATTTCCGCATCATCCAGGGGCCCGGGCCGACCTTCCTGTCGCTCGTGAACTACCTCGTGCCGGCCTGGGCCGTGCTGGCGGGCGCCTGGTTCCTCGACGAGACGCTGGCGCTGACCAGCTACGCCGGGCTCGCACTGATCCTGGCCGGGATTGCCTTGAGCGAATTCGGTCCCCGGTTGCGGCAGACCCTGCGACGACGCGCCGCGGCGCGCCCTGAACCCGTGCGAATGGCAACGGAGGACGCATGACGAGCGACACGACGATCGACGCCCGCGAGGTCGACTATTACACGGAGCTGGCAGATACCTGGTGGGACCGCGACGGCCCGTTCTGGCCGCTGCACAAGCTCAACGCCCTGCGCGTCGATTACATCCGCGACGTGCTGTGCCTGCACTTCGGACGCGATCGTGGCGCCGAGCGGCCGCTCACAGGCCTGCGCGTTCTCGACGTCGGCTGCGGCGGCGGCATCCTGTCCGAATCGATGGCCACGCTCGGTGCGTCGGTGACCGGCATCGACGTCGTGGAGAAAAACATCCGGATCGCGGCGCTGCACGCGCGCGAGGAGGCGCTCGACATTGCCTACCGCTGCGCCCCGGCGGGCGAACTCGCCGACGCGGGCGAGCAGTTCGACATCGTGCTCAACATGGAGGTGGTCGAGCACGTCGCCGACCTCGACCGATTCATGCAGGATTGCTGCCGGCTGACGCACCCGGACGGCGTCATGTTCGTGTCGACGATCAATCGCACGCCGCTGTCGTGGCTGTTCGCTATCGTCGGCGCGGAGTACATCCTCGGCTGGCTGCCGCGCGGCACGCACCGCTGGAGCCTGTTCCGCAAACCGGCCGAAATCCGCGAGCGACTCGCCGCGGACGGCTTCGCCGTTCGCGACATGACCGGCGTCGCGGCCAACCCGTTTCGCCGCAGCCTGCGCCGCACATCCCTGACGGCCGTCAACTACATGCTGTACGCGTCGCGACGCGCACAGGCGGACACGCCTGCCGGTTATTCTTCGTCGGCGCCGTAGCGGTAGGTCGGGTAGCGGTACGTCGGCCGCGGCTTCAGCGAGTATTGCTGCTGCAGGAACGCGACGATGTCGACCAGCTGCGACACCGTCATGACGTCGTTAAGCGCCGGCATCAGCGACTCGCCGTCCTGGGTCAGTTCCTCCTGCCGGAAGCTGCGCGCGAGGCGGTGCGTGGGATTGACGACCGACGTGACCAGCTCCTCGTAGGAGCGGATGCGCGTCACCTCGCCGCCCAGCGTGTAGCGTACGGGACCCTCGGCTGCGGGCGCCGGCAGGTCCACGCCCGCCACGACGTGGCAGGACGTGCACTGCAGCGCGACGAAAGCCTCCTGGCCGCGCGCCGCGTCGCCTTCCGGCAGCACCATTGCCGCGTCCGGCGAGATCGGGCCCTGGCAGGCGGTGAGCAGCAGCGCAGTCACGGCGGCGGCAGCGCAGGCAATCGGTCGTTGCATGGAGACTCTCCCCGTGGATCGAGATCGTGGGCTGCATTAATACCATGCCAGGCGGCACGGCGTCAGGCCCCGCCGGCGCCGCGCGGCCGTGTTAGGATGCGCTCCTCCACAGGGGTGGCGACGGCGCGGGTGCGCCGCAAGCCTGAGATCCGCCGCGGACTGCCGCCGGGCGGGAACCCTCACGACCTGATCCGGGTAATGCCGGCGTAGGAAGAGGATTCCGATATGTATTGCAGGTTGAGCACCGGGCCGCGCTACGCGGCCGTTCTCGTTGCCCTCGCCGCGCCGGCGCTCGTCGTCGCGGACGACGCAACGGCGATCGAGGAAATCGTCGTGACCGCCGACTTCCGCGAACGCGCGGCCGCCGAGCTGCCTCCGTCGATCAGCGTGCTCGGCCGTGACGCGATCCGGGCGCGCGGCGTGCAGCACTTCGAGGAGCTGATCTTCTCGGTCCCGAACTTCAACTACTCCGGCGACGGCCAACGTGCGCGCTATTTCCAGATTCGCGGCATCGGCGAGCTCGAGCAGTACGAGGGCGCGCCGAACCCGTCCGTCGGTTTCCTGCTCGACGACATCGACTTCAGCGGCATGGCGAGCATCGCGACGCTGTTCGATATCGAGCAGGTCGAGGTGCTGCGCGGGCCGCAGGGCACGCGCTACGGCGCGAACGCGCTGGCCGGCCTCGTTTACGTCGAGTCGGCCGACCCCGGCGACGCGCCGGGCCGGCTCGAGCTGACGGCGGGCGGCGACGGCGCGCGCGCCGGCGGCGGCGCCGTCGGCGGCGGGGACGAGGAATCGGGCTATCGCGTCGCCGCGCACTACCACGAGCAGGATGGATTTCGCGACAACGCCTGGCTCGGCCGTGACGACACGAACGGCCGCAGCGAGGCGATGCTGCGCGGCAAGCTCGCGTGGTCCACGGGGGGCTGGCGGCTGCGGCTCGCGGCGACAGCAATCGACGTCGACAACGGTTACGACGCGTTCGCCATCGACAACAGCCTGACGGTGCTATCCGACCGACCGGGCGAGGACGCGCAGCAGAGCACCGGCAGTTCGCTGCGGGCCGAGTGGCGGGGCTCCGACGTCGTCGCTTTCACGTCGATCACGACCGCGGCGTACTCGGACGTCGACTTCTCTTTCGACGCGGACTGGGGCAACCCGCAGGCCTGGGAGCCGTACGTCTACGATTTCATCTCGGCCAGCCGTCGCGAGCGGCGCACGCTGACGCAGGAATTCCGCCTGGCCTCCGGTCCCGACGGCCGGCTGCTGGCCGGGCGCGCCGACTGGCTCGTCGGCGTCTACCTGGCGCAGCTCGACGAGGATTTTTCATCGCGCAACAGCGGCGTCTACGCCGACCCCTTCGTGCCGTTCGAGTTCACGGTCGACGACGAGCTGGCCAGCGAATTCGCCGCCCTCAGCACGGCCGTTTTCGGCCAGCTCGACGTCGAGGTCGGCGACGCGGGCCTGCTGAGCGGCGGCCTGCGCGTCGAACGACGCGACGCCGACTACCGCGACAGCGCCGGGCTGGCCCTCGGCCCGAACGAAACGATGCTCGGCGGCGAACTGCGCTACCGGCACGACTTCGGCGAAGGGCTCTCGCTGTTCGCCGGGCTGGCGCGCGGCTACAAGGCGGGTGGCTTCAACCTCGGCGCAGTGCCGGCGGGCCGCCGCGAGTTCGACGCGGAGACGCTCTGGACCGTCGAGGCCGGGGTGCGCGCGCGCTTGCTCGACGGCCGGCTGAGCTGGAACACCGCGCTGTTCTTCAATCGCCACGACGACCAGCAGGTACGCAGCTCGTTCCAGCTCGTGCCGAACGATCCGGCATCCTTCGTGTTTTTCACCGACAACGCGGCGACCGGGCGTTCGATCGGCGCGGAATCGGAGCTCGCCTGGACCGCGGGCGAGTCCTGGCGCTGGTACCTGAGCGTGGGCCTGCTGCGGGCGGAGTTCGACGAGTTCGTGACGCCGCAGCTCGACCTGTCCGGGCGCGACCAGGCGCACGCGCCGCGCTACACGGCCGCTGCCGGCGGCGAGTGGCGGCACCCGTCCGGCTTCTTCCTGCGCGCCGATGCCGTGGCCCGCGATGCGTTCTACTTCGATGTCAGTCACGACCGGCGCTCGGCGCCCTACGAACTGCTCAACGCCCGCGCGGGCTATGCCGCGGACAGCTGGCGCGTGCAGCTCTGGACGCGCAACCTGTTCGACCGCCGCTACGCGGTGCGTGGCTTCTTCTTCGGCAACGAACCGCCCGATTTCCCGAACGCCGTCTACACCCGCCAGGGCGATCCCCGCCAGCTTGGCGTGACTTTCGACATGAGGTTCTGACATGCGCGTAGCCTGCGATATAAGCCTGTACCCGTTGACCGAGGACTTCCTGCCGCCGATCCGCGACGTCATCGAGCGGCTCAACGCCCACGAGGCCATCGAGGTCGTGACCAACCCGATGAGCACGCAGCTGCACGGCGAGTACCGCGCCGTCATGCGGGCGCTCGAGGCGGAGATCGGCGCGACCTTCGAGGCTCTGCCCAAGGCGGTCTTCACCATTCGCATCCTGAACAACCCGCACGGCGACTGAGGTCAGCTTGAGCGCGATCGCGGGCGACCTGCTGGCCGAGATCCGGGGACTCGCGCCCCTCGAGGTTTTGGCCGTCGCGACCGCGATCGGCTACCTGTTGCTCGCGATTCGCGAAAACATCTGGTGCTGGCTGTGCGCGGCGATCAGCACGAGCTGCTACGTCTGGCTGTTCGTCGGCGCGCGCCTGTACATGGAGTCCGCGCTGAACGGCTTCTACCTCGCGATGGCGGGCTACGGTTTCTGGATGTGGCGTTACGGCGCGGGCCGGGAACGGGACCTGCCCGTGACTTCCTGGCCGGCCGCAGTGCACTTCGCGGCCGTCGTCGCCATTGTCGCGCTGAGCGTCGCGAGCGGCGCGCTGCTCGAGCGTTACAGCGACGCGGCGCGGCCCTACGTCGACTCCGCGACCACCTGGGCGGCGGTCTGGACGACTTTCCTCGTCGCACGCAAGGTGCTCGAGAACTGGTGGTACTGGCTCGTCATCGACGCGGTGTCGGTCTGGCTGTACTGGGACCGCGAGCTGCCGCTGACGGCGCTGCTGTTCGTCGCCTACCTCGGCATGATTCCGTTCGGGCTCGTGGCCTGGCGGCGCAGCTACCGGGAGGCGCGCGCGGCGTGAGCAGCGTGCAGGAAGCCGCGCGGCTGCTCGCGGGCATCCCGGGCTGGCAGGGCCGGGCGGCCGAGTTGAGCCCGCTGGCCGGCGCAGGGCAGCGCCGCAGCTTCCTGGTCACGGCGGGCGACGAGCGCTGCGTGCTGCGCCTCGCGGGGCGGGCCGCCTCCGGCCGCGGGATGGCCGGCGAACTGACCGTGCACGCGCGCGCGGCGAAGGCCGGCATCGCGCCGCGCATCCGCCACGCCGACCCGGCTCGCGGCCTGCTGCTGACCGACTACGTTGCCGGCACGGCCTGGACCGAGGCGGACCTCGAGGACCCCGGGTCGCTGGCCGAGCTGGCCGTGCTGCTGCGGCGGCTGCACGCCCTGCCGCCCTGCGGCATCCCCTACGATGCGCGCGCCGCCGCCGAGGCCTATCTCGCCGCGCTGCGCGCGGCCGGACCCGTGCCGGCGCTCGCCGGGACCTGCCGGCGCATCATCGTCGAGCACGCGCCCTGCGCCCGCCCGGCCTGCTGTCACAACGACCTGGTCGCGCAGAACGTCGTGCGCGGCACCGCGCTGCAGCTGATCGACTTCGAGTATGCCGGCGACAACGAGCCGCTCTTCGACCTCGCCGGCCTTGCGGGCTGGCACGAGCTCGACGACGCGCGCGCCGGCTGGCTGCTCGATGCCTGGGCGGACGGCGCCGGGCGCGCGCTGCGGGCGCGCTTCGCGGCCGAACGGCGCCGTTTCGACGCGATCCAGTGGCTGTGGCTCGCCGCGCGCGCGTGCGATCAGCCGCAGCCGGCCGACGCGGCCCGCCTGGAGCGCGTCGCCGCGCGCCTCGCGGGCTGACTACCAGCTGTTGCGCAGCTCGCGCAGGCGCAGGAACACGTCGCGCGGGGTCGGGGATTCGGCGAGTTCGGGAAAGTCCTCGCGCAGCCGTGCGATGACGGCCGGGCTGTCGAGCCGGAAGAAGGTGTTGACCTCCCGTTCCTCGGCGAGCGTCGAGACGTGCGCGTTCGCCGGGTCCTGCTCCGCGTAGCGTTCCAGCATTTCTCTCGCGCGCGCGTTGTCCGGCTCGCGGTCGAGCGTGAAGCGCAGGTTGTTCGCGAGGTAGTCGTGGCCCGGGAACAGGCGCACGTCGTCGGGCAGCCGCGCGAGCTGCTCGCTGAAGGTCGTGTACAGCTCGTCCGGGTGGCCGCCGTTGTGGCAGTTGCCGGCGCCTGCGTTGAACAGCGTGTCGCCGCTGAACAGTGCCGGCGCATCGCCGTGCGCGAGCAGGCAGATATGGGCCATCGTGTGTCCCGGCGTATCGAGGCACTCGAGTTCGACCGTGCGGCCGACCCGGACCACGTCGCCCGCGCCGACGCCCCGGTCGACGTTCGGAATGCGCCGCCCGGCGTTGGCGTGCGCGATGAGCCTGGCCCCGGTCGCCGCGATCATGCCCTTGTTGCCGCCGATGTGGTCGCCGTGCTCGTGCGTGTTCAGCACCTGCGTGACGTCCCAGCCGCGCTGCTCCGCGACCTCGAGGCAGCGCCGGAATTCCAGCGGGTCGATCGCGAGCGCCTCGCCGGTCTCCGGGCAGGCGACGAGGTAATTGAAATTCCGCAGGCTGTTGCCGGTCCATACCTGTTCGACGAGCATATGCACGATCTCCGGGACGCCGCGCTGTACCGCGCGCGGCTGCCTGGCTTAAGCTTCCGGCCGCGCAGGCGGCCTACACGATGGAGGAACGATGTTCAGGAACCCGATTGTCGCGATCACGGTAGCCCTGCTGGCCGCCGCTTGCAACGGCGGTCCCGGCGACGAAGCCGCGGGCAGCGCGCAGCCCCCGCCCGCCGCCGACGGCGTGTTCGCGATGCCCTACCTGGCGCGCGATCTCGACAACGGGCTGCGCGTCATCATCGTGCCGACGGACTACCCGGATATCGTCTCCCTGCAGATCCCGATACAGACCGGTTCGCGCAACGAAATCGAGCCCGGCAAGTCGGGCTTCGCGCATTTCTTCGAGCACATGATGTTTCGCGGCACGGAGAAATACCCGGCGGACGAGTACCTCGCGATCCTGAAGAAGGCCGGCGCGAAGCAGAACGCCTACACGACCGACGACTTCACGAATTACTACATCGACTTCACGAAGGACGATCTCGAGAAAGTCATCGAGATCGAGGCCGACCGCTTCATGAACCTGTCCTACGGCGAGGACGTGTTCCGTACCGAGGCTCTGGCCGTCAAGGGCGAGTACCTCAAGAACTATTCCAACCCTACCTCGAAGGCTTTCGAGCGACTGCGCGAACTCGCGTTCGACGTGCACACTTACGAGCACACGACGATGGGTTTTCTCGAGGACATCGAGCAGATGCCCGAGCAGTACGAATATTCGAAGGTCTTCTTCGATCGCTGGTACCGCCCGGAGAAGACCGCGATCATCCTGGTCGGGGATCTCGACCCGGAACGGACCTTCGAGCTGGTCGAGCGCTACTGGGGCGACTGGAAGCGCGGCGACTACGCCGCCGACATCCCGGCCGAGCCGCCCCTCGACGGGCCGCGCTTCGAACACATCCGCTGGGACGCGGAGACCCAGCCGTGGATCCTGACGGGCTTCCGCGGGCCGGCCTTCGACCCGGAGCAGCCCGACATGCCGGCGATCGACGTCATCGCCTCGCTGTATTTCTCGAACTCGTCCGACCTGTACCGCGAGCTCGTCGTCGAACAGCAGAGCGTTGACCAGCTGCTGACCTACTTCCCGGACCGCGAGGACCCGAACGTGCTGCTCGTCTACGCGCGCCTGACGGATGCGCGGCACGCCGACGACGTCGAGCGCGCGATCCGCGAGACGCTCGCCACGGCGCGCAGCACGCCGGTGTCGGCCGCGCGCCTGGCCGAGACCCGCTCGCGCCTGAAGTACGCGTTCACGGGCAATCTCGACAATTCGCGCGCCATCGCCGCGATGCTCGCCGGCTATGTCCGATTCGAGCGCACGCCGGAGACGGTCAATCGCCTCTACGCGAGCTACGACGCGCTGACGCCGGAGATCGTGCGCGAGGTCGCGAACCACTATTTCACGGACTCGCGCCGGGTGACGGTGACGCTGTCGAACGGCCCGGCACTGGGCGGGATCGACGGCAACGCCTCTATCGACGCGCTGGTCGAGCCGCGGGCGGCCGAGGCTGCGGCCGCCGACGCGCCCCCGATCGAGCCGCTGCCGCCGGTCGCGAGTAGCGGCGAGTCGCGGCCGCTGGCGCTCGTCACGCAGCCGTCCGACAGCGCCGCGCTGGTCGACGTGTCCTTCCTGTTTCGCGTCGGTGCCGCCTACGATCCGCCCGGCAAGCGCGGGCTGGCCGCGCTGACGGCGGCCATGCTGACCGATGCCGGGTCCGAGGCATTGTCGATCGACGCGATTAACGCGGCGATGTACCCGATCGCGTCCGGATTCACCGCGCAGGTCGACAAGGAGATGACGCGCCTCGCGGGGCAGGTGCATCGCGACAACCTGGAGACCTGGTACCGGCTGGCGAGCGGCCAGCTGCTGACGCCGGCCTTCCGCGAGTCCGACTTCCGCCGCGTGCGCATGCAGCTCGTCAACAGCGTGCGCACGAGCCTGGTCGCGAACAACGACGAGGAACTGGCGAAGGAGCTGCTGTACGCCGAGATCTACGGCGACACGCACCCGTACGGCTGGCCAAACGCCGGCGAGAGCGACGACCTCGCGGCACTGACGCTCGACGACGTGCGCGACTTCTACCGCCGCCACTACACGCTCGCGAACCTGACCGTCGGCCTGGCCGGCGGTTATCCGGGCGCGTTTCCCGCGCGCCTGGCCGGGGACCTGCAGCGCCTGCCGGCGGGGCAGGCCGTCGCGCCGGAGATCCCGCCGCCGCCCGCCGCGGGCGCTAACCGCGCGCTGATCGTGCATAAAGAGACCCCGGCGGTCGCCGTGTCCTTCGGCTTCCCGATCGAGCTTACGCGCGGCGATCCGGACTGGGTCGCGCTGTGGCTGGTGCGCTCGTGGCTCGGCGAGCACCGCAGCTCCTCGGGCCAGCTGTACAAGGAACTGCGCGAGGCACGCGGCATGAACTACGGCAATTACGCCTACGTCGAGTACTTTCCGCGTGGCATGTTCCAGATGCAGCCGGACACGAATCTCGGCCGCCAGGAGCAGATTTTCCAGGTCTGGCTGCGGCCGCTGCGCTCCAATGGCGACGCGCATTTCGCGGCGCGCGCCGCCGTGCACGAACTCGACCGCCTGCTCGAGGGCGGCATGAGCGAAGAGGCCTTCGAGGCGACGCGCAGCTACCTCGCGAAGAACGTGGCGCTGCTGACCGACGGGCAATCGCGGCGGCTGGGCTACGCGCTCGACAGCCGCTACTACGGCATCGAGGATTTCAGCGACTACGTGCGCGCCGGCCTCGAGCGGCTGACGCTGGCGGACGTCAACCGCGTGATCCGCGAGCAATTGCGGACCGACGGGCTCGCCTTCGTGTTCGTCACGCGCGACGCGGCCGGCCTGGCCGGGCGACTCGCGGCCGACCAGCCGTCGCCGCTCGCTTACGACGCCGACATGCCGGCCGCCGTGACCGACCGGGACCGCGTGATCCAGGCCCTGCCGCTGCCGTTCGGGGACGACGACATCGAGGTCGTCGATGCCGCGGCCGTCTTCCGCTGACGCGCCGGCCGCGCGCGGCGGTCGATGGCCAAAAACAGTCCGGTCCGGACCGGATCGCACCTTGCCTGCGGGCGGGTACGGCAAGTCCTTGAATTGTCGGAGCGACCGTCGCAACTGCCGTCGATATCCGTGGCGTGGACGCTACAATTTTTCCGGAATTGTGGTCCGAAATCGCCAATACAAGGCCGTGATTGACATTGCATGGGGGTTTTGCCATTTTCGTCCGCAGCCGGGCGTCGTGTATTCACAACAGCAGGCCCGGAAAGATGACACCTTCAGGCACCGCTTGGCGGGGGATGGCAAGTCCAGGCACGCGCACTGAGGATGGAACGGCGGCTCCCTCGCGGAGCCGCTTTTTTTTGGCCGGCGTTCAGCCCGCCTCGCGCAGCGCCCGCCACAGCCGCTGCGGCGTCAGGGGCATGTCGAGCTGCTCGATGCCGCGCCCGGCGAGGGCGTCCAGCACGGCATTGACCAGCGCCGGCGTCGCGCCGATCGTGCCGGCCTCGCCGGCGCCCTTGACGCCCAGCGGGTTGCGCGGCGAGGGCACTTCCCGGTAGCGGAAGTCGACCGCCGGCATGCGGTCGCCGCGCGGCATTCCGTAGTCCATGAACGTTGCCGTCTGCAATTGCCCGCTGTCCTCGTCGTAGCGGGCGTGCTCGCAGAGCGCCTGGCCCAGGCCCTGCGCGACGCCGCCGACGATCTGCCCCTCGAGCAGCAGCGGGTTCAGCACGGTGCCTACGTCGTCCTCGATCGTGTAGCGCAGCACCTCGACGTCACCCGTGGCGGGATCCACCTCGACCTCGCAGACGTGGCAACCGTTCGGAAACGTCCCGCCCTCGCTCGGTTCGAAGCGCCCGCTCGCGGCGAGCCCGGGGCTGACACCGTCCGGCAGCGCGTCGCCGAAGGAAGCGGCCGCGACCTCGGCGAGCGCGACGCTGGCCGACGCGCCCTGGTAGCGGCCGTGCGCGTAGTCGAGCGTCGCGGCGGCGCAGGCGAGCAGCGCGGCCGCAAGCGGGCGGCCCTGCTCGATCAGCGCCTCGGCGGCGCGATGCAGTGCCGAGCCGGCGATGGCCATCGAGCGCGAGCCGTTCGTGCCGCGCCCGCTCGGCACGCTTGCCGTGTCGCCCTGCACGAGGTCGACCCCTGCCGGATCGATGCCGAGCACGCCGGCGACGATCTGCGGGTAGGCGGTCTCGTGCCCCTGGCCGGTCGACTGCGTGCCGGCGGTCGCCAGCAGCCGGCCCGCGCGGTCGAACACGAGGCGCGTCTCCTCGTCGCCGAAGGCCGAGCAGATCTCGACGTAGCTCGCGAAGCCCAGCCCGCGCAGCCGCCCGCGGGCGCGGCTCTCGTCGCGACGCGCGGCAAAGCCGGCGGCGTCCGCGCGCTCCAGCGCCGCGTCGAGGATGGCCGTGTAGTCGCCGGAATCGTAGCTGCGACCGGTCGCGGTCGTGTACGGAAACTGTTCCGGCCTGATGAAATTGCGCCGCCTCAGTTCCGCGCGGTCGATGCCGAGCTGGCGCGCGGCCCGGTCGACCAGGCGCTCGACGAGGTAGGCGGCTTCAGGCCGGCCGGCGCCGCGGTAGGCGTCGGTCGGGACCGTGTTGGTCAGGACGTTGTGCACGGTCACGTGCGCGACCGGGATCGCGTAGCAGCCGGTCGTCATGCAGGCGCCGAACCACGGGATCAGCGGCCCGGCCTGGGAACAGTACGCGCCGATATTCGCGTTGATGTCCGCGCGCATCGCGATGAAGCGGCCGTCGGCGTCGAGTGCCAGTTCCGCGCGGCTCAGGTGATCGCGGCCGTGCAGGTCCGCGAGGAAGCTCTCGCTGCGGTCGGCCGTCCACTTGACCGGTCTCTCGAGCTCGCGGGCCGCGAACACGGCGACGACCGTCTCGCATTGCAGGAAAAACTTGAGCCCGAAGCCGCCGCCGACGTCCGGGCAGACGACCCGCAGCCTGTCCGGGTCCAGGTCGACGCAGGCGAGGATGCGTTCGCGCAGCGGGTGCACGCCCTGGCAGCCCTGGTACACGGTCAGCGTGCCGTCGTCGCGGTCGAAGACCGCGTTGGTCGCGCGCGGCTCCATCGCGACCGGGGCCACGCGGTTGTTGACCAGCTCGATAGCGACCGTGTGCGCGGCCTCGCGGAAGGCCGCGTCGGTGGCGTCGGCGTCGCCGTAGCCCGCGCTGCCGAAGACGTTTCCGTCTACGTCGTCGTGCACCCGTTCTGCGTCCGTGGCGAGCGCGGCCCGCAGGCCCACCACGGCCGGGCGCTCGTCGACGTCGAACTCGATCGCCTCGGCGGCGTCGCGCGCGGCCAGCGGTGAGTCGGCGACGACGGCCGCAACCGGTTCGCCGACGTAGCGCACGCGGTCGCGCGCGAGCGGCGGCTGGCGCCGGGGTTCGGGACCCTGGCCACCGGGCAGGCCTGCGCCGGGCACGTCGCGCACGCCGGCGGCGGGAAGGCTCGCGCCTGTATAGGTCGCGAGCACGCCCGGCATCCCTCGCGCCGCCTCGGTGTCGAGCGTCGTGATGTCGCCGTGCGCGTACGGGGAGCGCAGCAGGTACAGCCAGGCCTGCCCCGGGAAGCGCAGATCGTCGGTGTACCGGCCCTTGCCGGTGATGAAGCGTTCGTCTTCGCGGCGGCGCAGGGATTCGGCCACGGTTGCCTCTGTCGGCTGCGGGAGCAGCGGGAATTCTGCGGCGCGCGGGCCGCCTTTTCAAACCCGTGCCCGCTCAGCGGCCGTGAATATTCAACGCCGCTTTGCTAGATTCGGGTCCCCGGAACAACAACGACGACGCGGGGCTCCATGAAACCCGAACAACGCGCGGCCTACTGGCGCGCCAACCTGCGCCTGCTCGCGGGCTGCATGCTCGTCTGGTTCGTCGTCTCCTACGGCTTCGGCATCCTGCTCGTCGAACCGCTGAACCGCATCGTCATCGGCGGTTTCCCGCTCGGCTTCTGGTTTGCCCAGCAGGGCGCGATCTACGTCTTCGTGGTGCTGATCTTCTTCTACGCCTGGCGCATGAACCGAATCGACCGGCAGTACGACGTGCACGAGGACGACTGAGCCCGCGCCATGGACCTGAAGACGCTCACCTATCTCGTCGTGGGCGCGACATTCGCGCTCTACATCGGCATCGCGGTCTGGTCGCGGGCGCGCAGCACCGGCGATTTCTACATCGCCGGCAAGGGCGTCTCGCCGGTCGCGAACGGCATGGCCACGGCAGCGGACTGGATGAGCGCGGCGTCGTTCATCTCGATGGCCGGGCTGATCGCGTTCCTCGGCTACGACGGCTCCGTGTACCTGCTCGGCTGGACCGGCGGCTACGTGCTGCTCGCGCTGTTCCTCGCGCCCTACCTGCGCAAGTTCGGCAAGTTCACCGTGCCGGAGTTCATCGCCGAGCGCTATTACTCGAAGACGGCGCGCATCGTCGCGGTGATCTGCCTGATTTTCGTTTCCTTCACCTACGTGGCCGGGCAGATGCGCGGGGTCGGCATCGTGTTCTCGCGCTTCCTCGAGGTCGACGTGACCGTCGGCCTGATCGTCGGCATGGGAGTCGTGTTCAGCTACGCCGTGCTCGGCGGCATGAAGGGCATCACCTACACGCAGGTCGCGCAGTACTGCGTGCTGATCTTCGCCTACACGGTGCCCGCCGTGTTCATCGCGCTGCAGATCACCGGCAACCCGGTGCCGCAGGTCGCGTTCGGCGCAGATGTCGCCGGCAGCGGGACCGGGCTCCTGCAGAAGCTCGACGAGATCGTCACGGCACTCGGCTTCACGCAGTACACGGGCGGCACGAAGAGCACGATCGACGTCTTCTGCATCACGCTGGCGCTGATGGTCGGCACGGCCGGCCTGCCGCACGTCATCGTGCGCTTCTTCACGGTGCCGAAGGTCCGCGACGCCCGGCGCTCAGCGGGCTACGCGCTGCTGTTCATCGCGATCCTGTACACGACGGCGCCGGCCGTCGGCGCGATGGCCCGCTACAACCTGATCAACACCGTGCAGCCGGGCGAGATCGGCGCGCCGCAGGGCAACCTCGAGTACGCCGCGCGGCCGGAGTGGATGAAGACCTGGCAGGAGACCGGGCTGGTCGCGTTCGAGGACAGGAACGGCGACGGTCGCATCCAGTACTACAACGACGCGAACCCGGCGTTCGCCGACCGGGCCGCGGCTTACGGCTGGCAGGGCAACGAGCTCGCCGTCGACCGCGACATCATGGTCCTTCCGAACCCGGACAGAGCCGGATTGCCGGACTGGGTCATCGCGCTGGTCGCGGCCGGCGGTATCGCGGCCGCGCTATCGACCGCCGCGGGCCTGCTGCTGGTGATCTCGGCCGCCGTCTCGCACGATCTCGTCAAGGGTATCTTCGTGCCGGGTATCAGCGAGAAAGGGGAGCTGCTCGCCGGGCGCATCGCCGCGGCGGTCGCGATCATGATCGCCGGCTACCTGGGCTTCGACCCGCCCGGCTGGGTCGCGCAGGTGGTCGCGTTCGCGTTCGGCCTGGCAGCCGCCTCGCTGTTCCCGGCGATACTGCTCGGCATTTTCTTCAAGCGGGCCAACAAGGAAGGCGCGATCGCGGGCATGCTGACCGGACTGTTGTTCACCTACGCCTATATCGAAACCTTCAAGGGCCTGTTCCTGAAGTGGGCCGGCTCGCCCTGGCTCGACGACGTGCCCGGCAACTGGCTGTTCGGCATTTCGCCGGAGGGCATCGGCGTAATCGGCATGCTGCTGAACTTCGTGGTCGCGCTCGTCGTCAGTCACCTGACCAGCCCGCCGCCGGAGCGCATCCAGCACCTGGTCGAGGACATCCGGGTGCCGCGCCCGTCCTGAGTCGCCGGGCAGGCCACCCTCATTCGCAACATGGGCGCCGCGCACGATCACGACAACCGCCGCCGCGTACTGGTCGCGCTGGCGCTGACCGCGGTGTTCACCGTCGTCGAGGCGGTCGCGGGCCTGCTGACCGGCTCGCTGGCCCTGCTCGCCGATGCCGGCCACATGCTGACCGACACGCTGGCCCTGGCGCTCGCCGCGCTGGCCTTCCGCTTCGGCAGCCGGCCGGCCGACACGCGCCGCAGCTACGGTTACCAGCGGCTGCAGGTGCTGGCGGCCTTCGCGAACGCGATCGCGCTGATCTTCATCGTCGGCTGGATCTCGATCGAGGCCGTGCTGCGCCTGCTGACGCCGGTGCCGGTCGCAGCACAGGGCATGCTGGCGGTGGCGGTGGCCGGCCTGCTCGTCAACCTGGTCGCGTTCGCCGTGCTGCACGGTGGCGACCGCGACAACCTGAACCTGCGCGGCGCGGCGCTGCACGTGCTCGGCGACCTGCTCGGCTCGGTGGCGGCGATCGCGGCCGCGGTCGTGATCCTCGCAACCGGCTGGTTGCCGATCGACCCGCTGCTGTCCATCGTCGTAGCGGCGCTGGTCTTGAGGAGCGCCTGGGCGCTGTTGAAGCGCAGCGCGCATATCCTGCTCGAGGGCACGCCGGACTGGCTGGACGTGACGGCGATGCAGGCGGCGCTGACGGCGCAGGTGCCCGCGGTTGCGAGCATCCACCACGTGCACGTCTGGGGCCTGACACCGCAGCGGGTGATGCTGACGATGCACGTCGAACTTGCGGACGGGCAGCAGGACGCGATGGGGGTCGTGCGCAGCTTGAAACGCATCCTGGCCGACGATTACGGCATCGACCACTCGACGATCGAGGTCGAGGCCGGGTACTGCGCCGACGAGCCGGCGCCTAGCGATCCTCGGGCTTGACGATACCGATGTAGGGCAACGTGCGGTCGCGCTCGGCGTAGTCGAGCCCGTAGCCGACCACCCACTCGTTCGCGATCGAGAAACCGGTGTAGTCGATCGGCACGTCGACCTCGGCGCTCTCGGCCTTGTGCAGCAGCGTGCAGGTGCGGACGGAGGCCGGCTTGTGCGATTTCATCATGCCGATCAGGTACGCGAGCGTGTGCCCGGTGTCGACGATGTCCTCGACGATCAGCACGTGCTTGCCCTCGATGTTCGCACGCACGTCCATGACCAGGCGCACGGCGCCGCTCTGCACGCTGCCGGATTCGTAACTCGACACGGCGATGAACTCGATCGTGCGCGGGATCGTCAGCGCGCGCGCCAGGTCGGCGAGAAATATGAACGAGCCCTTCAGCACGCCGACGAGGACCAACGGCGTCTTGTCGGCGTAATCGGCCGAAATCTGCGCGGCCAGCTCGCGCACGCGGGCGGCGATCTCGGCCTCGCTGAGCATGATTTCGGGGGCTTCCTGCTGCATGGTCTGATCCGGTCCGCGGCGGGGCGGCCACTATAGCGCATGCCTGTCCGCGCCACGTGAACCGCGTCACGATCGTCGGCGGACGCCGGTCGCGAAGCGCCGACTGCCGCATTGCGACCCTGCCGCAAAAGCCCTATCGTCGGCCGACCATGGCCACCACCCCGTCGCAGCTCCCGCCGTTTCGCCTCGACTACGCGCCGTTCCGCTGGTTCCTCGACGCGCCCGGGGTTGCCGCTACCGGTGCAGCCGGGGCCGGCCGGCTGCTGCCGTTCGCCGTCGCCTATGCGGCCGCGCACGGCCTGCTGGTCGCCGCGGGCCTCCTGCTCAGCACGGTACCCGTTGCCGCCGTGTCGATCTGGCCCGCGGTGGGCCTGCTGTGCGCGATCCTCGCCGCGACGCCCGCCCGCTCCTGGCCGCTGTGGATCGCGGCGTCGGTGGTCGGCCGTGTCGTTTTCGAGCTGGTCGTGTTCGACAAACGCGAGCTCCTGGCGCCGCTCCTGTTCAGCGCCGTGAACGCCGTCGAGGCGGCCGTGTTCGCGACCTTCCTGCAGAAGCCGCTCGTGCAGGCCTGGCGCCAGGGGCGACCGCTGTACCTGTCCGTCGCGATCACGATCTTCGCGTTCGCCGCGGCGGGGCTCGGCGGCCTGTTCGGCGCAACGGCGCTGCAGGTGCTCGGCTCCGAGCAGACCAGCTTCTGGCAGGCGCTGCGCCTGTGGGCGGCGGGCGACTTCGTCGGCATCATCCTGGTCACGCCGCTCGCGATCTGGCTGATGCTGCCGCAGATCCGCATACCGCGCGAGCTCGCCGGCTGGCCCGAATGCGTCGCGATGCCGGTCGTGCTGCTGGCGCTGGTTGCGCTCGCCACCTGGCTCGCGCCCGGCCCGGACTTCCCCTACCGCAGCGCCGCCGAGACCGGGCTCGCGGCGATGCTGGCGCTGCCGGTCCTGTGGGCGGCGCTGCGCGCCGACTTCCCGATGGTCGCGCTCCTGCAGATCCTGCTGGCCGTGGCCGTCGTACTGGTGTCGATGAACGGCTACGGGCCGTTCGCGCACGACGTGGCCGGCTACCTGCCGGCGCTCGCCTCGCTGCAGGCCTTCCTGGTCGTGACCGTCATCACCCTGACGGTGATCAGTTTCGCGGTGCTGGAACGCCACAACGCGCGCCAGCAGGCCGGCCTGCACCAGCGATTCACGGACCTGCTCGTGCACCTGACCGGCAAGCTGATGGCTGCCGGCAGCGAGACGCTCGACGACGTCATCAGCGAGTCGTTGCAGCTGATCGGCCAGTTCGGGTCGGCCGACCGCTGCGTGCTGCTGCAGATCGACGCACCCGCGGGATCGATACTGCGCACTCACGCCTGGACCGGCGAGGGCGTGGCTGCGCATCCGCCCGAACTCACGGATGCCAACCTGCAGAACTTCCCGTGGGTGGTCGAGCAGTTTCGCAAGCGCGGATTCGTCGTGCTCGAGAACCTCGACCGACAGCTGCCCGAGGGCGCCGAAGAGCTGGACATCATCCGGCGCGCCGTGCCCGATACCGTGTCCGCGATTTACGTCGGCCTGTTCACCGACGACGAGCTGATCGGCACGATCGGCTTCGGCTACGCCAGGCGTGGCCAGCGCTGGTCGCACGAATCGGTCTCGCTGATGTACCTCGTGGGGCAGCTGTTCGCGAATATCCTGACGCGCAAGAAGACCGAGAACGAGCTGCGCTCCTACCAGCAGAAACTGCGCTCGCTCGCCACCGATCTCGCGGTCACCGAGGAGCGCTCGCGGCGCCGGACCGCGACCGACCTGCACGACGGTATCGGCCAGAACCTCGCGGTCGCGCGCATGAAACTCGGCCAGCTGCTGGCCGCGGGCGACGGCGACCGCGCCGAGCTGACCCAGGTGCGCAACCTCGTTGACGAGGCGCTGCGCGGCACCCGCTACCTGATCGCCGACCTGAGCCCGACGATCCTCTACGAACTCGGGCTCGTGCCGGCACTGCAGTCACTGGCCGAGCGCTTCGAGCCGGCCAACGACCTGAGCTGCCGCCTCAGCGAGTCGGGCGAGCCCTGGGAGCCCGGCAACGACCTGCGCATCGCCGTTTACCGGGCGGTGCAGGAGTGCCTGAAAAACGTCGCCCGCCATGCGCAGGCCGAGCACGTGGAAATCGACGTCCATTGGGAAGCCGAGCGCCTCGACATCGAGGTGCGCGACGACGGGGTCGGCTTCGACGCCGCCGTGCATTCGGACGACGTGCCCGACGTCTCCGGCTTCGGCCTGTTCTCGATGCGCGAGAGCCTGGCGCTGCATGGCGGCACGCTGCAGATCGACACGACCCGGGGCATCGGCACGAGCATTCGACTGTGCGTGCCACGACAGCAGGAGGACGCGCAATGACGGTGCGGATCATGATCGCGGACGACCATCAGGTCGTCCGCGACGGCCTGAAGGCGCTGCTCGACGACCCGCCGCGCTTCCAGGTCATCGGCACGGCGCGCGACGGCCGCGAGGCCGCGACGCTGGCGCGCAAGCTAAATCCCGACGTCGTCATCATCGACATCGCGATGCCGGAGCTGAACGGCGTCGACGCGACCAAGCGCATGCTGGCCGAAATGCCGGGGCTGCGGATCATCGCGCTGTCGATGCACTCGGACAAGCGCTACATTTCCGGCATGCTGCAGGCCGGCGCGCTCGGCTACGTGCGCAAGGAATCGGCCTTCGAGGAGATAGCCGCGGCCGTCGACGCGGTCAGCCAGGGCAACGTGTACCTGGGCGAGGGCGTTGCGGGCGTCGTCGTCAACGACTACCGGCAGATGATGGCGAAAGCCGCACCGGACGCCTCCGACCCGCTGTCGACGCGCGAGCGCGAGGTCCTGCAGCTCCTGGCCGAGGGCCGCAAGACGGCCGAAATCGCGGCGCGCCTGCATGTCAGCACGAAGACCGTCGAGACGCACCGCCGGCAGATTATGTCAAAACTCAGCCTGGACAGCGTGGCCGCGCTGACCAAGTACGCGCTCCGGCACGGCTTTATTTCCCTCGAAGACTAGGTCCCGCGTCGCCGGCGGCCTAAGGCAAAGCGACGGGCCGAATCCGTCATTTCCCGATACTCGGCCAACGGCCGATCCGCTGTAATGCCCCACAATGACGCAGGCCGCGTGCGCGCGGTCTGCCGGAAGGATCCGAGGGGCAGGCCGCGCATGACACTGGATTTCAGCATTCGCAGGACGGGAGCGACCATCGCAGGGACGGCGGTGCTGTTCGCGGCTCTGTACTGGTTGCTGGACACCGGCAGCATGCTGCTGGCCTCGGGCGGCGGCGTCGCCAGCGCGATCGTCCCCGAGGGCGGCCAGTTCCTGAACCGCGTCCTGTACGCCGCGGTATTCGCCGCCGCCGGTGCAGTGGCTGGCGCCGCGCTGCAGCGCAGCCGCGACATCCAGATCCTGGCGCGCAGCAAGCTCGCCGAGAGCGAGCGCAAGTACCAGGCGCTGCTCGCGTCATCCTTCGACAGCGTCCTGACGCTCGGCCCGGCGGGCCGTATCGTCGACGCCAGCGATTCAGCGGCGGCCCTGTTCGGCCAGCACCGCGCAACGCTCGCCGGGACCCCGATCAGCAGCCTGCTCGAAGCCGAGGACGGCGACCTGTTGAGCCTGCTCGGGAGTGCTGCGCGCAGCGTCGACGACAGCCTCAGGGTCCGCGCCCGCGGCGAGCGCGGCCGCACGTTCCCGGCGGAAATCCGGGTCGTGCCGATGCCCGGCGGCGACGAAAGCGCCCAGCTGCTCGCGATCCGCGAGACGACCACGGACATCGTCGCGCAGAAAGCGCTGCGCCATTCCGAGCGTCGCTACCAGGCCCTGTTCGACAACATCCCGGTCGGGGTCTACCGCAGCCAGCCCGACGGCCGCCTGCTGGCCGCCAACCCGGCACTCGTGCGCATGCTCGGCTACGGCTCGGTCGACGAGTTGCTCGCGGAGGGCAACACGCGCGACATGTACTGCGATCCTCAGCAGGCCGTAAGGCTGCGCCAGCTGCTGGAACAGCACGGCAAGGCGCGCAACGTCGAGATCTGCGTGCGCCGGCGCAACGGCGGCGAAGTGGCCGTGCTGGCCAACGTGCGCGCGATCGCCAGCGACAACAACGAGGACGTCGTGTACGAGGGCACCTTGTCCGACATCTCGGACCTGCTGGCCGCGCGCGAAGCGCTCGAGGACAGCGAGGAGCACTTCCGTGCCCTGTGCGAACACGCGCCGGACGTCATCAACGTCATCAACGCCGACGGCGAGGTTATCTACAGCAGTCCGTCCAGCCGCCAGCTTTCCGGCCGTTCGCCCGAGGAGCAGGTAGGCCTCAAGCTGTTCCGCTCGGTGCACCCGGACGACGTGGCGGCCGTCACCGAAATCGTCGCCGAGGGCTTTGCCAAGCCGGGCGCGGCGCAGCGTTTCACCTGCCGCGTATACCGGCAGGACGGCGAGTTGCGCCACGTCGATGCGGTCGGCACGGCGTTCCTGACCCGCCGCGGCGAGCTGCGCGCGGTGATTCACTCGCGCGACGTCACCGAGCGCATGCAGACCGAGACCCAGCTGCGGGAAATGCAGAAGATCCAGGTCGTGGGACGCATGAGCGACGGTCTCGTGCACGAATTCAACAACCTGCTGACCGTCATTTCCGGCAACCTCGAACTGCTGGACGACCGGATCCAGGAGCGCGTGCTGAAGCCGCACCTCGAGAGCGCGCTGCACGCCTGCCAGCAGGGCAGCGACCTGACGCGCCGACTGATGGCGTTTGCCGACCGTCATGGCGCAACGCTCGAGGACATCAACGTCAACGGCCTCCTGATGGACATGGAGCCGATCCTGCGTCGCTCGCTGTCCGAGACGATCCGCATCGGCACCGAGTACGGCGACGACCTGTGGGAGGTCCGGGTCGACCCGGTGCAGCTCGAGGCGGCGCTGCTGCAGCTGGCCGTCAACGCGAAGGAAGCGATGCCGGAGGGCGGCACGCTGACCCTGGTCACGCGCAACCACTGGGCCGGCGAAGACACCGCTGTCGGCGCCGGCCGCCCGCCGGAAGGCGACTGCGTCTGCATCTGCCTGTCCGACTCGGGGCGCGGCATGGACGCGGACGTGCTCGCGCGCGCCACCGAGCCGTTCTTTTCGACCCGCAATGCCGACGGCCGCACCGGGCTCGGCCTCAGCGCAGTGAAGCGCTTCGTCGAGGCCGCCGGCGGTACGCTGACGATCACCAGCGAGCCCGGCGCCGGCACCGACGTGCGCCTGTACCTGCCGAGGATCACGACCAGCGACTACGTCGTCGAAGGGATCGCCGAGGCGACCGGCGGCAGCGAGCGACTGCTCGTCGTCGACGACAACCCGGACGTGCGCCGGGCCACGGCGGCCCTGCTGCGCAGCATGGGCTACGAGGTGCGCGAAGCCTCCGATGGCAACGTCGCACTGCAACTCCTGCGGGAGGAGAAATTCGATCTGCTGTTCACCGACCTCGCGATGCCGCGCATCTCCGGCCTGGAGCTGGCCGAGCAGGCGCGCGCCGAGAACCCGGCACTGCGGATCCTGCTGACTTCCGGCAATGATGCCGCGATGACAGAGGCTAATGACGGCCTCACCTCGACTTACGAACTGATTCGTAAGCCCTTCAGGAAGAGACTGCTCGCCGAGCAGGTTCGACAGGCACTGGATGTGTGAATCATGAGCAAACGACTTAACCGCTTTCTCATCGTGGACATGGCGGAGGACGCATTGAAGCAGTTCTCCCGGATCGGGCGCCGCCTCGGCTACACCACCGAGACCGCCCTCAGCCTCGGCGAATTCATTATCGCGCTGAGCGAGTTCTCGCCGACGGTCATCATGATCGACCTCGAGTCGGTCGAGAACGGTGGCCTCGATCACCTGAAGGCGCTGCGCGACCAGGCTTCGGATGCGCAGATCGTGCTCACCAGCGACGCGAACCCGCGTGGTCTCGAGACGGCCCGCCAGCTCGCCGAGTTCCTGGGCCTGCCGGTCGTTGCCAGCGCGCGCTCGTCGATTTTCGTCAACGTATTGCGCAACGAGTTGCGCAAGGCGCGGCAGTCGCACAATGGCCTGACGGTCGAGGATCTCAAGGCGGCGCTCGAGAACGGCGACATCCGCCCGTACTACCAGCCGAAGGCCGCCTACCGTGCACACCGCGGCTGGCCGATCACCGAGGTCGAGGCACTGCCGCGCTGGCACCTGACCGAGACCAACGTCGTGATGCCCGAGGATTTCTGGTGGCTGGCCGAGGAAAACGGACTGATGGCAGCCATCACCGCCACCCTGCTCGAGCAGGTCGTGGAGCAGCTCGCCGACTGGCACTCGAAGAAGATCACGCTGAACGTCGCGGTCAACCTTCCCTCGTCCGCGCTGGCAGACCGCCAGCTGCCGGACCACCTGTTCAGCCTGGTGCGGGCAGCGCGCCTCGACACGTCGCTCCTGACCCTCGAGGTGTCGGAGGCGACCGCGATGAACCACTCGACCTCGGCGATCGAGATCCTGAGCCGGCTGAAGTCCATGGGCTTCCGGCTCGCCATCGACGAATTCGGCACCAGCTACTCTTCGCTTGAGCAGCTCTACAGGCTGAAGTTCGACGAACTGAAGATCGACCCGGCGCTGGTGCTTGAAAGCCGCATCAGCAGCGAGGCCCGCACGATCATCGAGGCGACCGTCGTGCTCGCACAGAAACTGGGCCTGACCGTCTGCGCCGAGGGCGTCGACTCGCAGCGCACGCTGCAGTTCCTCGGTCGCATCGGCTGCAACAAGGCCCAGGGCAATTACATCAGTCGTCCGCTGCGCGCCAAGATGTTGGAGGACCGCCTGAACGAATGGAATATCCCGGCGGAGGCGTGCTAAGCGCGCCGGCCGGCGCGCACGAAGTGCGCCGGCCGGCATTTTGTTGCTCCACCGCGCGGTAGCCTGTCACCCTGGCCGCGCGGGTCCAGGACCGCAGCGCAATGAAGCGCTGCTGTCCGCCTTTTCCCGGCGGAGTTCCTACAGCCAGCCGCGGCGCCTGAACACGACGACAAGCGTGACGACCACCGTCGCCATCGCTCCCAGCACCCCGAAATAGCCGTAGTGCCAGCCGAGTTCCGGCATGAACTCGAAATTCATGCCGTAGATGCCGGCGAGCAGCCCGAGCGGCAGGAATACCACCGTGGCGATCGTCAGCACCCGCATGACCTGGTTCAGCCGGTGCGACAGCAGGCTCAGGTGCGTATTCAGCAGGTCGACGGCCAGTTCCTGGTTGAGCTGGCAGAGACTCGCCAGCCGGTCGAGGTTCTCGTAGAGGTCGGTGAATTCGTGGTGGCTCAGGCCCACCGGCAGGTCGAGTCCCGGCCGGCAAAGCTGCTGCATCACGTTGGCCTGGTAGACCAGGTGCCGCCTCGTTCGCTTCAGCGCGCGGTTGTAGCGGCTGAGGCTCTCGATGACATCGTCGCCGGCGTGCTCGTACAGCTGGTCCTCGAGCTTGTTCAGGTGTTCCTCGAGCGCCAGCACCTCGGGGGTGTAGGCGTCGACGATGCGCCGGCTCACGAGGTAGGCGAGGTGCGCCGTGCCGCTGGCGAAGCGCGCGCCGTCCGCCGCACAGGCCGCGAACACCTTGTCGATACTCGGAATCTGCCCGTGGTGGCGCGACAGCAGGTAGTCGCGGCCGACGAACAGGGCGAGGTCGGCAACCTCGGGATCGCTGTCCTCGTAAGCCGTGATCAGGTCGCGCAGCATCAGGAACAGGAAGCGGTCGAAGACCTCGAGCTTGGGCGGATGGCGGTCACGCTGGGCGTCCTGGATGGCGAGTTGCGGGATCGCGAAGCGCTCCTGCATCAGCGCCGCCTCGCCGTCGTCGGGGCGGCCCGCGATGTCGACCCAGATCGTCCTGCCGCTGCCCGGCTGCCACTCGTCGATCAGTTCCCGGCCGCCGGAGCGCACGGCCCTGGTGGTCTCGTCGTAAAGCAATACCCGGAAATCTCCCATCAGGCCTCATCTCCTTGCGCGCCCGATGGCTCGCGCTTGCTGATCTCGACCCGCAGCGGCCGATCGGAGTCGATGTGTACGTCCTGCTGCGGGAACGCGATCGTGATGCCTTCCGCCGCGAACAGTTCGGCCAGCCGGTGGCGGATATTGCTGCGCGTGATCCGCAGGTCTCGCTCGCCGCTGGCCTCGCACCAGAACATCGTGTCGAACAACAGGGCGCTGTCGCCGAAGTCCTCGAAGACGACGAGCGGTGCCGGTTGCGGCAGTACCTGTGGGGACTCGCGCACGGCCTGCTCGATCAGTTCCGCGACGCGGCGCGTCGGCGACCCATAGGCGACGCCGACCCGGACCGTCGTGCGGATGCGGTTGTCGAGCAGCGTCCAGTTGATGACCGTGCGCTCGAGCATCTGGCTGTTCGGCACCAGGATGTGCACGCCGTCGACCCGGCGGATACGGGTCGAGCGGTTGCCGATGCGCTCGACCACGCCGGTGTGCTCGTCGACGACGATGAAATCGCCGATGCGGACCGGGCGCTCGGTCATCAGGATCCAGCCGCTGATGAAGTTGTTGATGATGTTCTGAGCGCCGAAGCCGACGCCGATCGCGATCGCGCCGGTCAGGAACGCAAACGCGGTGATCGGGATATTCAGCAGGCTGAGCGCCGTCAGCGCGACGCAGACGATCAGCACGTAGAACAGGATGCGCTGCAGCGTCTGGATCGCGTCGGGCCGCATCTCGGTCCGCGCGAGCCGCCGGCTCAGGCCCTTCTCGAGCAGGCGGGAGACCACGTAGCCGAGCACGACCAGCAGCAGCACCAGGACGATCTCGCCGACCGTGATCGGGCTCTGGCCGAGCGTCAGCAGCTCGTAGTTCCACACCGCCTCGAATTCGCGCATGCTGTCGTCCGGCCCCCGGGGTTGCTGCGCGGCTGCCGACCGATCGGCTCCCGACGCGCACGGTCTGCTAGCATAATCGACGGGGTCGCATATACAAGGATGCGCAAGGTGACGGATGCCGAGGACAGGCTCACGCTGGGCTGGCGGGAGTGGGTCGGCCTGCCCGAGCTCGGGCTGACGAGAATCAAGGCCAAGGTGGATACCGGCGCGCGGACCAGCGCGCTGCACGCTTTCGCGGTCGAGCCGTTCGAGGAAGACGGTCGCAGCCGCGTGCGTTTCAGCATGCACCCGTTGCAGCGCAACAACGACAAGGTCGTCGTCTGCACGGCCGACGTCGTCGATCGCCGGGTCGTCTCCGACTCGGGCGGCCACCGCGAACAGCGCTGGGTCATCAGCACGCCGATTCACGTAGGCCCGGCGATCTGGCCGGCCGAGCTGACGCTGACCGCCCGCGACGACATGCTGTTCCGCATGCTGCTGGGGCGCACGGCGATCGCGGGGCGCGGCGTCGTGGATCCGGCCCGTTCCTATGTCCAGGGCAAGCGGCCGCGAGCCGCCGGCCGCCGGGGGAAATAGCGTGGCAACGCAACAGACCATCACGATCAACGGCACGAGCTTCGGGCCCGGCAAGCGCGGCAACGTCGACCTGCCGATCGCCGACCTGTACACGTCGACCTCGCTGCACATGCCGGTGCAGGTCATCAACGGTCGCCGCGAGGGGCCGGTGCTGTTCGTGGCCGCGGCGATACACGGCGACGAGCTGAACGGCGTCGAGATCGTGCGGCGCCTGCTCAAGCGCCGCAGCCTGAAGTCGCTGCGCGGCACGCTGATCGCGGTGCCGATCGTCAACGTGCACGGTTTCCTCGACCAGTCGCGCTACCTGCCGGACCGGCGCGACCTGAACCGCTCGTTTCCCGGCAGCCCGAAGGGCTCGATCGCCGCGCGGCTCGCCCACACCTTCCTGAACGAGATCGTCAAGCGCTCCGACTACGGTATCGACCTGCATACCGGGGCGATCGACCGCAGCAACCTGCCACAGATCCGCGCCGACCTGGACGACCCGCGCACGCTGGAACTCGCACGCGCCTTCGGCGTGCCGGTCATCATCAACGCCGCGGTGCGCGACGGCTCGTTGCGCGGCTGCGCCTCGCAGATGGGCATGCCGGTGCTGACCTACGAGGCCGGTGAGGCGCTGCGTTTCGACGAGCTGTCGATCCGCGCCGGCGTGCGGGGGATACTGAATATCATGCGTACAATCGGTATGCTGACGGACAAGCCGACGAGCAAGCCGCGCAAGCCCGTCGTCGCCAGCTCGACCAGCTGGATCCGGGCGCCCGCGAGCGGCATCGTCAGCAGCAAGGTGCCGCTGGGCGCCAGCGTGCGCAAGGGCCAGAGCCTGGCCATCGTCAGCGACCCGCTCGGCACCAGCGAGGAACCGGTCACGGCGCGCTTCGATGGCATCGTCATCGGCAGGGCAAACCTGCCGCTCGCCCACGAGGGCGATGCCCTGTTCAACGTCGCCGCCTTTCACAGCGTCGAGCGCGCAGAGGACCTCGTCGAACAATTCGCCGCCCGCCACGAACGCGTAGCCGAGAACGTGGACGGCCAGTAAAGGGACATGCAAACCATGAAAATCGGAGTTCTGTCGACCAACCGCAACCTGTACTCGACGAAACGCCTGATCGAGGCCGGCGAGGAGCGCGGCCACGTCATGCGCATCATCAACCACAAGCGTTGCTACATGAACATCACGTCGCACAACCCCGGCGTGCACTACCGCGGCGAGCCGATCGTCGGGCTCGATGCGATCATTCCGCGCATCGGCGCCTCGGTGTCCTTCTACGGCACGGCCGTCGTGCGCCAGTTCGAGATGATGGGCGTCTACTCAGTCAACGAGTCGGTCGCGATCACGCGCTCGCGCGACAAGCTGCGCGCGCTGCAGCTGCTGTCGCGCAAGGGCATCGGCATGCCGGTCACGGGTTTCGCCAACTCGCCGGACGACACCGAGGACCTGCTGGACTTCGTCGGCGGCGCGCCCGTCGTGATCAAGCTGCTCGAAGGCACGCAGGGCGTCGGCGTCGTGCTCGCCGAGACCGCGAAGGCGGCCGAGAGCGTCATCGAGGCCTTTCGCGGGCTGAACGCCGACTTCATGGTCCAGGAGTTCATCAAGGAGGCCGGCGGCTCGGATATCCGCTGCTTCGTCATCGGCGACAAGGTCGTCGCGTCGATGAAGCGCACGGGCAAGGAGGGCGAGTTCCGCTCGAACCTGCACCGCGGCGGCACGGCCGAAGTCATCAAGATCACGCCGGAGGAACGCTCGACGGCGGTGCGCTCGGCGCGGGTCATGGGCCTGAACGTCGCGGGCGTGGACCTGCTGCGCTCGAACCACGGTCCGGTCGTCATGGAGGTGAATTCCAGCCCGGGACTCGAGGGCATCGAGAAGGCGACCGGCAAGGACGTCGCCGGCATGATCATCGCCTTCATAGAGAAGAACGCGAAGTTCGGCAAGACCAAGACGCGCGGCAGCGGCTAGCAGCCGGCCCACGGGGCGACCGCCGCCGGGAGCGCGGGACCGGGCCCCTGCCGGGAGCCGGGCGGGGACGGGCCAAATTGCGTCGAACCACGAGACGCGGCCGTGGTCACACCCTACAATCGCCGCCTCAGAACGGCAGCCTGGCTATCGGGGGCACGGGTGAATCTCACAAGACTGTCTCTGTCGAATCCCGTCGCGGTCATCGCCGCGATGCTCCTGGTCCTGTTGCTCGGCGCCGTGTCGCTGGGCCGCCTGCCGATCCAGATGATCCCGGACGTGCAGCGGCCGTTCATCCAGATCACGACCGGCTGGCGCGCGGCCGCGCCCGAGGAAGTCGAGTCCGAGATCATCGAGCCGCAGGAAGACATGCTGCGCGGCGTGCCCGGGCTCGAGAAGATGATCTCTTCGGCCTCGCGCGGCAACGCCAGCGTCAACCTGACCTTCTCGGTCGAAACCGACCTGCAGCGCGCGCTGATCGAGGTCATGAACCGCCTGAACCAGGTGCCGCGCTACCCGGCGGACGTAACCGAACCGCGCATCTTCGCCGGCCAGGACAGTTTCGGCAACGCCATCGCCTGGTTCTCGATCACGCCGGTCGAGGGCAACGATCGCGAGATCGCGAGCTACAGCGACTTCGTGCGCGAGGTCGTGCAGGCGCGCATCGAACGCGTGAACGGCGTCTCGAACTCCGACGCCTACGGCGGCCGCGACAACGAGGTCCGGATCACCTTCGACCCCTACGAGGCCGCGGCGCTGGGCATCGAGGTCCCCGTGCTGGCAGGCCTGGCCGGCGGGCACAACGACACCTCGGCCGGCTTCACCGACATCGGCCGGCGCAAGTACACGGTGCGCTACGCCGGCAAGTACGACCTGTCGCAGTTCGGCGAGATGGTGCTTGCCTGGCGCGACGGCAACCCCGTGCGCCTGCGCGACATCGCAACCGTCGAGGTCGCAATGCGCGACCCCGGTGGCTTCATCACCGAGAACGGCGTCGAGTCGATCGCGGTCAATGCGCAGGTCGAGAAGGGCGTCAATGTCCTCGAGGTCATGGCCGAGCTGAAGTCCGCGATCGCGGAGTTGCGCGACGGGCCGCTGGCCCGCGCCGGCCTGCAGATCCAGCAGAACTACGACGAGACGGTCTACATCGAGGACTCGATCGCGATGCTGCGCACGAACCTGCTGCTCGGCATCGTGCTCGCGATCAGCATTCTCTGGTGGTTCCTGCGGCGCCTGCGCGCCACCCTGATGGTCGCGCTGGCGATCCCGGTGTCGCTGTTTACGGCCTTCGTCGTCATGCAGGTGACGGGGCGTACGCTGAACATGATTTCGCTCGCCGGCCTGGCCTTCGCGATGGGCATGGTGCTCGACGCGGCCATCGTCGTGCTCGAGAACATCGTGCGGCTGCGCGAACAGGGCGAGGAGGCCGAACCCGCCGCGAACCGCGGCGCCGAGCAGGTCTGGGGCGCGCTGCTCGCGTCGACCGCGACGACCGTCGCCATCTTCATGCCGATCATCTTCCTGCAGGACGTTTCGGGGCAGCTGTTCGCGGACCTGGCGCTCGCGATCTCGGTCGCGGTCGTGACCTCGCTCGCGATCGCCGTAACGATCATCCCGACGGCGGCCGCACACTGGCTCAAGTCGGTAAACCTCGATGACCCGCACACGGACTGGTGGGAACGGATTACCGCCGCGATCATGCGCCTGACCGACCCGGTCTGGCGCCGCCGCGGGCTGATCGCGGGCCTGTTCCTGTCGGCGAGCCTGCTGACCTGGGCGCTGTTGCCGAAGGCCGACTACCTGCCGGAAGGCCGGCAGAGCTGGATCTTCGCGTTCGTGATCCCGCCGCCGGGCCAGAGCGTGTCGAGCGCGCGCCACGAGTTCAACAACGTCGTCGCCGAGCGCATGCGCCCGCACTTCGGCGAGGACGCCGAGCTGCAGGTCAGGAACTACTTCCTGGGCATGTTCGGTTCCTTCGGTTTCATGGGCGTCGACGTCGCCGACCCGGCGGACGTCGACCCGATGATCGGCAAGCTCAACGGAGAGATTCTCGCGGGCTTTCCGGACACGATGGCCTTCGCCGATTCTTTCGGCATCTTCGACCGGCTGGGCGGCGGCGGCAATATCGAGATGAACATCCAGAGCCGCGACATGAACGCGATGCTGGCCGCCGCGCGCGCCGGCATGGGGCTCGTCATGCAGAACCTGCCGGGCGCTATGGCGCGCCCCGTGCCCGGCGTGGACTTCGCCGAGCCCGAGCTGCGCTTCGTGCCGGACGAGCGGCGCATTGCCGAGTCCGGCTGGACCCGGCAGCAGATGTCCACCGTCGTGCGATCGCTCGGCGACGGCGTGTTCGTCGGCGACTACTTCGACGGCGATCGCCGGCTCGACATCGTGCTGCGCGCGACGGACTGGTTCAGCCCGGAGCAACTGTCGGCCACGCCGCTCGCGACGCCGCTGGGCGGCATACAGTCGGTCGACCAGCTCGTGCGCCTCGAGCGCACCGCCGGACCGGACCAGGTGCGGCGCGTCGACCGGCGCCGCGCGCTGACGCTGATCATCACCCCGCCGGCCGACCTGTCGCTCGAGGAGTCGATAGGCGTGCTGCGCGATTCGGTCGAGCCCGCGCTGCTCGCGATGCTGCCGGAGGACGGCGAGATCAGCTACTATGGCAGCGCCGACGACCTCGATATCGCGCTCGGCAGCATGTCGCGCAGTTTCGCCATGGCCGTGATCGTGCTGTACCTGCTCATGAGCGCGCTGTTCCGTTCGTTCCTCGACAGCCTGCTGGTGCTCGCCGCGCTGCCGCTGGCGACCGTCGGCGGCGTTGCGCTGCTCAGGCTGATGGACCTGCCGATGGACCTGCTGACCATGATCGGATTCATCACGCTGCTCGGCCTGGTCGTGAACAACGCGATCCTGCTCGTGCACCAGACACGCCAGTCCGAGCGCGAGGGCGACGACCGCCGCGAGGCCGTGCGCCAGGCCGTGCGCCGACGCCTGCGGCCGATCCTGATGAGCACGCTGACCAGCCTGTTCGGCATGCTGCCGCTGCTGCTGATCCCGGGCCCGGGCACCGAGGTCTACCGCGGCCTGGCCGCGGTGATTGTCGGCGGCATGGCCGTCAGCACGGTCTTCACGTTGATTTTCCTGCCGAGCATGCTGCGTCTCGGCGAAACCCGCACGGTCCCGCTCGGCGCGGGCCCGGGCCGCGAACAGGCTGCGGTGACATCATGATCCGTCCTATTGCGAGACTCACCGGGGCTGGCGCACTGCTGCTGCTCGCGGCGCCCGGCTCCGCCCAGCAGATGCCGGCGCCCTCGGTCGTCGTGGCCGAGGCCACGATCACGCGGCTCGCGCCGGCCGTCGACGTGCCCGGCACGATTGTCAGCAGGAACGACGCGCGCCTCGCGACCGAGGTCTCGGCGCGCCTGACCTGGGTCGCCGATATCGGCGCGCGGGTCGCTGCCGGCGAACCGGTTGCACGCCTCGAGGACGTGACCTTCCGGCTGAACGAGGCCGAGGCCGCCAGCCGCGTCACTCGCGAGGAGGCGCGGGTGGTCTTCCTGGCGTCCGAAGTGGAGCGCCTCGAGCGCCTGGCCGAGCGCAACAACACGGCGCGCAGCCAGCTCGACCAGACGGTGTCCGATCTCGCGGTCGCCGAGAGCGACGTGGCGATCGCGCGCGCGCAGCACGGGCTGGCGCGCGTCGCGCTCGCGATGACCGAGCTCAGGGCACCGTTCGACGGCATCGTCACGGAGCGGCTGCGCAACGTCGGCGAGCGCCTGAACGTCGCGGAGGAAGTGGTGCGCCTCGTCAATCCGCGGTCGATCGAGGTCGTCGCGCGTGCACCGCTGAACACGGTCAATTTCATCGGCGCGGGCGACGAGCTCGACCTGTACAACGATTACCGGGACGGCGCGGGCCGCGTGCGCACGATCGTACCGGTCGGCAATCCCCAGTCGCACATGTTCGAGGTGCGGCTCGACGTCGACCCGGACCGCTGGATCGTCGGCGAGAGCGTGCGGCTGTCCATGCCCACCGCGGTTGCCCGCGACGTGCTCGCGGTGCCGCGCGATGCCCTGGTCCTGCGCCGCGAGGGCACATCCGTGTTCCGCATCAATGCCGACGGCCAGGCCGAGCAGGTCAGCGTCGTCACCGGGCTCGGTGCCGGCGAGCTGATCGAGGTCGTCGGCGATCTCGCCGCGGGCGACCGCATCGTCGTGCGCGGCGCGGAGCGGCTGGCGCCCGGCATGAGCGTCAGCATCAGCGGATCCCCGGAAAGCGTGGCCGGCAGCCCGGCCGCCAACTGAAATCCGCGGGCGCGCGCTTTGGCCGCGCCGGCGCGGCTGCTAGCATGCGCCGCCCCGATCACGATCACGATCCCGACCACGATTGCCGCTGTCCAAGTCCCGCCTCCGCCTCCCGCCGGCCCTCCCGGCCTGCCTTCTCCGCCACCCCTGGTGGTCGCTGGCGGCGTTGCTGCTTCTCGCCTTCGCCGCCTGGCTCCTGTACCTCAACTGGCAGATCACGAGCCGCTTCGAGGGACGGCGCTGGGACCTGCCGGCGCGCGTCTACGCGCGGCCGCTCGAGCTCTACGCCGGGCTCGAGCTGACGGCGGCCGCGCTCGAACAGGAGCTTGCGCGGCTGGGCTACCGCGAGGTCAGCGGGCGGCCTTCGCGGCCGGGCAGTTACGGGCGCCGGGGCGACGCGCTCGAGCTCGTCACCCGCGAGTTCCGCTACTGGGACGAGCTGGCGCCGCCGGCCGCGGTCAGCCTGCGCTTCGCCGACGGCCGCCTGGAAGCGGTCGACGTGGCCGGGCAGGACACGGCTATCGTGCGCCTCGACCCGCTGATGGTCGGCAGCATCTTCCCGGCGCACGGCGAGGACCGGCTCGTCGTCACGCCGGAGCAGGTGCCCGAGCTGCTGCGCCAGGCGCTCGTGGCCGTCGAGGACCGGCGCTTTTCCGAACACCCGGGAGTCGACCTGCGCGCGCTCGGGCGCGCTGCGCTCGCGAACCTGCGCGCCGGCGCCGTGACCCAGGGCGGCAGCACGCTGACCCAGCAGCTGGTCAAGAACTACTTTCTCGACAACCGGCGCACGCTCGGCCGCAAGCTCACCGAGGCGCTGATGGCGCTGCTGCTCGAGCGGCACTATGACAAGGCGGAAATCCTTAACGCCTACGTCAACGAGATCTACCTCGGGCAGGACGGCCAGCGCGCGATCCACGGCTTCGGCCTGGCGAGCCAGTTCTGGTTCAGCCGGCCGCTGGCCGAGCTGGAGCTGCACCAGCTGGCGCTGCTGGTCGCGCTCGTGCGCGGTCCGGGCTGGTACGACCCGACGGCGCACCCGGAGCGCGCCCGCGCGCGGCGCGACCTCGTGCTCGGCCTGCTGGCCGAGGCCGGCCACATCACGGAGGCCGAGCGGGCCCGCGCGGCCGGCCGGCCGCTCGACACCTGGGATCGCGAACGCGCCGGCGCCAGCTACTACCCCGGCTACCTGGCGCTGGTGCGTGCCGAGCTCGGCGAACAATACCGGCCCGAGGACCTGTCCCGGCAGGGCCTGAACATCTTTACGTCGCTGGATCCGCGGGTGCAGGCGAGCGCGGAACGGCGGCTCGCGGAACGCCTCGACGCGCTCGACGAGCGCCAGCCCGAGCGCCGGCTGGCCGGCGCCGTCGTCGTCACCGCGCCGCAGTCCGGCGACGTGCTGGCGCTGGTCGGCGACCGGCGCGCGGGCTACGAGGGCTTCAATCGCGCGCTGGCCGCGCGCCGCCCGGTCGGCTCGCTGATCAAGCCGGTCGTCTACCTGGCCGCGCTGGAAACCGGCCGTTACACGCTCGCGAGCCGCATCGAGGACGCGCCGATCGAGCTCGAGCTGCCGAACGGCACGCGCTGGGCGCCGCGCAATTTCAGCGGCGAACCGGCCGGCCCGGTCACGTTGTTGCGTGCGCTCGCCGAGTCGCTGAACCTGGCCACGGTGGGGCTCGGCCTCGACGTCGGTGTC
This sequence comes from uncultured Woeseia sp., assembly GCA_937925605.1. Taxonomy (GTDB): domain Bacteria; phylum Pseudomonadota; class Gammaproteobacteria; order Steroidobacterales; family Woeseiaceae; genus Woeseia. The sequence continues at coordinate 35,799 of CALALV010000189.1, forward strand.
GAGCGGGTCGCGGCGCTGCTCGAGCGCATCGGCCCGGGGCCCGCGCCGGCCGCGCTGCCCTCGCTGCTGCTCGGCGCCGTCGAGCTGACGCCGTTCGAGGTGGCCTTCGTCTACGGCACGCTCGCGAACGGTGGATTCCGCGTGCCGCCACGCGCCGTGCGCTCGGTCGTCGCGGCCAACGGCGTGCCGCTCGTGCGCTTCCCGGTCGAGCTGCGCCAGGCCGTCGAGCCCGCGCTCGTGTACCAGCTGAACCAGGCGCTTCTCGTCGCGATGCAGCGGGGCACCGGGCGCGCGACGACGCTGCCGCTCGCGACCGCCGGCAAGACAGGTACTTCGGACGACTTCCGTGACAGCTGGTTCGCCGGCTTCTCCGGCGACCGTCTCGCGGTGGTCTGGATCGGCTACGACGATTTCGCGCCGACCGGCCTGTCCGGCGCGTCTGCGGCGCTGCCGGTCTGGCAGGACATCATGGCGGACGTCGCCGAGCGGCCCTATGCACCGCCGCTGCCGCGGGCGCTGGAAGCCCGGCGCGTCGACTATTACAGTGGGGCGCCCGTGGGCCGCGGCTGCGCAAGCGGCCTCGTGCTGGCGCTGCCCGCGGGGACCGAACTGGATCGCCGCGGCGGCTGCGCCGAACGCCGCGGCCTCGCTGAACGGACACTGGAATGGCTGAACGACGTACTCGACTGATCACGCTCGCCGCGCTCACGCTGGCGGCATCCGGCTGCGCGCTGGCGCCGCAGCCCGGCCCGCAGGACCCGGACGCCGACGAGATCCCGGTCACCGCGCCGCAGCGCCAGGAACGGCGCGCCGGCCCGGCGACCGCGACGCTGATCGAGCAGAGCCGCGCGCTTCACGAGAGCGGGCAGTCGGCGCAGGCGGCCGTGACGCTCGAGCGCGCGCTGCGCATCGAGCCGAACGACCCGGCCGTCTGGCTCGAACTCGCGCGGCTGCGCTACGCGGCGGCCGACTGGGCACAGGCCGAGCAGTTCGCGCGGCGCGCCGAGTCGCTCGCGGGCGGCGACCCGGCGCTGCGCAAGCAGGCTGTCGAACTGATCGCCGACAGCCTCGTCCGGCAGGGCCGCCCGACCGAGGCCGAGCGGCTGCGCAGCGGGGGCTGAAGCGCCCGCGCCGCGCCTTAGCCTTACTCGGCCGCGTCGTTCCCCAGCCCGCAGTCCTCGTCGCCGCCGTCCTCTTCGGCACGCGCGCAGGTGTCGATGAACAGCACCAGCCCGTCGTGGTCCGACGCGCGCAGGTCGGTGCCTGCGTCGTTGACCAGGTCGACCGCTGCGTCCGCGTTGCCGCGGGCATATTCGAGGCCCCGCACGCGCAGGTCCAGCGCGCGGCTGGTCAGCGCGTGGTCCAGCACCTGGGCGGTGCCGCGGAACACGAACGAGTAGCGCTCGTCCGGCGGCAGCGAGAAGACCTGGTTCAACAGGTCGGGCTCGACGAGGTCCGGGCCCGACAGCAGGTTGTCGCCGGGGACCACGTCGCCGCGCACCTGGCCGACGACGTCGACGTAGCCGTCACTGAACTCGAATGCATTGAAGTCGCCGACGACGACGATCGCGGCGTCCGCGTACGCGTCCTGCAGTGACTGCACGGCAGCCGCGACCGACTGCGCCTGCAGCAGCCGTTTCAGGCGCACGCGCTCGCCGTCGCTGCCGTCGATGCCGCCCAGCGAGCGGTTGTGCACGCCGATGACGAACAGCCGGCGCAGCGAGGCATCGCCGCTCTGCAGGCGCGCTTCGAGCAGCAGCGGCGGGCGGTCGTGCAGCAGGTCGATGTCGCCGTCCGGCTCGACGAAGGTCTCGGCCGGGGCGATCGCCTCTACGTTTTGCACGCGGATCTTCTTGCGCACGAGGAAGCCGACGTCGATGCCGCCCGGGTCGTTGCCCTCGAGCAGGAAGGCGGCGTACTTCGGTTTGCCGTCGAGCTTGTCGATGGCTGCGGCAAGGTCTTCCAGCACGCCGAGCTTCTCGACTTCCTGCACGGCCAGTATGTCCGGCGAGCGCAGGCCCTTGACGATGTAGCCCGCGGCCTTGTCGAGCCGCCGCAGGTATTCCTCGCTGCTGACGACCTGGTCGTCGATCGGGTTGCCCAGCGCGTCCGCGGTCGGCGCGTCGTCGACGTCGTCGAACAGCCGGAACAGGTTCAGGCTGCCTACCGTGACTTCGTGCTTCGCTTTCCCGCGCACCGGCCGCGGCAGTAAGGCGTCCTCGATGTCGAGCTCGGTCGGCCACAGCTCGTAGCCGCCGAACTCGTAGCCGAGCACGCCGCGCGCGACGAAGCGCGCGCCGCCGCCGAGCAGGCGGTTCGGCAGGCCAAGCCGGTCCGGGTCGAGTTCGAACACTTCCGGGTTGCTGTCCCAGACCGGCAGGCCATCGATGCCCGGGAACTCGATGCCGGGCTCGCGGAAAGCCCGCGCGCCGGCGGCCGTGACGTAGGCCTCGGCGACCGTGTCGCTGCTGAAGCGCTGGTTGCCGCCGGTGACGAAGCCGTCCGCGACCTCGACCAGCATCCCCTCGTAGCACTCGTACTCGAGCGCGCAGGACGGCGCCGCCGGGTCCGGCGACGGCACGTTCGCGTCGAAGGCGACGGCGGGCGGCAGGCTCGCGCCGGCACCGGTAACCGTGACCAGCGGGTCGTTCGTGATTTCCGTGAAGCCGAAGAACTCGACGACGACGCCCGTCACGTCCACGACGTCGCCGACCGCGACGGCGGGCGCGCTGCCGGTGAAGACGAAGATGCCGTCGGAGGTGTCGACGTCGCCGTCGCTGCGTTCGGCGGGCGTCTGCATGAAGAAGCCGTTGCCGGCGAGCGCGGTAACGACGTTGGCCGGCGAGTTGACGATCTCGCCCGTGTACGGAGACGCATCGCCCGCACCCTGGATCTCGTAGACCTCGAAGGGCCCGAGGATCGGCGCCTCGCAGCCGTCGAACAGGCTGCCGTCGGCACGCCGTCCCGGCGAGTACAGCGCACCGTCCGCGCCCGCGACCTGCGAGTGCTGCACGTACGGCGGCACGCCGGTCACGTCCGGCACGAGCGTGATCGACTGGTTATTGCCGCCCTCGCTGCCGTACGCGACGGCCACGCTGGTGCCGAGGCCGTCGCTGAGCGTGATCGAGTCGCCGCCGTTGTTGAGGCCGAGCGCGCCGCCGGACGCGGTCTGCACGGTCGCTCCGCCGAACCCGCCGACGGGCGCGCCGCCGCCGAACACGACGATCGCGCACTGGTCCTCGATGACGGTGCCGGCCGGGAACGTGTGCCGCGCGAGCGCGCCGTCAGACAGCGTCCAGCCGGACAGGTCGAGCGGGGCGCCCGAGATATTGACGAGCTCGACGAACTCGTCGTCGGAGAAGTCGCGCGTGCCGTCGTTGTTCGCGTCGCCGGCCAGGTCGCTCTCCGGGTCGGCGTGGATTTCGTTGATCACGAGCGGCGGCCCGACGTTCGGATCCAGGCAGTTGTCGCTCGCGTCCGAGTTCGCCTCGCCCGGCGTGATGCAGCGCAGCGCGAAGTCCACGTTGTTCTGGTCGCTATCGCTGCCGTCAGGAACGCGCGACAGGCCGACGAACGCAGTGCCCGACAGGTCTTCGAGACCCGTGCCCGAGCCTTCCGTGTACGGCGCGACCGTGTCGCCCTCGTAGCTCAGCGCGTCGACGACTTCGCCGGCGAGCAGCAGCGCCACTGCGTCGGGCGCACCGTTCTGCACCAGGTTCGTATCCGGCGTGACATCCAGGTCGCAGTTCGGCGTGTTCGCCGCCTGCGCGCAGACGACGTAGTAGTCGCCGGCCGCGAGGCTCAGGTCCGGCAGTGCAAAGGTCTGGTACACGGTGCCGACGCTGCCGTTGACCAGCACGAGTTCGTAGTCGCCGAGCGCGACCGCGACCGCGCCGCTGTTCAAAAGCTCGACGAACTCGGCGCTGTCGGTCCCCGGCTGGTCGTAGTCGACCTCGTTGATGACGAGCTGCGGCGCCGGCGGCTCCCCGCCGCCGAAGGTCTGGCCCGTGTTGACCGCGCCGAAGGTCGCGGCCAGCGGACCGGACCAGGTGAAATTCTCGGCGAAGCTGCCGCTGCCGGTCAGCTGCAGCGAGTCGCCGACCGCCGTGCTGCTGTCCTCGCTGACGCCGATATCCGTACTGGTCAGCCCGTCCGCGGGACCGCCGACGGCCGTGAAGCTGCCCTCGTAGCTCAGGAACTGCACGACGTTGCCGCCGGCGTCGACCAGTGCCACGCCGTCGGGGCTGCCGTTCTGCAGGCCGTTGACCGCGTACTCGACGACCACGGTGCCGTAGCCGCCCTGCTGCTCGACGATCGTGCCCGCGAGCGTGTCGGTGCCGTAGCTGGCCCCGCCGTTACCGTTGTAGCGCACGAGGCTCCAGCCATCGAGCACGGTCCCGGCCGGGCCGGCGATTTCGATGGCCTCGCCCGAGTCGGTGCCGGTGTTGTCGTAGTGGATCTCGTTGATGAAGACCTGCGCGAAGGCGGCGGGCGCGAACGCGGTCAGCAGGCTTAAGAGGCACCACGGCAGAAAGCGCGGGCGCGGACGGAGCTCGGGCATGATGTTCCCCTGTGATCAGATCGGCCGGTCCGGCGCGGGCCGTCCAGGCCTTGTCGTTGTGGCGTTATTGTTCTTGCCGGTGCCGCGATCCTACCGCCGCAGGGCGCGCGGGATCGGGGTATTTGACTTAATCCCGGCCAGGGCCACGACCCGGGACGAGGACAGCATGGCAGCCGGTCATGACCGGCGTCTTACCGTTCCCAGTCCTCGTCGAGTCGCCGCGCCGCCACGAACAGCAGCGCCGCCGCGGCCAGGTAGAAGACCGTGCCGACCAGGATCGCGTAGCGCAGCGATTCGTCGCCGTAGCGCGCGGCGAGCGCGTCCGACAGCGCGCCGATCACGAGGTTGCCCAGGCCGATACCGATCAGGTTGTTGATGAACAGGAAGATCGCCGAGGCGGTCGCGCGCATGTTCGGCGTCACGAGATGCTGGAACGCGGACAGCACGGGGCCGAGCCAGACCAGGCTCAGGGCGGTCGGCACGAGGAAGGCGAAAAAGGCCGCGAGCAGGTTGTCGGCGAGCACGCCGAGCACGAAGAACGGCACGGCCAGCACGAAGGCGAACGCCGGCACGCGCGCATAGGCGGCCTTGTCGCGCGCGCCGAGGCGGTCGGCGAGCACGCCGCCCACCCCGATGCCGGCGATGCCGCCGATGAGCAGGATCGTGCCGTAAAAGTAGGAGGCGTACAGCACCGTGCTGCCGCCGCCCGGACGCAGCGCCTCGGGCAGCCAGTCGAAGAAGGCGGGCAGGTCCGCGCCGAAGCTGCGCACGAAGAAGGAGGGCAGCCAGAAGATCAGCCCGTAGCCGATCATCGACGAGCAGGCGGCGCCGAAGGACAGCGTCCAGAAGCTGGGCTTCGAGGCCAGCGTCGCGGCAACCCGGCGCACCGGCGCCGGTGCAATGGCCTGGCCCGGGTTGTCGTAGCGGCCGCGTTCCGGCTCGCGCACGGTCAGCCGGAACAGCGGCGCGATCGCGAGCCCGGCGATGCCGACGACGATGAACGCGACCCGCCAGCCGGCGATGCTGGTCAGCACGCCGCCCAGGATGATGCCGAGCGCGCCGCCGATAGGGATGCCGAACGAGTACACGCCGAGCGCGCGGGCGCGCTGCTCCGGCGGGAAGTAGTCGGAGATCAGCGAGTAGGCCGGCGCCACGCCGCCGGCTTCGCCGACGCCGACGCCCAGGCGGGCGAGGAACAGGTGCCAGAAGTTCTGCGCCAGCCCGCAGACCGCGGTCATCGCGCTCCACACGGTCAGCGCGATCGTCATGATCCAGGTGCGGCTGCTGCGGTCGGCGAGGTAGGCGACCGGGATGCCGAGAAAGGTATAGAACAGCGCGAAGGCGAGGCCGCCCATGAGGCTGAGCTGCGTATCGCTGAGCAGCAGCTCTTCCTTGATCGGCACCGCCAGGATGCCGACGATCTGGCGGTCGATGAAATTGAAGGTGTAGACCACGACCAGGATGAACATCACCCATGCGCGGTAGGCGGGCGTTGCCGCCGGGGTCGGTTCCGTCGCCGTCGTCATCGTCCTGGCCTGGCCTCGGTCGAAAAAAAACGCGGCGGGGATGACCCCGCCGCGTCGAGCTTACACGAATGCGCCGTCGCGCCCGCTCAACGGAAGCGGTACTCGACCGTGCCGGTGACCGTGAGCGGATTGCCGTAGAAGGCCGTTACCGAGCCTTCGAGGCCGAGCGACGGGAAGAAGTAGCCGGCGACCTTGTATTCCTCGTCGGTCAGGTTCTTGCCGTGCAGGCCGGCGCGCCAGCGGCCGTCGTCGTCTTCCCAGACGATGCTGAGGTCGGCCAGCGTGAAGCTGTCCTGGTCGAGGAACGCGTTGGGCGCCTCGAACTGGCTCGTGTCGTCGCGGTAGGACAGCGAGCCGATGACCGACAGCGTGCCCGCCGCCGAGCCGAGCGCGAGCGGCGTCGAGTAGGTCAGCGAGCTGCTCGCCGTCACGTCGGGCGTGTTCTGGAACACCCGCTGGTCGGCGACGTCGACGCCGAACGCGTCGATGAATTCATTGAACTCGGCGTCCAGCAGGCCGAGCGCCCAGCCCAGCTGGAAGTAGTCGTTAAGCTGCGCGAGCCCCTCGAACTCGAAGCCGGTCATGTCCGCGTCACCGGCATTCGAGGTGATGCCGATGAACGTGTCCTGGTTGCCGTCGCCGTCGGTGTCGAGCCCGACCGAGCCGGGGATCTGCACGTCCGTGTAGTCGGCATAGAAGAACGCGATGTTCGTCGTGACCCGGTTGTCCATCCAGCTCGACTTGAGGCCCAGCTCGTAGGAGTTGACGAACTCCGGGTCGAAGACCATGAACTCGAACACCTCGTCAGGCTCGACCGTGCCGTTGCCGTCGAAGTCCGGCGCCGCGCTGGTCTGGCCGCGCGGGTCGAAGCTGCCGCCCTTGAAGCCCTCGCTGTAGGTGAAGTACAGGTTCTGCTCGTCGTTCGGCTGCCAGCTGATCGAGGCGCGCGGCGTGAACTCGGTGAACTCCTTGCTGCCGCTGAAGTTCGAGGTCGTCGCTATCAGGGTCGGGCTGTTGTTGCCGAAGGTCGTGCCGCCGATGTAGGTGCGGCGCAGTACGCGCGAGTTGCGTTCGTCGGAGGTGTAGCGGCCGCCGACCGAGACGCTCACTTCGTCAGTCAGCTGGTACGTGAAGTCCGCGAACAGCGACCAGCTGTCGGTCTGCACGTCGCCGAGCGTGTTCGCGTTGAGGCCGGGCAGGCCGATCACCGCGCCGGTGGTCGCGAGGATCACGTCGAAGTCGTTGAACGCGCTTGCGTCGAGGTAGTAGTAGCCGACGATGCCGCTCAGCCGTTCACCGGTGTACAGCAGCTGCAGCTCCTCCGAGAACTGCTCGTTGTCGTAGACGACCGGCACGTCGAGGTCGGCCTGCGGCAGGCTGTCGAAGTCGATCGGCGAGTACGACACGTCGTCGCGGTAGGACAGGATGTTCTTCAGCGTGTAGTTGTCGTTCAGCTGCCACTCCGCGACCAGCGCGCCGCCGAGCGACTCGACTTCCTGCCCGGGCAGGTTCAGCCCGGCGCGCGTGTCGAACACGTCGGACAGGATCGGGTCGCCGCTCACGTTGGACACGGTCAGGCGATGGCCCTGGCGCGGATCCGACTCGTCGCGGATGAAGTCGCCGGTCAGCCGGAACGACAGGTCCTCGGTCGCGTCCCACTCGACGCTCATGCGCGCGCCGAAAATATCCTTGTGGTAGTTGTCGACGCCGGACAGGTTCAGGTTGTCGCCGAAGCCGTCGCGGGTCAGCTTCGCCAGCGCACCGCCGATACGCAGCGAGTCGGTGACCGGGGTCGAGGCGGTCAGTACCGCGTCGAGCTGGCTGTAGGAGCCCACCGAGAAACGCAGGTTGGCCGAGGGCTCGTCGTCGAGCCGGCCGGTCACGTACTTGATTGCGCCGCCGATCGTGTTGCGGCCGTACAGCGTGCCCTGCGGTCCGCGCAGCACCTCGATGCGCTCGACGTCGTAGATGTCGAGCACCGCGGCCTGCGGCCGGTTGAGGTACACGTCGTCGATGTAGATGCCAACGCCGGCCTCGAAGCCGGCGACCGGGTCCTGCTGGCCGACGCCGCGGATGAACGCCGTCAGCGTCGTGTTCGTGCCGCGCGAGACCTCGAGCGTGACGTTCGGCGTCGACTTGGCGACCTCGATGATGTCGATGGCGCCGATGCGTGCAAGCTCCTCGCCGGAGAAAGCCGTGATCGAAAGCGGGACGTCGGCCAGCGATTCCTCGCGGCGGCGGGCCGTGACGACCACTTCCTCGAGCGTGCGGGAGGCCGACTCCTGGGCGTCGGCCACGCCCGGCAGGGCGAAGGGCAGCGTGCAAAAAGCGGCGGTGAGCGGCAGCGTCGCCGCCAGCCGGGCAAGAGCGGTGTTCATCGAACGTCCCCCAATTCAACGGTTGCTGAATTGATGTTATTTCAACGTTGGTTGAAATACAAGCAGGTCAGGTCTTCGCCGCCGGCGCGCACAGCGCCCGGAACCCGGCCGCCACGAAGCGCGGCATGCGGGCGTTCGCGGCCGCCATGTCGGCGCTGCTGCAGAGGCCGCCGGACAGGTTGTCGAGGCGCCCGGTCTCGGCGAAGGTCAGCGTCAGCGCGCCCGACAGGAAGTGGTAGCTCCAGAACAGGTCTTCCTCGCGGCAGTCCGGCAGCGCCCGGCGCAGCGCGTCGAGGAAGCGCTTCACCAGCGGGTCGAAGTAGCGGGTCATGAGTTCGCCGCCCCACTCGGGCGAGTTGTTGACCTGGGCGACCAGCGCCATGTAGTCGCGCCAGTCTTCCGGGTGCCGGTCGAGTTCCTCCAGCAGCGGCCGCGTGAATGCGTCGATGATCTCCTCGACGTCGGGCGGATCCTCGCGGTGCCGTTGCTCGACCTCGTCCAGCGCTTTCAGACGCAGTTCGTTCAGCGTCTGCGCCCGGCGCAGCAGGACCGCGTCGAACAGGTCGCGCTTCGATTTGAAGTGATAGTAGGCGAGGGCAACGTCGGCGCCGGCCCGCGACATGATCTGGCGGACCGTGACGCCTTCGAAACCGCGCTTCGCGAACAGGTGCTCGGCGGCATCCAGAATGCGTTCGCGCGTGGCTTCGGCGTTTCTCGGCATGGACACGATCCTAGGCAGTCGACGCTTGCATATCAACAAGCGTTGAAATAAAGTTCAACGAACGTTGAATTACGGTCCGGGGGGGCTGTCGACACATCATGAGCTGGTTTCAGCCCGCGCGGCCCGCGCTGCCGGACATCATACGCAACAACGCCCGGCAGCGGGCTTCCGCGGAGGCCCTGCGCTGCGGCGAGACGAGCCTGAACTGGGCGGAACTCGCCGGGCGCCTGCACCGGACCGGCAACGCCCTTGCCGGCCTCGGCCTCGAGCGCGGCGACCGGGTCGCGATCCTGATGCAGAACAGCGTCGCGATGTTCGAGGCGATGCTGGGCAGCCTGTGCGGCGGCTTCGTCGCCGTGCCGCTGAACGTATCGGTCTCCGACGACGGCATCGAGAAGCAGATCGGCGACTGCGACGCGCGCGCGGTCATCGCCTCGCCGGAACACGCCGGACGCCTCGACGGCATGCGGCGGCGCCTGCCGGCCGGCATCGGCGAGCGCTACGTGCTTGCCGGAGAGCCGCGCGACGGCTGGCTCGATTTCGCGGCGTTGGTCGCTGCCGCCCCGGCCACGGCGTCCGTCACCGACCTGCGCGAGGACGAAGCCTGCAACATCATCTACAGCTCCGGCACGACGGGCCTGCCGAAGGGCATCGTGCATTCGCACGGCTGCCGCATGGCCTGGGCCTACGACATGGCGATCGCGCTGCGCTACGACAGCGACGCGCGCGCGCTCTTGTCGCTCGGGCTGTACTCGAACATCACCTGGGTGACGCTGCTGGCGACGATCCTTTGCGGCGGCACGCTGGTCCTGATGCCCGCCTTCGAGGCGACCTCCTGCCTCGCACTGATCGCGCGCGAGCGCATCACGCACTCGAGCATGGTGCCGGTGCAGTTCCAGCGCATGCTGGCGGCAGAGGACTTCGCCGAGCACGACCTGTCGTCGATCCGCGCCCTGATGTGCTGCGGCTCGCCGCTGCACGCCGATCTCAAGCGCGAGATCGTGCGCCGCATCCCGGGCGATTTCATCGAGCTCTACGGGCTGACCGAGGGCCTCGTCACGATCCAGTCGCCGGCGGACGCCGCGGCCAACCCGGAATCCGTGGGCCGCCCCTGCCCGGGCCAGGAACTCGCGATCCTCGACAACGACGACCGGCCGCTGCCGCCCGGCGAGCCGGGCGAAATCGTCGGTTACGGGCGGCTGCTGATGAGCGGCTACCTGAACCGCGACAGCGCGAACGAAGAAGCGACCTGGACGGACTCCGTCGGCCGGCGCTGGCTGCGCACCGGCGACATCGGCCGGCTCGACGAGGACGGCAACCTGTACCTCGTCGATCGCAAGAAGGACATGATCATCTCGGGCGGGCAGAACATCTACCCGGCCGATATCGAGGCCGTGATCGCCGGCCACCCGGACGTGCTCGAGGTCGCGGTGATCGGCGTGCCGAGCCGGCGCTGGGGCGAATCGCCGCTGGCGGTCGTCGTCGGCGACGCGGTCGACGTCGACGCGCTGGTCGCGTGGACGAACGAACGCGTCGGCCGCCAGCAGAAGATCGCCGCGGCCACGCGGATCGACGAGCTGCCGCGCAATCCGAACGGCAAGATCCTGAAGCGCGAGCTGCGCAAGCGCTACGCGGATTTCCTCGAGGCGGAGCGTCGCGCGTGAGCGGCGGGGAACTGCGCTACTTCCGGAGCGACGACGGCCTCGACCTGGCCTGCCGCGTGTACGGCGGGGACCGGGCGGGGCTGCCGGTCCTGTGCCTGCCGGGCATCACGCGCAACAGCCGCGACTTCGAGGACCTGGCGCCGCATCTCGCGGCGCGCGGCCCGGTCTACTGCCCGGATTTCCGCGGCCGCGGCCTGTCCGCGCGCGACCCGGAGTGGCGTCACTACGTGCCACCGACCTACGTGGACGACATGCTGCGACTGCTCGACGCGTTCGGGCTCGAGCGCGCCGCGTTCATCGGCACCTCGCTCGGCGGGCTCGTCAGCATGCTGCTGCGCGAGCGGGCGCCCGCGCGCGTGGCCGGCATCGTGCTGAACGACATCGGGCCGGTCATCGCTCCGGAGGGCCTCGAGCGCATCAAGGGCTACATCGGCAGGCTGCCGCCGGTCGCGGACTGGGACGAGGCCGCCGCGCAGGCGCGCGAGCTGTACGGCATCGCCTGGCGCGGCTTGTCGGACGCGGACTGGCGGCGACTCGCGCGCCGCGGCTACCGCGAGGACGACGCCGGCCGGCCGGTGCTGGACATGGACCCGATGATCGGCGAGGCGGCGCGGCGCGCCGGCACGAGTTTCGGCGACCCGTGGCAGGCCTTCGCGGCGCTCGACGGACTGCCGTTGCTCGTCCTGCAGGGCGAACACTCGGATATACTGACCGCCGATATCGTCGCGGCGATGCGCGAACACAAGCCGGATCTCGAGCACGTCGTCGTCGCCAACCGCGGGCACGTGCCGCTGCTCGACGAACCGGAAGCCCTGGCCGCGATCGACGAATTCCTGGAGGCACTCGACTGAACACGCGCCGCATCCTCGTCGTCCCGCTGGCCCTGCTCGCCGCCTGCGGCGGCGAACCGGCCGGTCCCGGCCTGCCGGGCCTCGGCGCGGACGGCGGGCTGACGGTCTCCGGCGTGTCCGCCGGCGCTTACATGGCAACGCAGTACCACGTGGCGCACTCGGCGACGGTCGACGGCGCCGGGCTGGTTGCGGGCGGACCCTGGGGCTGCGCGCTCGGCCAGCTCGACCGCGCGCTCGGACCCTGCATGAGCGGAGAGGGGCTCGAGACTGCAGCCCTCGTCGAGCATGCGCAGGCGCTGGCCAATGCAGGCGAGCTCGATCCGCCCGCCGGGCTGGCCGGCGACCGCGTGTACCTTTTTCACGGCGCGGCCGACACGATCGTGTCCGGCGACCTCAGCGCGGCGGCCGCCGACTTCTACTTGTCCTTCGGCGATTCCGTTGACCTGACCCGGGTCGACGACGTGCCCGCCGTGCACGGCTGGCCGACGCTCGCCGCGGGCGCGCCCTGCGACACGCTCGGCGAACAGTTCATCAACGCCTGCGGCTACGACACCGCCGGCGCAGTGCTCGGCACGCTGCTCGGAGAACTCGAGGCGCCCGCGAACGGCGAGTTGCGCGCGCAGGCCTTCGACCAGCGCCCGTACGCGGCCACCGGGCTCGCCGACGAAGGCTACCTGTTCGTGCCGCCCGCCTGTCGCGACGGCGGCTGCGCGCTGCACGTGTTCTTCCACGGCTGCCGGCAGTCCGCGGGGCAGATCGGCACGGCGCTGATCGAGCAATCCGGTTTCCTCGGCTGGGCCGCGAGCAACGATCTCGTGCTGTTGTTTCCACAGGTCGCGGCCTCGAGCATGGCGCCGATGAACCCGCTCGCGTGCTGGGACTGGTGGGGCTACGGGGGCGAGGATTACCTCGCGCGCGACGGCGAACAGCTGGCCGCGGTGCGCGCGATGGTGGAGGCGCTGCGCTCGCGCTGACCGACTTCAGTCGATGCTGACAAGCCCGTGGCGGATCGCGTACTTGACCAGCCCGGGCACGTCGAAAATCTCGAGCTTTTGCATGAGCTGGCTGCGATGCGTCTCCACGGTCTTCGCGCTGATCGACAGCAACGCGGCGATGTCGCGCGTCGTCATCCCCTCGGCCAGCAGCCTCAGGATCTCGCGCTGGCGGGCGCTCAGTGCGCCGAGACCGCCGGCTTCGTCGTCGTCGCTGCTGGCGGCTTCTTCCAGCGAGTCGGCGACGGCCGGGCTCAGGTAGCGGCCGCCGGCCGAGACTTTCGCTATTGCCTGGGCGAGTTCGGATGGCGCCATGTTCTTCAGCATGTAGCCGGACGCGCCCGAGGTCATGGCCCGCCGCACGTATTCGCCGGTCGCGTGCATCGACAGCATGATGATGCGCGCGTCCGGCCGCACCTCGCGCAAGCGCGCCGCGGCGTCGAGCCCGCTCATGCCGGGCATCGCGATGTCCATCAGGAAGATGTCGATGTCGCCGTTGTCGGCCAGCGACAGCGCATCCTCGCCGCTGCCGCCCTCGGCGACGACTTCGCAATGTTCGAGCTGGGAAAGCAGGGCTTTCAGACCGTCGCGGACGATCTGGTGGTCATCGATCAGGGCCAGTCTCGTTTTCGGCATCCGTCGTCCTGGTCTCCAGCGGCAGTCGTGCACTTACCGTCGTGCCGAGCCCGGCGCGCGTCTCGAGCTTGAGCGAGCCGCCGTACTGCCGGGCGCGTTCGCGCATGAACAGCAGCCCGAGCTGGCCCGCCGCCGCGGCGCGCAGTTCGGCCGCCTCGAGATCGAAGCCGCTGCCGTCGTCGCGGATCTCCAGCAGCAGCTCGTCGCCCGCTGTGCCCAATCGTACCGTGATCGCCGCCGCGTTTGCATGCTCGAGCGCATTGCCGACGGCTTCCTGGACGATGCGGTAGGCGACCGTCGCGATCTCGCCGGGGGCCGCGGGCAGGTTCTCGTCGCTGTGCAGCCGGCAATCGACGCCGTGTTCCGCGCCGAGGCGCTCGAGCTCGGCGCGGATCGCCGTTGCGAGGCCGAAGTCGTCGAGCGCCGGCGGCCGCAGTTCGAGCGAGAGCTGGCGGATCGTCGAGGTCAGGTCGTCGATCTTCGCCAGGCTGCCCGCGACGCGGCCTTCCTCTACGCCGTCGCTGTGCAGCGCGAACTTGATCGCAGCCAGCGACTGCCCGATCTCCTCGTGCAGCTCGCGGGCGAGCATGCCGCGCTCTTCCTCGCGGACCCGGAACAGCAGCCGGGTCAGGCGCGCGAGCGCGCGCGTGGTGCGCATGCGGCGCGTCTGGTCGACGAGCATCACGACGACGCCGGAAATCCCGCCGTCGCGGGTCAGCGTCGGCCCGACGTAGCCGCTGAACCAGCGCGACACGCCGTCGGCGCCGTCGATGCGGCACTCGTAGTCTTCGCAGCTCGCGCCCGCTGCGAGCGCGTCGCCGGGCGGGCCGCCGGTCGGCGGCAGGCGTTCGCCGTCGGCGCCGCGGAAGTCGACCGCGCCGAGCAGGTCCTGCCAGGTGTGGCAGCCGGTCGAGTCCGGCCCGAGTCCGAACTGCAGGCGCGCGGCCGGGTTGACGAGGAGCAGCCGCCATTCGCGGTCGATGACGACGACGCCGATGGGCGCGCGGGCCAGCGCCTGCTCGAGCAGGTAGCGGGTATCCGTCAGCTCGCCGCGGGTTTCCTGCAGTCGGGCGGAGGTTTCCGCAACGCTGCCGTAGAGGCGCCGCTGGCGGCGCAGCAGCCGGCGCTCGCGCGACCGCAGCTGGCGGACGAGACGCGCGCGGACGTCGTGTTCGTAGCCCAGCACTCCGCAGACCGTGAACGCGATCGTCGCGGCCAGCGCCAGCTGCAGGGGGCCGCCGGTCAGGGTCTCGGGCCCGAAGCCCGTGCGCACGGACCAACCCGCGTAGAGCGTGGCCAGCAGGGCGGCGAGCAGGCCGGCCCGGCGGCCGGAGAACGATGCGGCAAAGGCGAGGGCGGTGTAGATCAGGGCGAACGGCGCGGCCACGGGCCAGCCGGCCAGGCGCAGGCCCTCGATCGCGGCGATCGTCGCGACCACGAGCCCGACCGACAGGGCCGGCGGCAGGTGCACGAGTTCCGGTCGTGCGGCACGTACGCGTTGGTCGTCGTCCATGAGGCCCCGGGCAGCTTGCAGGATGCCGCGCCGCGACCGCGAGGCCCGCCACGGAAACCCCAGACTAGCCGCCGGGGGCACGCCGCGGCATCGGGAAATCGCTGAAAACGAGCGCGCCTTAACCCGAGTGCCCACGCGTCGCGGGGGAGCGTAACCGCCGCAACGGATGCGGCCGCGCGCCAATTCGGCTAACGTCGGGGCGCGGTGCCGTTGCCGCGCGCCCCGGGGCAATCCGATGTTGCTGATCGTCGTCAACCTTGCCGTCTTCGCCGGTGTCGCCGTCCTGCTGGCGCGCCTCGGCCGGCCGCGTTTCAGCCTCGCGCAGCAGATCCTCGCGGGCCTGCTCGCCGGCGTGGCCTACGGCTTCTTCCTGCAGTTCGCCTACGGCCCGGAACACGCGGCCACCGCGGGCACGCTCGAGTGGACCAACGTGCTCGGCAGCGGTTACATCAACCTGCTGCAGATGATCATCATGCCGCTGGTGCTGGTCATGATGATCTCGGCCGTCGTGCGCATGCGCGAGATCGCCGCGCTGGGCAAGATCGGCGGCCTCGTTATCGGCATCCTGGTCGGCACGACGATGATCGCGGCGCTGGTCGGCATCTTCATGGCCGAGCTGTTCGGCCTGACGGCGGAGGGACTCACCGAGGGCGCACGCGAACTCGCACGCGCGGGCGTGCTGGAGAGCCGGCGCGAGTCGGTCGCAGACCTCGGCCTCGCGGACATGCTCGTGCGCTTCGTGCCCTCGAACGTATTCCATGACCTTACCGGCGCGCGGCCGACCTCGATCATCGCCGTCGTGCTGTTCGGCATCCTTTTCGGCATCGCCGCGCTGCAGGTTTCGCGCGAGGACGAGGAGCGCGGCCAGGCGATCTACAGCTTCGTCGAAACGCTGCGCGCGATCATCATGAAGCTCGTGCGCATGATCATGGCGCTGACGCCGTGGGGCATCCTGGCGCTGATGACCAAGGTCGTCGCCGGCTCGAATGCCGCCGACATCCTGAACCTCCTGAATTTCGTCGTCGCTTCCTACGTGGCGATCGCGATCATGTTCGCCGTGCACGCACTGCTGTTGCGGCTGAACGGCGTCGACGTCAGCGATTACGCCCGCCAGGTCTGGCCCGTGCTGACTTTCGCGTTCTCCTCCCGGTCTTCCGCGGCGACCATACCGCTCAACGTGGAAACCCAGGTCGACAAGCTCGGCGTGCCCGGTCCGATCGCAAACCTGTCGGCGTCCTTCGGCGCCACGATCGGCCAGAACGGTTGTGCCGGCATCTATCCGGCCATGCTGGCCACGATGGTCGCGCCAACGATGGGCATCAATCCGCTCGACCCGTCGTTTGTCGCCGGTCTCGTCGCGATCGTCGCGATCAGTTCGTTCGGCGTCGCCGGCGTCGGCGGCGGCGCGACTTTCGCCGCGCTGATCGTGCTGCCGGCGATGGGATTCCCGATTGCGCTGGTCGCATTGCTGATATCTATCGAACCGCTGATCGACATGGCGCGCACCGCGCTGAACGTTAACGGCGCGATGACCGCGGGTGTGATTACCGGTCGCCTGCTCAAGGACATCCCGCAAGACGAACCCGCAATGGCCGCGCGCAGCGACTGACTGGTCTGTCCGGCGCGTACGCGTTCAGCGCCTGCAGGCTGGAATTGCATCGGCCGTTATCTTTGCTAGTGTTATGCGGTTGTTCGCGGCCCGGGGGGGCGTCTTCGCGCGTGGCGCAAAGGAGCCGACGCGCCGCGAACGGGTTTTCCAGGAAGGATTCAAGGACCGCATGCTTATCATCAAGCGCAAGGCGCAAGACATAATAACGATCGCGCCGAAGGACGGAATCGATACCAGCCTGCCGATCGAGGATCTCTTCGAGGGTGGCGTCATCGAGATAACGCTGCTCGAAGTCGGCAGGCGCCAGGTCAAGGTGGCCATCGACGCACCGGAGAAACTGCAGATCTGGCGCGGCCGCAAGGAGCCGAGGGACGACGATGCGCCGCCGCCCGGGGACGCCGCCTGCGGCTGAAGCCGTTCCCTGCTCGCCGACTCAGCGGAAGCGCGCCGCGTCGTACGGCGCCGGGTCTACCGGCGGCGGCCGACCCTCGGCGAGCGCCAACACGATGTCCGCCGTTATGCCTGACAGCGTCAACCCGAGGTGCTGGTGGCCGAATGCGAACTGTGCATTCGGGCGCCCGGGCGCTGGCCCGATCACCGGCAGGTGATCCGGCAGCGACGGCCGGCAGCCCATCCATTCGCTGGCGCGCGACGGGTCCGTGCCCGGCAGCAGCGCGGCGACGTGCCGGCGCAGGTCGGCGTAGCGCCGCGGATCCGGCGGCAGCGCGGTGCCGCCGAGTTCGACGAAGCCGGTGATGCGCAGGCCCATGGCCATCGGCGTCATGTAGGTATGCCGCTCGTAGCTCGACACCGGCAGTCGGAACTCCGGCGTGACGCCGGGCAGTGTGAGGTGGTAGCCGAGCTCCGCCTCGAGCGGCCCGCGCGCGCCGAGCGCGCGGGCCAGCGGCGCCGAGTGCACGCCGGCGGCGAGCACGAGCCGGTCGCACTGGATACGCTCCTCGCCGGCATCGAGCACGAAGCCGTCGGCCAGCGCGCGCAGCCCGTCGACGTTCGCGCGCGCGACGCGCGCCCCGTGGCGCTCGGCCGCGGCGGCGAGACCGCGGCAGACCTTGTGCGGGTCGACGACGTGCGCCGTGTCCGCGAAGAACTGGCCGCCGACGACGGACCCGGAAAGCCCCGGCGCGAGCTGCGCCAGCGCATGCCGGTCCAGCCAGCGGCTGTTGACCCCGAATTCCGAAAGCTTGCTTGCCTCCGCGCGGATGGCCGCTTCGTTGGCGCCGTCCTCGGTCACGAGCAGGTGGCCGCGGGTGCGCAGCAGGTCGCGGAGCCCGGCATCGTCCATGAGCGCCGTGAACGCGTCGAGACTCTTCGCCTGCAGGGCGGCCAGCGCCTGCGTGCCGCGATCGACGTGACGCGCCGCCAGCGCGAAACGCGCGAGCCAGGGCAGCGCGCGCAGCGCATGGCGCGGGCGGATTGACAGCGGCCCGTGGCTGCCGAACAGCAGCCTGAGTGCGCGCTTCAGGTTGGCCGGCGTGGCGAGCGGTTCGAGAGCGTGCGTGGCGAGCACGCCCGCGTTGCCGCGCGAGCAGCCGCGCCCGGGATCGTCGCGATCGACCAGCAGCACCTCGTGGCCGGCCGCGGCCAGCCGGTATGCGATCGCGCAGCCGACGATGCCGGCGCCGACGACGACGGTGCGCGCGCCGCTCAAGCGCGCGGCCCGAGCGGGTCGCCCGCCTCGACGACCAGCGTCGTCCGCGCCGTGATCCACGCCTCGCCGGTGATGGTCGGCTGTATCCGTTCGCCGTCGAGCACGGCGGTGGCCTCGAACACGCTGCCGGTGATGCCCTCCTGGCGCCAGGTGTCGCCGGCCTGCAAATGCCCGTCCGCGACCAGGCAGGCGAGCTTGGCGCTGGTGCCGGTGCCGCAGGGCGAGCGGTCCCAGGCGTTGCCGGGGCACAGCACGAAGTTGCGGCTGTCGGCGCGGGCCGGGTCGGACGGCGGCCCGACGAGCTCGACGTGGTCGATCACGGCGCCGCCCGCGCCGCGCAGCGGGCTGGCGTCGAGCGCGGCGCGCACGCGGCGGCTGAAGGCCTGCAGCTCGGCGACGTTGTCGCCATCGATCGCGAGCCCGTGTTCCGCGACGATGAAGAACCAGTTACCGCCGTAGGCGACGTCGCCCGTGACGGTGCCGATGCCGGGCACGTCGATGCTCGCGCCCGCGAGCTGCCGGTAGCTCGGCACGTTGTCGACCGACACGCGGTGCCCGTCGTGCAGCGTGACGCCGACGACGCCGGCCGCGGTCTCGAAGCGATGCCGTCCCGGCGCCAGCCTGCCCTCGCGCGCCAGCGTGACCGCGACGCCGATCGTGCCGTGGCCGCACATGCCGAGGTAGCCGACGTTGTTGAAGAAAATGACGCCCGCTGCGTTCGCCGGGTCGGCGGGCGGCAGCACAAGCGCGCCGACCAGTATGTCCGAGCCGCGTGGCTCGTCGATCAGGAGCCGCCGGAAGTGATCGTGCTCCGCGGCGAGCTCGGCCAGCTTGCCCGCGACGTCCGGCGCACGCAGCGCGGGCGCGCCGTCGAGCACGACGCGGGTCGGCTCGCCGCCGGTGTGTGAGTCGATGACGTCGATGCAGGTAGCGGTCATGCGCGCGGGCCGGGGAACGGGGGCCGCTATGATAGTCTACGCGCCGGCTGCGACGACAGCGCGGCCTCGGTACAGGGGGACAGCATGCACCTACGAGCCGGCCAGATCCTGGCCCTGACGCTACACCTGTTCGCGAGCGTCGCGCTCGCCGCACCCGGCGACGAGGTCGTCATCCCGCCGCGCAGCGAGGGCGACGGTCCCTGGGAGCGGCTGATCCTGCGCGGCGCGATACTCGTCGACGGCACCGGCGCTCCGGCCCAGGGCCCGGTCGACATCGTCGTCGAGAACGACCGCATCGCGGAGATCCGCGTCGTCGGCTTCCCGCGCCTGCCGATCGACCCGAACGACCGGCCGCCCGCCGACGGCGCCCGCGAACTCGACGTTTCCGGCATGTACGTGCTGCCGGGTTTCGTCGACACGCACATGCACCTGCACTCGGAACAGACCGGGCAGAACGTGCCGCCCGAGTACATATTGAAACTGTGGCTCGCGCACGGCGTGACCAGCGGCCGCACGGTCGGCGGCGCCCACGGGACCGAGTGGGAGGTGGAGACCGCGGCGCGGCTCGCGCGTAACGAAATCACCGGCCCGCGCTTCGAGGTCTACCCGATGTTCGATGCGAAAGAGGCCGGCCCGCTCGACACGCCGCAGCAGGCGCGCGAGCGCATCCGCCGGATCAAGCGCATGGGCGCGTCCGGCGTCAAGTTCATCGGTGCGCCGGAGGTCGTGCTCGACGCGGCCCTCGACGAGGCCGAGAAGCAGGGCCTGCGCTCGACGATGCACCATGCGCAGCTGGCCGTTAAGCACGCGAACGTGCTGACGACCTCGGCGCGCGGGCTGGACTCGATGGAGCACTGGTACGGCCTGCCGGAGGCGATGTTCACCGATCGCACGATCCAGCACTACCCGAACGACTACGTCTACCACGACGAGCAGCACCGCTTCGGCGAGGCCGGGCGCCTGTGGCAGCAGGCGGCGCCGCCGGGCAGCGAGACCTGGAACGCGGTCATGGAGACCCTGCTCGAGCGCAACTTCGCGCTGTCGCCGACGCTGACGATCTACGTCGCCAGCCGCGACTTCATGCGCATGAGCCGCGCGCCCTGGCACGACACCTACACGATGCCCGGGCTGTGGGACTTCTACCGGCCGAACCGCAACGCGCACGGTTCCTACTGGTTCTACTGGACGCTCGAGGACGAGATCGCCTGGCGCGAGAATTACCGGCTGTGGATGGCCTTCGTCAACGAGTACAAGAACCGCGGCGGCCTGGTCTCGGTCGGCTCCGACTCGGGCTACATCTACAGCACCTATGGCTTCGGTTACGTAACGGAGCTCACGCTGCTGCGCGAGGCGGGCTTCTCGCCGCTCGAGGTTATCCACGCCGCTACGCTGCAGGGCGCACGGGTCATCGGCATAGAGGACGAAGTCGGCTCGGTCACGGTCGGCAAGAAGGCCGACTTCGTCGTCATCGACGAGAACCCGCTCGAGAACCTGTACGTGCTGTACGGCACCGGCGCGATCCGCCTGAACGACGAGACCCGCGAGGTCGAGCGCGTCGGCGGCATCCGCTACACGATCCGCGACGGCATCGTCTACGACGCGCGCGAGCTGCTGGCCGACGTCGCGGCGATGGTCGCGGCCGAAAAGGCCGAGCGCGGCATCCCGCCGGGGCCGATGGCGATCGAGACGGTCGAACGCTCGCGCTGAGAATTCAGAAGGCTGCATGCAGCCTCGGCCGCGCGCGCCCTGTCACTCACGGGCACGAAGCCCGGCAGCGAAGGCGTGCTGCCGGGAATGCCGTTCCCGGGTCGTGCTAGGCCAGGATGCCGAGCCCGGAGCGTACAGGGCCG
>CALALV010000190.1 GCA_937925605.1 uncultured Woeseia sp.
GAGCTGCCGCGAGCACTCCCACAGGCAGCTACGGATCGCGGACAGCAGGCCGTCGAGCTCGCGCAGCGTGGCGATGGCCGCCGGGTCCGCACCGCGCCGGACGAGCAGGTCGCCGAGCCCGTCGAGCACGACGACGACGCGGCGATTGTTGTGCGCGTCGAGGCGCTGTGCCGGGTCGGCCCAGTACAGCTCGTCGAACAGTGCGTCCGCGAGCGGCAGCGCGCGCACCAGCCGCTCGGCGAGCCGGTCGCGATCGATGCGACCCGCCGCGTCCGCCTGCCGCGCCAGGTTCAGGGTCAGCGGCAGCCACGCGCTGCGCGGCGGTGCGACCAGGCCGCGGCGGGTGACCGGGACGCTGCCCTGCTCGTCGGCGAGCAGCGGGCAGGCGCTGCGCACGGCCGACGCGAGCACCGGCTCGAGGCCGCGGCAGCGGCCACGCTGGGTAGCCAGCAGGCGCAGCAGCCCGGCGGCCGCGGCGACGTCGTCGATGAGTGCGTAGCGCGGGCCGTCGCCGAGCCAGGCACGGCTTGCCTGCAGGCAGGCGGGCAGCCCGGGCCAGCGCCCGGCGACAGCGATCGAGAGCAGGCGCCGGGCGATACACGGCGCGCGGGTCACCTGCTGCAGGCGCCGCAGCAGGCACTCGAGACGCCGCTGGCCGCGCATGCCGAGGTCGACGAGCGAGAGGCCGACCGGGATGCCGAGCGTCAGCAGTGCACCGATGCGGCGCAGCTCGCCCGCGAGTCGCTCGGGCGCGGCCAGCAGCTCCCGCACGGCAAGCCGGATGCCGACGCCGCCGGCGACGAGTCCCGGCTCGGCCGTGACGATGTCGGCGTCGAGGCCGAGGGCGGCGAGGCGCGCGAGCGGGCTGTCCCGCCGTGCGCGCGCCGCCTGCTGTCCGGCGAGAGTCTGCATCGCGATCCGTCCGTGGGCGATGCCCCGAGCATGCCGGCGCGCGGCCGCGCGCGCCGTCCCGGAATGTGGGCAGTCCGGGGAGATTTTGTTATTGTCGCCGCGGCCTTGCCGCCCGGCCCGGAGCCGCGCATGCGATTCAAGACATTGCTGGACACCTGGAGCCGACAGCGGGCCCGCAAGCTGAGCGCGGAGCGTTACGCGATCCACCTGCCGCTCGAGGACGCCGCCCGGCTCGAAGCCCTGGCCGAACTGTTTCCCGGCAACGACGTCGACACGCTGATCGGCGACCTGCTCGGCGCAGCGCTCGACGAGGTCGAGACGGCCATGCCCTACGAGGCCGGCGAGCGAGTCATCCGCGAGGACGAGTTCGGCGACCCGGTCTACGAGGACGTAGGCCTCACCCCCCGCTTCCTCGAACTCGTGCGCTCGAAGCGCGCCGAACTCGAGCGCGACTGAGCGGGTTTCATTCGGCGCCGCGACGCCGTTGCGCTACACTGAGACGTCGTCCAGCCGGGTACCCGCCGCCCCCGTTCATGCGCCGTCTACTCCTCATATTTGTCGCGTCGTTCGCACTGCTCGCCGGCTGCGGCGGCGACGAAGCCGCGAGCGGCGGCGGGCTGGCAACCGGCACCTGGCACGCCCGCATCACGCTGCCGGGCGGCGACATCGAGTCGGGTATCGAGATCAGTCACCGTAACGGCATCTACGCGGCGAACCTCATCAACGGGCAGGAGCGCGTGCCGATCGACGAGGTCCGCCTCGTCGACGACGAACTGCTGCTGCGCTTTCCCGCCTTCAACAACGAGATCCGCGCGCGGCTGGTCGACGGCCAGCTGCGCGGCGAGCTGGTCCTGACGAAAAGCCACGGCAGGACCCAGTCGATGCCGTTCCGCGCCGCACCGGGCCCGGAGCGCGCCGCGTCCGCCGAGGCCGCGCCCGCCGCCAGCGGCGTCGACATGTCGGGGCGTTGGGCCGTGACCTTCGTCGAGCCCGACGGCAGCCGCTCGCCGTCCATCGGCGAGTTCTCGCAGCGGGGCGGACGGCTGTTCGGCACCTTCCTGAACCCGAACGGCGACTTTCGCTACCTCGCCGGCCACGTCAGCGGCTCGACGTTCCGGCTGTCGACCTTCGACGGCGCGCACGCGTTCATGTTCACGGGCCGGCTCGCGGGCGACCGCATCGAGGAGGGCCGCTTCTGGTCCGGCACCGAGTGGTACCAGGAGTGGACCGGCGTGCGCGATGCGAACGCGCGGCTGCCGGATGCCTACCAGCGCACGCACCTGAAGCCTGGCTACGAGCGCTTCGAGTTCGACTTCCCGGACGAGAACGGCGAGCGGCTCGCCTGGGACGACCCGCGTTTCGCCGGCAAGGTCGTCGTCGTCACGCTGGCCGGCACCTGGTGCCCGAACTGCCACGACGAGGCGCGCTTCATGGCGCCGCTGTACGCGAAGTATCGCGAGCGCGGCCTCGAAGTCGTCGCGCTGATGTACGAACACTTCGACGACCCGGAGCGTGCCGCCGAGCAGGTACGCCTGTTCCGCAAGAAGTTCGGCATCGAGTACGCGACGCTGATCGCCGGCACCTCGTCCAAGACCGAGGCCGCCGCGACCCTGCCGTCGCTGGACGCCGTGCTCGCGTTCCCGACGACGATCTTCATCGACCGCGGCGGCCGGGTGCGGCGCATACATACCGGCTTCAACGGCCCCGGCACCGGCGAGCACTACAAGGCGCTGACCACCGAACTGACGGCGCTGGTCGAGAAACTCATCGCCGAGCCGGCCGGGCCGCTCGCGACCGGGACGCCGGCTGACGCCAGCACCACCTGAGCCGGAGAACGAGCAATGCCATCTTTCGACGTCGTCAGCGAGTTCGACGCGCACGAGGCACGCAACGCGGTCGACCAGGCGAACCGCGAGGTCGCCACGCGATTCGACTTCAAGGGTACGGACTCGCACTACGAGATCGAGGGTGAGCAGATCCTGCTTGCCAGCCAGTCCGACTTCCAGCTGCAGCAGATGCTCGACATCCTGCGCCAGAAGCTCGCGAAGCGCGGTATCGACGTCGGCTGCATGGACCCGCAGGAACCGGAGCTGGCGCTGAACAAGGCCCGCCAGAAAGTACTGCTGCGCCAGGGTATCGACACCGAGCGCGCGAGGAAGCTGGTCAAGACGATCAAGGCCAGCAAGCTCAAGGTGCAGGCCGCGATACAGGGCGACAAGCTGCGCATCAGCGGCAAGAAGCGTGACGACCTGCAGGCGGCGATCGCGCTGCTGAAGGAGCAGGACATCGGCCTGCCGCTGCAGTACGAGAACTTCCGCGACTGAGAGCCCGGGGATCGCTCGTGCGCCGCCAGGACATCACCTTCGAGGACAAGGACCAGGCCCTGCGCGACGACGTGCGCACGCTCGGCGCGCTGGTCGGCGACCTGCTGCGCGAACAGGGCGGCGAGGAACTGTTCGAGTTCGTCGAGGAGGCGCGGCTGCGCTCGATCCGGCGCCGCGAGGGCAACGAGAAGCCGGACGAGAAGCTCGGGGACCACGTCAGCGGCCTCGAACTCGACCTGGCCCTGCAGGTCATCCGCGCGTTCTCGACCTACTTCCAGATGGTCAACACGGCGGAGAAGGTGCACCGCATCCGGCGCCGCCGCGAATACCTGCAGGAAGTCGGGCAGTACCAGCCGGGCGGCCTGGAAGAAACGCTGGTCAAGCTCAAGGCGTCCGGCCTCACGCTGGCCGACTTCCGCAAGCTGCTGAAGGGCATGCTGATCGAACCGGTATTCACCGCGCACCCGACGGAGCCGACGCGCCGCACGATCCTGCGCAAGGAACAGCGCATCGTCAGCCGCATGATCGACATGCTGAACCCGACGATGACGGCGCAGGAAATGCATGTTGCGCTTGAGAACATCAAGCTCGAGGTCACGACCGGCTGGCAGACCGCCGAGCACCCGTCGGAGCAGATGACCGTCGCCGACGAGCTGGAACACGTGCTGTTCTTCGTCACGGACGTGCTGTACCGCGCGATGCCGCCGTTCTACGAAGATCTCGAGGGCGCCGCCCTCAGGGTCTACGGCAAGGAGGCGCGCGGGATCAAGATACCGACGATCATCCGCTACGCGTCCTGGGTCGGCGGCGACATGGACGGCAATCCGAACGTCAACGCGAAGACGATCCGCTCGACGCTTGCGCGCCAGCGCGCGCTGATCCTGGACCTGTATTACAACGAGTGCGCGTCGCTGTCCGCCAAGCTCAGCCAGTCGAGTGCTCGCATCGGCGTCGCGGCGGAAATCGAGGAGCGCATCGAGGAATACCGCACCGAGTTCCCGAACGCCTACCACTCTGTGCCGCTGCGCCACCGCGAGATGCCTTACCGCGTGCTGCTACGCCTGATCCAGCAACGCCTGCAGGCGACCTACGACGACGACGCCTTTCCCTACGAGAACGTGCGCCAGTTCCGCGCGGACATCGCGCTGATTGCGGCAAGCCTCGCCCGCAACAAGGGCCAGCACGCCGGCTACTTCGCCGTGAAGCGCCTGCTCCGGCGCATCGACACGTTCGGCTTCCACATGGTTACGCTGGATGTGCGCCAGGACGCGATGGTGCACCGCGAGGTCATCGGCGAGTGCCTGGGGATAGACGACTGGCTCGACTGGAGCGCCGAGGACCGCGCGGAGCGCATCGTCGAGGCAATACGCCAGAAGGACCCGCCGCCGGCGCGCCAGAGCATCGCCGTGCGCAAGACGCTCGCCGTGTTCCAGGCCATTGCGTTCTGCCGGCGCAAGTACGGGCGCGAGGCGATCGGCCCGTTCATCATCAGCATGACACAGGGCGCCGACGACATCCTGTCGGTGCTGCTGCTCGCGAACTGGAGCGAGCTGCACAACAAGAAGGGCGAAGTGCCGCTCGACATCGCGCCGCTGCTCGAGACGGTCGACGACCTCGATAACGGGCCGCAGATCCTGGGCGACCTGCTCGACAACGAGCTGTACCGCGAACACCTGCGGCAGCGCGACGACCGCCAGACGGTCATGATCGGCTACTCGGACAGCAACAAGGACTCCGGCCTCGCGGCCGCCCGCTGGGCGCTGCAGAACGCCCAGCTAAGGCTGGTCGAGGTCATGCAGCACAGCGACATCACGCTGCACCTGTTCCACGGCCGCGGCGGCACGATCAGCCGCGGTGGCGGCAAGACGCACGCGGCGGTGCTCGGTGCGCCGCCGGGCACGGTCAATGGCCACCTGCGCGTCACCGAGCAGGGCGAGATCATCAACGAGAAGTACGGCCTGCGCGGCATCGCGCTGCGCACGCTCGAACAGGCCGTCGGCTCGGTCGCCCTCGCGACCGCGATGCCGCAGCACCGCGGCGGCGATCTGCCGGAGTGGCACGCAATGATGCAGACCGTCGCCGAGGTCAGCCGCCGCGTCTACCGCAAGCTGGTCTACGACACGCCGCGCTTCTACGACTACTGGCGGCTCGCGACGCCGATCGACCTGATCGAGCGAATGCGTATCGGCTCGCGGCCGGCGTCGCGGCGCTCCGGACGCGGCGTAGAGCACCTGCGCGCGATCCCGTGGGTCTTCTCGTGGACCCAGAGCCGGCACATCCTGCCCGGCTGGTTCGGCTTCGGCAGCGGCCTGCGCGCCGCCGCCGAGGAGTTCGACGACGATGCGTTCCGCGACATGTTCGGCGAGTGGTACTTCATGCGCGCGTTGACCGCGGACGTCGAAATGGTGCTGGCCAAGGCGGACCTGGGCATAGCCGAAATCTACTCGCGGCTCGCGGGCCCCCTGCACGACGAGTTCTTCCCGCTCATCGTGAAAGAGTTCGAACTGACCCGCGGGCTGATCCTGAAGTACTCGGACCACAGCGAGCTGCTGGAGAGCGACGTAACGCTGCAGCGCGCGATCATGTTGCGCAACCCGTATGTCGACCCGATGAGCCTGATGCAGGTCGACCTGCTGAAGCGCTGGCGGGACAGCGACTACGAAGACCAGGCGCTGTTCGACGCGCTGCTCGCGAGCGTCAACGGTATCGCGCAGGGACTGCAGAACACCGGCTGAGCGGAGCGCCTCAGTCCTCGACGAAGGTCGCGATCTCTTCGAGCGCCTTGCGCGAGATGTCCGGCACGCGCGCGTCGGCGGCCGGGTAGCCCGTCACCAGCAGCAGGAACGGCCGCTCGCTCTTCGGCCGGCCCAGGATTTCGTTGAGAAAGCCCATCGGGCTCGGCGTGTGCGTCAGGCAGGCGAGCCCGGCCACGTGCAGCGCCGTGATCAGGATGCCGGTCGCGAGCCCGGTCGACTCGGTCGGATAGTAATGCTTCAGCTTGCTGCCGTCGGCGCGCCGATCGTACTTCTTCAGGAACACCGCGATCAGCCAGGGCGCCGTTTCGAGGAAGGGCTTCTCCGTGTCGGTGCCGAGCGGTTTCAGCGCCTCCAGCCATTCGGCCGGCGCGCGATGCTCGTAGAACTCGCGTTCCTCGCGCTCCGCCGCGACGCGGATCCGGCGCTTGGTCTCCGCGCGGCCGACCGCGACGAAGTGCCAGGGCTGCAGGTTCGCGCCGGACGGCGCGGTGCCGGCGGCGCGTAACGCGGTCTCGATCAGCTGGCGGGGCACCGGCCGCGGCGAGAACTCGCGCACGCTGCGGCGCGCATCGACCTGCGTATAGAAGCGCTCGAGGCGCGCGCGCATTTCCGCGGGCGGCAGCTCCTGCCAGCCGGGCAGCGGGATGAAGGCCGGTTCGCTCATCGTTTCAGTCGGCGAGCCGTCGCAGCACCGTGTACTCGCTGCGCTTGGTTTCCGACACGCAGCGGCCCCGTGCAGAGATGCCGGCGGCGTGCACGGACTCCGGGTCGCCGCTGACCAGCGGGTGCCAGTCCGGCAGGTCGCGGCCCTCGGCCAGCCGCCGGTACGCGCAGCTTGCCGGCAACCAGCGAAACTCCTGCGGACGCGCGGCCGAGAGCTGCAGGCAGCCCGGCACGCGGGCGAGCCGGTTCGCGTAGTCACTGCAGCGGCAGCGGCCGGTATCCAGCAGGCGGCAGGCGATGTCGGTGAAGTAGATTTCGCCCGTGTCCTCGTCCTCGAGCTTCTGCAGGCAGCACAGCGCGCAGCCGTCGCACAGCGACTCCCACTCCGCCGGCGTCATGTCGGCGAGCGACTTGTGTTTCCAGAAAGCTTCGCCCATTGTTTCCCGCTCCGCGTCAGCCAGAGAATAACGCAAGCGCATGAATGCCGTATTCCTCGATTTCGCCACCGTCGGCGCCGCGGAACTCGACCGCGGCCCGTTGCTCGACCTGTTTCCCGAAATGCGCTTCTTCGAGACCACGACGGCCGGGCAGGTTGCCGGGCGGATCGCCGACGCCGAGGTCGTGCTGGCGAACAAGGTACGGCTCGGGGCGGACCAGTTCGATGCAGCCCCGCGCCTCTCCTTCATCGGGCTCACGGCGACCGGCGTCGACAACGTCGACCTGGACGCGGCCCGCGAACGCGGCATCGCGGTCTGCAACGTGCGCGCCTACTGCACGCAGTCGGTCACCGAGCACGTGTTCGGCGTGCTGCTGACGCTGACCCACAGCCTGCATCGCTTCACGCGCGCGGTGGCCGACGGCGCGTGGCAGGAATCGACCGAGTTCTGCCTGCTCGACTACCCGCTGCGCGAACTGTCCGCGATGACGATGGGTATCGTCGGCCACGGCGACCTGGGCTCCTCGGTGGCGCGCACGGCCGAACACTTCGGCATGCGGGTGCTGGTCGCGCGGCGCCGCGGCCAGCCGGCGGCCGACGACGGCCGGGTCGACCTGGACGAACTGCTCGGCCGCGCCGACGTCGTGTCGCTGCACTGCCCGCTGACCGAGGAGACCCGCGGACTGATCGGCGCGCGCGAGCTCGGCCTGATGAAGCCGGACGCGATCCTGGTCAACACGGCGCGCGGCGGCCTTGTCGACTCCGCCGCGCTCGCGGCCGCGCTGGCGGAAGAACGCATCGGCGGCGCCGCCATCGACGTGCTGCCGCAGGAGCCGCCGGTCGACGGCGACCCGCTGCTCGAGCTCGACTCGCCGCGGCTCGTCGTGACGCCGCACATCGCCTGGGGCACGCGCGAGGCCCGGCAGAACTCACTGGACCAGCTGGCGAGGGCCTACCGCGCGTTCGCGGCCGGCGAGCGTTACAACCGCATCGTCTGAGGCTCAGGCGCCGACGATCTGCCGGGCCCAGACCACGACCGTGCGCACGCGCGGCGAGGCGCGGTCGTAGGCCTCGTCGAAGCTCATCCAGCGGTACTCGTGGTGCTCGGCGCGGCCGAGCTCGGGCACGATGCCCATCTCGACCTGTTCCGTGCCGGTGCGCGCGAGGAAATAGCGCGCGGTCTTGCCGCGGTTGTAGGGGCCGGTATCGATCGACACCTCGCCCCAGTCGAACGCGAGGTCGTCGATGCCCGTCTCCTCGCCGACCTCGCGACGCGCGGTCGCCAGCGGCGACTCGCCGTCCTCGCGGATGCCCTTCGGGAAGTCCCAGTTGCGCCAGGCCCGCAGCAGCAACGTCAGCCAGCCGTCGTCGGTCCGGCGTACGATCACCGCGCCGCAGGACAGGCGCTCGCCGTCGTGCTGCGCCGGGCCCGTCTCAGGCACCGCGCAGCACGTCGACCGGCGGCGCGTTGATCGCGCTGCGCGCGGCCAGGTAGCCGCTGGCGCAGACCAGCAGTACGCCGGCGGCGAGGCCGGACAGCCACAGGCCGGCGTTGAACGTGAA
The DNA here is from genome assembly GCA_937925605.1 of uncultured Woeseia sp. Classification (GTDB taxonomy): domain Bacteria; phylum Pseudomonadota; class Gammaproteobacteria; order Steroidobacterales; family Woeseiaceae; genus Woeseia. The sequence continues at coordinate 8,655 of CALALV010000190.1, forward strand.
TTCCAGGTCGAACAGGCGCACGGCGATCACCGCCGCGAGCGCCGAGGCGCCGGCCGCGGCCAGCAGGCCGGCGGCGAAGCCGAGCGCGGCGAACTCCGTCAGCACGCCGGACATGACCGTGCGCCGGCGTACGCCGAGCGCGCGCAGCATCGCGCTCTCGTAGCGACGCTCGTCGATCGTCGACTGCACCGCGGCGAACAGCACGGCGATGCCGGCGGCCAGCGTGAACACGAACACGGCCTGGATCGCGAGGCTCGCCTTGTTGATGATGCCCTTGACCTGTTCGAGGATCGCGTCGAGGTCGATGACCGAGATCGTCGGGTGCGCGCGCACCAAGTCCAGCAGTACGCCGGACGCGCTCTCCGGCACGCGCAGGCTCGCGATGTAGCTGGTCGGGAAGCCGTCCAGCGCGCCCGGCGACAGCACCATGAAGAAATTCGGCTGGAACGAGTCCCAGTTGACCCGGCGAATGCTGGCGATCGTCATGGTCAGCTCGCGCCCGGCGACGAGAAACGTGAAGCGGTCGCCGAGGCCAACGCCCATCTCGAGTGCCGCCTCTTCCTCGACCGACACGAGCGGCGGACCGTCGTAATCCGTCGGCCACCACTCGCCGGCGACGAGCTCGTTGCTGTCGGACAGCGTCGCCGCGAAGCTCAGGTTGGCCTCGCGGTTCGCCTGCCAGCGGCCGTCGTCCTCGGGGTATTCGCGCGTGCGCACGTCCTCGCCGTTGATCGTGGTCATGCGTGCGCGCACGAGCGGCACGAATTCGGGCGCGGCCACGCCGGCGGCCTGGAAGATGCCGGCGACCGAGCCGCGCTCGTCGGGCTGGATGTTTATCAGGAAGTGATTCGGCGCATCCTCGTCCAGCGTCTGCTGCCAGCCCGCCAGCAGGTCGGTGCGCACGAAGGTCAGCAGCAGCAGCACGGTCAAGCCGAGCCCGAACGCGACGACCTGCACGGCGCTGTCGCGGCCGCGGCGCGCGACGTTCGCGAGACCGTAGCGCCAGGCGATGCCGACCCCGCCGCGCGAGCGGCCCATCAGCGTGACCAGCCCGCGGCCGACGGCGTACAGCGCGCCGGCGACGAGCAGGATGCCGCCGAGCACGATGAGGAGCATCAGCGCGTCGCCGATCGCCCAGTACAGGAGCAGCGCCACGGCGAGCAGCGAGCTGCCGGCCACGGCCAGCCGCGACGGCGGCGGCGGCATCGCGTCGTGGCGCAGCACGCGCAGCGGCGGCGTGTTGCGCAGCTGGATCAGCGACGGCAGCGCGAAGCCGACCAGCAGCACGAGGGCTGCGCCGGTGCCGAGGAACACGGGGCCCATGCCGGGTTCCGGCAGGTCGGACGCGAACAGGTCGGCGATCATGCCGGTAACGAGCGCCTCGACGACGAAACCGATCGCACTGCCCGCGATGACGCCGAGCACGCCGAGCAGCACGATCTGTACCGCGCTCGCGACGATGACGAAATGTTGCGAGGCACCCAGGCTCTTCATCAGCGCGACGCTGTCCATGCGCCGGTGTGCGAAGCGGCGCGCTGACATCGCGATCGCGACGGCGCTCAGGAGCAGGCTGATGATCGCGGTCAGCGACAGGAAGCGTTGCGCGCGGTCCGCCGCGTTGCCGGCCCGCTCGCTCGAATCCTCGGCGTTGCGCACGCGCACGGACTCCGGCAGCTGGTCCTCGACGGCGGCGTAGAAGGCGTCGACGTCTTCCTCGTCGCCGGCCACGAGCAGCGCGTTGCGCACGCGGCTGCCCTCGGCAATCAGTCCCGTGGCCGACAGGTCGGCGAGATTCAGCAGCAGGGATGGCGCCAGCGACGCGAAGCCGATCGACTGGTCCGGTCGATAGGTCAGCACCGCGCCGACCTCGAGCGCGGACTCACCGAGCGCGAGCTCGTCGCCGACGCCGATGCCCAGCCGCGCGAGCAGCGCGGCATCGGCCCAGACCGTGCCGGGCTGCGGGATGCGCTCGACCTCGTACTGCCCGGCGAACAGCGCGTCGGCGATGCGCAGCCGGCCACGCAGCGGGTAGCCCTCGCTGACGGCCATGATCGTCGCGAGCGCGTTCGCATCGCCGGCGAACACGACGCTGGGGAAGGACCGGGTCTCGGCGGTCGCGAGGCCGTAGCGGCCTGCGAGTTCGCGCCAGGCTGCCGGCACCTCGTCCGGCGAGCGCAGCCGCAGATCGGCGGCCAGCACCTCGTTCGCCTGGCGCGCGACGGCCTTGCCGATGCGGTCGGTCAGGAAGCCGACGGCGGTCAGCGCGGCAACCGCGAGCGCGACGGCCGCGAACAGCACCAGCATCTCGCCGGAACGCAGCTCGCGCACGAAGCTGCGCAGCGCGAAGGCGACCGCTTTCACGCGGCGTTTCTCCGGTCGTCGACGAGGCGCCCGGCGTCGAGCGCGATCTCGCGCTCGCAGCGGCCGGCCAGCGCCGCGTCGTGCGTGACGAGCACGAGCGTCGCCGACGAGCTGCGGTTCAGTTCGAACATCAGCTCGATCACGGTCTCGCCGGTGCGGGAATCGAGGTTGCCGGTCGGCTCGTCGGCGAACACCACCGCCGGCTCGGTTGCGAAAGCTCGCGCGATCGCCACGCGCTGCTTCTCGCCGCCACACAGATGCGCCGGGGAGTGGCTGCGCCGGCCCGCGAGGCCGACGCGGTCGAGCACCTCGACCGCCCGCGCGCGCGCGTCGGCGCGGCCGGACAGCTCGAGCGGCAGCATGACGTTTTCGAGCGCCGTCAGCGACGGCACCAGGTGGAAGGACTGGAATACGAAGCCGACCTCGGCAGCGCGCAGGGCCGCGCGGCCGTCCTCGTCGAGCTCGGTCAGGTTCGCGCCGTCCAGGCGGATTTCGCCGCTGGTCGGCAGGTCGAGGCCCGCGAGCAGGCCGAGCAGCGTCGATTTGCCCGCGCCCGAGGCGCCGACGATCGCCAGCGACTGGCCGCGCGCGAGTTCGAAACTGACGTCGTCGAGAATGGTCAGATCACCTTCCGGGCTGGTAACCTGCTTCGTGACGTGACTGGCTGCCAGCACCGGGCCGGCGTCGACTGAAGGATTCGACATGCGAAAAATTCTGTTCCTGTGTGCCTGGCTGGTGTCGGGCCTGGCCGGGGGCGCCCTGGCCTCGACCGCGTCACCGACGATACTGGTGGTCGGCGACAGCCTGAGTGCCGGTTACGGCATAGACGTTGACCAGTCCTGGCCGGCTTTGTTGCAGGAGAGGCTCGATTCCCTAGGTTACGAACATCGGGTCGTCAACGCCAGCATATCCGGCGAGACCACCGAGGGCGGCGCCGCGCGCATCGCCGGCGAGCTCGAGCTGCACGCGCCGGGCGTGGTCGTGATCGAGCTCGGCGGCAACGACGGCCTGCGCGGCTTCCCGCCCGCGCGGCTGAAGGACAACCTGCGCTCCATGATCGAACGCAGCCGCGCCGCCGGCGCCGAGGTCGTGCTGCTCGGCATTCGCATCCCGAGCAATTACGGTCCGCGCTATACTCGCAGCTTCGAAAACGTGTATCGCGAACTCGCCGAGACCTACGCCCTGCCGTTCACGGAGTTTTTCATGGACGGCGTGGCGCTCGACGACTCACTGATGCAGGACGACCGCATCCACCCCAACGCGGCGGCGCAGCCCGTCCTGCTCGACAACGCCTGGCCGGCCATCCGCCAGGCGCTCGGGGGGCAACCCGCCGCAGCAGCCCAGCGCTGAGCGCCGCGGGCGGCGGGCGCGCGATAACGAACGGAATCGAGGATTAGCGCGCGTGGATAAACCCTGGCTCAAGTCCTACCCGGCGGGCGTGCCGGCCGAGTTGCCGCAGCCGCCCTACCAGTCGCTGCTGCACATGATCGAGGACTGCCTCGAGCGTTACGCGGAGCGCCCGGCCTACACCTGCATGGGCACGACGCTCAGCTACCGCGAGCTCGACGGGCTGTCGCGCGACTTCGCGGCCTGCCTGCAAAAGGAACTGGGGCTGCTGAAGGGCCAGCGCGTCGCGATCATGCTGCCGAACGTGCTGCAGTACCCCGTTGCGCTGTTCGGCCTGTTCCGCGCCGGGCTCGTTGCGGTCAACGTCAACCCGCTGTACACGCCGCGGGAGCTGAAACACCAGCTGCGCGACTCCGGCGCGAAAGCGATCGTCATCCTCGAGAACTTCGCCGACGTGCTCGAGGAAGTCATCGACGACACGGACGTCGAGCATGTCATCACGACCCGGGTCGGCGATCTGCTCAAGGCGCCCAAGGGCGCCATCGTCAATTTCGTCCTGAAGTACGTGAAGCGCGCGGTGCCGTCCTTTTCGCTGCCGAACGCCGTGCGTTTCGGCGCGGCGCTGCAGCGAGGCCGCGGCCACAAGCTCGCACCGATGCAGCTCGGTTACGCGGACATCGCGTTCCTGCAATACACGGGCGGCACGACCGGCGTGTCCAAGGGCGCGATGCTGAGCCACCGCAACATGGTGTACAACGTGCACCAGTCGAAGTCCTGGCAGGGCCAGGTATTCAATGCGCTGGACCGCATCGTCGTCATCACGGCGCTGCCGCTCTACCACATCTTTTCACTGGAGGCGAACTGCCTCGGCATCCTCGTCGAAGGCGGCGAGAACGTGCTGATCACCAACCCGCGGGACATGCCCGGCTTCGTCAGCGAACTCGGCAAGCATCGCTTCCACTACGTTACGGGCGTGAACACCCTGTTCGCAGGGCTCCTGAACACGCCGGGGTTCGCCGACCTGGACTTCTCCAGCCTGCGCATGGTCATCGGCGGCGGCATGGCCGTGCAGGAAGCCGTCGCGCGCCGCTGGAAGGAAGTGACCGGCGTGCCCATCGTGCAGGCCTACGGCCTGACCGAGACCTCGCCCGCGGCCATCGTCAACCCGCTCGACGTCACCGAGTTCACCGGCTCGATCGGCCTGCCGATCCCGTCGACCGAGGTCGCGATCGCCGACGACGACGGCAAGTTCCTGCCGCTCGGCGAAGTGGGCGAGATCTGCATCCGCGGACCGCAGGTCATGGAAGGCTACTGGCAGCGGCCGGAGGAAACCGCGAAGGTCATGCTGGACGGCGGCTGGCTGCGCACCGGCGACGTCGGCCGCATGGACGAGCAGGGTTTCGTCTACATCGAGGACCGCAAGAAGGACATGATCCTCGTCTCCGGGTTCAACGTGTACCCGAACGAGATCGAGAGCGTCGCGGTCGAGCTGGAAGGCGTGCTCGAGGCGGCCGCCATCGGCAAGCCGGACGAGCGCTCGGGCGAGGTCGTCAAGCTGTTCGTCGTGCGCAGCGACGACAGCGTGACTGCCGAGGCGATCATCGCCCACTGCCGCGACAACCTGACCGGCTACAAGGTGCCGAAGGAAGTCGAGTTCCGCGACGAGCTGCCGAAGACCAACGTCGGCAAGATCCTGCGGCGCGCGCTGCGCGACGAGTAGACGCAGCGAGCGCCGGGGACGGCGCGCTGGCGGTACGACGATACCGGTGTCTGCAGGCGTCAGACACCGTTCTTGCGGCGGGTTTGCGGTCGCCGGGACGGTGCCGGCCCGGCAGCTGCGACGGGCGTCAGGGCGCCTTTTTCTTGTACTGCGGGCTCAGCTCGTGCACGGCGTCGACCAGCACGCCGAGATGCTCCGGGTCCACGTCCGGCGTGATGCCGTGACCCAGGTTGAACACGTGGCCGTGCCCGTGCCCGTAGCTCTCGAGCGCCGCGGCCACGGCCTCGCGGATCGCTTCCGGTGATTCCTTCAGCGTGGCCGGGTCGACGTTGCCCTGCAGCGCGACCCGGTCGCCGGTCAGCTCGCGCGCGCGGCCCAGCGTGATCGTCCAGTCGACGCCCAGCGCGTCGCAGCCGCTTTCGGCCATGGTCGCGAGGCGCTCGCCCGCGCCCTTCGTGAACAGGATTACCGGGATGTCGGCGCCGTCGTGGCGGCGCTTGAGCCCGTCGAGGATGCGCTCCATCGGCGCCAGCGACCAGCGCCGGTACTCGTCGCCCTCGAGCACGCCGCCCCAGGTGTCGAAGACCTGGATCGCCTGCGCGCCCGACTCGATCTGCGCGTTCAGGTAGTCGGTGGTCTTCAGCGCGAGCGTGTCGAGCAATTCGTCCAGCAGCTTCGGCTCCTCGCGGCCGAGCCCGCGGATGCGCGCGAAATCGCGGCTGGAGCGGCCTTCGACCATGTAGGTCGCGACAGTCCACGGGCTGCCGGCGAAGCCGATCAGCGGCACGCGGCCCTCGAGACGCTCGCGGATCAGCGCGACCGCGTCGAACACGTAGCCGAGCCGGTCCTCGATCGCGAGCGGCTTCAGCCGGCGTATATCCGCCGCCGAACGCAGCGGCTTCCTGAAACGCGGGCCCTCGCCCGGTTCGAAGTGCAGGCCCAGTCCCAGCGCATCCGGGATCGTCAGGATGTCGGAGAACAGGATCGCGGCGTCGAGCGCGTAGCGCCTGAGGGGCTGCAGCGTGACCTCGCAGGCGAGTTCCGGGTTGCTGCACAGGCTCATGAAGTCGCCGGCCTGCTCGCGCACCGCGCGGTACTCCGGCAGGTAACGGCCGGCCTGGCGCATGATCCAGACGGGCGTGCGCTCGACCGGCTTTCTCGCGAGGGCGCGCAGGAACAGGTCGTTCTTCAGATCGGCAGCCACGTCAGTCTCCGAATACGCCGGCAATCGTCTGCTGGATAGCGAGCGCGGCGGCGCGCGGGTCGGCCGCGTCGCGGATCGGGCGGCCGACGACGATGTGATCGGCGCCGTTGGCGAAAGCCTGCTCGACGCTGACGACGCGCTTCTGGTCGCCCTCGGGGCGGTTCGAGACGGGACGAATCCCCGGCGTGACGACCAGCAGGCGCCGGTCGACGGCCTCGCGCAGCTTCGGCACCTCGAGGCCCGAGGAAATGACGCCGTCGCAGCCGGCCTCGAACGCGCGCCGCGCGCGCGACAGCACCAGCGCTTCGACGTCGCAGTCGAAGCCGAGGTCGTCCAGGTCGCCGCGATCGAGGCTGGTCAGCACCGTGACCGCCAGCACCCTGAGCTTGTCGCCCTTGTTGGCGACGGCGGCCTCCATGATCGACTGGTTGCCGTGTACGGTGACGCAGCTCGCGCCGCGGTCCTTGAGCGAGCGCACGGCCGCGCCGACGGTCGCCGGGATGTCGAAGAACTTGAGATCCGCGAAGACCTTGCAGTCGCGCGCCACCAGCCAGTCCATCAGCTCGAAATAGCCGCCGCTCATCATCAGCTCGAGGCCGATCTTGTAGAAGCCGACCGCGTCGCCGAGCTCCTCGACCAGCGCGCGGGCGCGCTCGCAGTCCGGTACGTCCAGCGCGAAGATCAGGCGGTCGCGCGTCGCAATGTCCTTCGGTGTCACTGTGCCTCCAGGGGCCCGGGCAAGCGGCGCATTGTAGCGAAGTTCGGCCGCCGCGGCCGCGCATCAGCCATCGGTCAGCCGCGCGTGCTCCGCGATCGCGAAGCGGTCGGTCATGCCGGCGACGTAGTCCGCGACCGTGCGTGCGCGCTGGCGGCGGTCGCCGGCCTCCGCCGGTACGGCGAACTCGTCCGGCATCTCGCCCGGGTCGCGCAGGTAGGCATCGAACAGCTGCTCCAGCATGTGGCCGGCGTTCTGCGTCATGGCCTGCACGCGCTCGTGCTGGTAGAGGTTCCGGAACAGGTAGCGCTTGAGCGCCTGGTGCTCCTGCTGCACCGCGTCGCTGAGCGCGACCAGCGGCCCGGCGGCCCCGCGCACGTCGTCGATCGACCCGGGAGCGGCCGCCTCGATGCGGGCCCGCGAGGTCTCGATCAGGTCGGTCACGACCCGGTCGATCATCGTGTCGTCGACCATCACCGCGTGCAGCCCCCCGCCGGCGGCGGCCTCGAACCGCTGGTTGTCACCGTCCACGATCCGGAAGGTGCCGCCGTCCAGGGCGGGGACACCGTGGCGGGTTGCGGGATGGG
>CALALV010000191.1 GCA_937925605.1 uncultured Woeseia sp.
CCGAAGGGCGTGCGCTGCCCGATGGAGCTGTCGACCTACTTCCGCATCAACGCGGCCAACACCGGCCAGTTCGAACGCACGCTGATCGTCGCCGACGAGGGCAGCTACGTCTCCTACCTGGAGGGCTGCACGGCGCCGATGCGCGACGAAAACCAGCTGCACGCGGCAGTAGTCGAACTCGTCGCGTTGAAAGACGCCGAGATCAAGTACTCGACCGTGCAGAACTGGTACCCGGGCGACGAGAACGGCAAGGGCGGCATCTACAACTTCGTCACCAAGCGCGGCGACTGCCGCGAGGCGAACTCGAAGATCTCCTGGACCCAGGTAGAGACCGGCTCGGCAATCACGTGGAAGTACCCGAGCTGCATATTGCGCGGCGACAACTCGGTCGGCGAGTTCTACTCGGTGGCGGTCGCCAACAACCTGCAGCAGGCCGATACCGGCACGAAGATGATTCACATCGGCCGCAACACCCGGTCGACCATCGTCTCGAAGGGCATCTCGGCCGGCCGCGCGCAGCAGTCCTACCGCGGACTCGTACGCATGATGCCGCAGGCCGACAATGCGCGGAACCACACGCAGTGTGACTCGCTGCTGATCGGCAAGGAATGCGGCGCGCACACCTTCCCGTACATGGAAATCAGGAACCCGACCGCGAAAGTCGAGCACGAGGCGACGACCTCCAAGATCTCCGAGAACCAGCTGTTCTACTGCCGGCAGCGGGGCATCTCGGAGGAAGACGCGGTCAACATGATCGTCAACGGCTTCTGCAAGGAAGTGTTCAGGGAACTGCCGATGGAATTCGCCGTCGAGGCGCAGGCACTCCTGAACGTCAGCCTCGAAGGCGCCGTCGGATAAGGAACGCAATAGATGCTCAAGATCGACCAGCTCCACGCCCGCATCAAGGGCACCGAAATCCTGAAAGGCATCTCGCTCGAGGTGAAGCCCGGCGAGGTGCACGCCATCATGGGGCCGAACGGCTCGGGCAAGAGCACGCTCGCGCAGGTGCTCGCCGGCCACCCGGACTACGAGGTGACCGGCGGCACCGTGACCTACCGCGGGCGCGACCTGCTCGAACTCGAGCCGGAAGAGCGCGCCCGCGAAGGCGTGTTCCTCGGTTTCCAGTACCCGGTCGAGATCCCGGGCGTCAACAACGCCTACCTGCTGAAGGCCGCGCTGAACGCGCGCCGCGCGCACCGCGGCGAGCCGGAGATCGATGCCTTCGAGTTCATGAAGCTCGCGAAGGAGAAGATGGCGGTGCTCGGCATGGACCCGTCCTTCCTGCAGCGCGGCGTCAACGAGGGCTTCTCCGGCGGCGAAAAGAAACGCAACGAGATCCTGCAGATGGCGATGCTCGAGCCCGAGCTCGCGATTCTCGACGAGACCGACTCGGGCCTCGACATCGACGCGCTGAAGGCGGTTGCCGAGGGCGTCAACCGGCTGCGTGATCCCGAGCGCGCCATCGTCCTCGTGACCCACTACCAGCGCCTGCTCAACTACATCGAGCCCGATCGCGTACACGTGCTGTCCGAAGGCCGCATTGCGCGCTCCGGCGACAAGTCGCTGGCGACCAGGCTCGAGGCGGAGGGCTACGACTGGGTGCGGGAGGCCGCGAACGCATGAGCCGCGCCGAGCTCGATACCGCCCTGCTGGTCGCGGCGGCCGCGCGCCTGCCGGACGACGCGCTGGCGCCCGTGCGCGCCGCGGCGCTCGCGCGCGTCCGCGAACGCGGCCTGCCGACGACCCGCGACGAGGACTGGAAGTACACGAACCTCGCGAGCGCGGTCGAGCTGTCGAATGCCTGGCTCGCAGCGCTCGCGGACGGCGGCCCGGCGGCGGCGCCCTCGCCGCCCGAGCTGCCGGCGCTCGATGCACACGTGCTGCTGATCCGCGACGGCCGCGTCGACCCGGAGTCCCTCGCAGCCGTGCAGGCAGCGGTCGGCGACTCGCTCGCGATCTCGCGCCTCGCCGAGCAGGCCGGCGGACGAGCGGCCGACATCGCGGCCGAGGCGCCGCTCGACGCCCTGAACGCGGCCCTGCTGGCGGACGGCCTGCACATCGAGGTGCGGGCCATGGACGGACTGGACCGGCCGCTCGCGCTCGTGTTCGCCGACGGCGACGCCGAAGCCAGCCAGGCGCGCGTCGTCGTCCGTTGTCGCGAGCAGAGCCGGCTGGAGCTGATCGAGTACCACGCCCGCGGCCGCGAGCGCGCGACCTGGGCGAACGGAGTGATCGAGCTCGAGCTCGCCGCCGGCGCGCGTGCCGGCGTGCTGCGCGTCCAGGACCGCGCCGCGGAACACCTGCACACCGGCAAGCTTGCGGCCCGCCTGGCGCGGGATTCCGTGCTGGACTTCGCCTCGTTCGATCTCGGCGGCGGTCTCTCGCGGCACGACGTCGTCGTGGACATCGCCGAGCCGGGCGCGAGCGTGATCCTGAACGGCCTGTACCTGGCCGACGGCCGCCAGCACGTCGACAATCACACGCGCATCGAGCACCGCGTCGGCCCGGCCACGAGCCGCGAGGAGTACCGCGGGATACTCAACGGCCGCGCGCGCTGCGTCTGGAACGGCAAGGCGATCGTGCACGAGGGCGCGGACGGCACCGACGCCGAGCAGGCCAACCACAACCTGCTGCTCTCCGAGCGCGCGGAAGTCGATACGAAACCCGAGCTCGAGATCTACGCCGAGGACGTCAAGTGCGCACACGGCGCCACCGTCGGCCAGCTCGACAGCACGGCCCTGTACTACCTGCGGACCCGCGGCCTCGACCGCGACGCGGCGGCACACCTGCTGACCCGCGCGTTCGCCGCCCAGGTCATGGGGCGGCTGCCCGTCGAGGCGCTGCGCGAGCACCTGGAAGACCTCGTCGACGCGAGGCTGAACGAACTGTTGCAGGAGCACGCATCGTGAGCACCCCCGCCAGCATTGCGCCGGGACCGGCGCAGCGACCGATCGAGGACTACCGCGCCGACTTCCCCGCGCTCGCGCAGGAGATCAACGGGCGGCCTCTGACCTGGCTCGACAGCGCCGCGTCGTCGCAGATGCCGGCGGTCGTGATCGACACGATCGCCGAATACCAGCGGCACGACCACGCGAACGTGCACCGCGGCGTGCACACGCTGAGCCACCGCGCGACCGACGCCTACGAGGGCGCGCGCGACGACGTCGCGAAGTTCATCAATGCCGCGTCGCGGCGCGAGGTCGTCTACACGAGCGGCACGACGGAGTCGGTCAACCTCGTCGCGCAGAGCTTCTGCCGGCCGCGCCTCGCGCGCGGCGACCGCATCGTCATCACACATCTCGAGCACCACTCGAACATCGTGCCCTGGCAGCTCGTCTGCGAGCAGACCGGCGCGGAGCTCGTCGTGGCACCGATCGACGAACGCGGCGCGGTCGACCTCGACGCACTCTACGGCCTGTTCGACGAACGCGTGAAGCTCGTCGCCTGCGCGCACGTGTCCAACGCGCTCGGCACCGTGCTGCCCGTCGCGGAAATCGTCGCCCGCGCGCACGCGGCGGAGATTCCCGTGCTCGTGGACGGCGCGCAGGGCGTGCCGCACCTCGACGTGGACGTGCAGGCGCTCGGCGCCGATTTCTACGCGTTTTCGGGGCACAAGATGTTCGGGCCCACCGGCATCGGCATCCTGTACGGCAAGGAGCAGCACCTCGAAGCGATGCCGCCCTGGCAGGGCGGCGGCGACATGATCCTCGAGGTGCGCTTCGACGGCACGACCTGGAACGAGCTGCCCTACAAGTTCGAGGCCGGCACGCCGAACATCTCGGGCGCGGCGGGCCTCGGCGCCACGGTGCGCTACCTGCGCGGGATCGGCATGCAGCGCATCGCCGAGTACGAACACGGGCTGCTTGGCTACCTGACCGAGAAACTCGCCGGGATCGACGGGATCCGGCTGTTCGGGACGGCCCCGGGCAAGGCCAGCGTGCAGTCGTTCCTGCTGGACGACATCCACCCGCACGACCTCGGCACGATCCTCGACCACCAGGGCGTTGCGATCCGCACCGGCCACCACTGCGCGATGCCGGTCATGGATTTCTTCGGCGTGCCCGGCACGGCCCGCGCCTCGCTCGCGTTCTACAACGACCGCGGGGACGTCGACCGGCTGGCGGCGGCGCTGCTGACTGCCAGGGAGATGTTCGCCTGATGAGCGACGTCGTCGACAGCACCGAGCTGCGCGAGCTGTACCGCGAGCTGATCCTCGACCACGCGAAGCATCCGCGGCACTTCGGGCGCCTGGAGCCGGCGACCCACCATGCACGCGGCGTGAACCCGCTGTGCGGCGACCGGCTCGAGTTGTACCTGAACGTCGACGGCGACGGCCGCATCGACGACGTCCGTTTCGAGGGCGCGGGCTGCGCGATCTCGGTGGCGTCGGCCTCGCTGCTGACCGAGACGGTCGGCGGCCTGGACACGTCCGCCGCGCTCGACTATTTTGCCGCGCTCACGGCGCAGCTGACGGGCGGGAAATCGGACGCGGACATCGAACTCGGCAAGCTGCGCGCGCTCGAGGGGGTACGCGAATTCCCGTCGCGCGTGAAATGCGCAACGCTCGCCTGGCATGCGCTCGACCGGGCTTTGCACAACGAAACACAGGCGACCACGGAGTAGCAACGCACCATGTTCGGCCACCAGAACGAACCTTTCGTCATGCAGCGCGACGTCGAGGCGGTGATCATCCCGGTCGGCGAGACGGTCAAGCTGCCCGAGGGCACGACCGGTTTCATTACCCAGGCGCTCGGCGGCAGCTTCACGGTCTACGTCGAGGGCAACCTGTTCCGCATCGCGGGCGCCGACGCGGACGCGCTCGGCAAGGAGCCGGTACCGCCGCCCGAAGTCCCGGAGGACGCGACGGACAAGGACATCGAGGACGTCATCTGGAAGCAGCTCAAGACCTGCTACGACCCGGAAATCCCGATCAACATCGTCGACCTCGGTCTCGTGTACCGCTGCGAAGTCGGCAAGGCGCCCGACGGCGGCCGCTCGGTCGAGATCGACATGACGCTGACCGCGCCCGGCTGCGGCATGGGCGACATTCTCGTCCAGGACGCGCAGGAGAAAGTCGCGGTAATCCCGACCGTCAGTGACGTGAAAGTCGAACTGGTGTTCGACCCGCCCTGGGGCCAGCACATGATGAGCGAGGAAGCGCGGCTGCAGACGGGCATGATGTAGACTGCCGGACTGATGAAGACACTGACGATCGTTCGCCACGCCAAGTCGAGCTGGGACCACCCATCCCTCGCCGACAGCGAGCGGCCTCTGAACGAGCGCGGCGAGCGCGACGCGCCGGTGATGGCGCGGCGTATCCAGAAAGCCGGTATCAGGCCCTCGCTGATCCTCTCGAGCCACGCGGTGCGTGCGTGGTCAACGGCCCGCGTGATCGCGAAGGAACTGAATTACCCGCTGGAGTTCCTGCAGCGCGAGAAGGACATGTACCTCGCTTCCGCCGAGCGCCTGCTCTCGATCGTCGCGCGCCAGGACGAGGGCTTCAACAACATGATGATCGTCGGCCACAACCCGGGCCTGACGGACCTCGTGAACCTGCTGCTGCCCGGCACGACCGGCAACCTGCCCACCTGCGGCGTGGTCTCGGTCACGTTCGAGCGCGACCACCGGGACCTACGCGGGCACGGCGCAGGCCGGCTGCCCCCGGACGACGACCCCAGCAAAACGCGGGGCGACTAGCCGCGGCGCCCCGCCGTGCTGCCCTGCGGCTATACTCGCCGCATAACGACAAGAAGCAAACAGAGGGGGTTCGGCATGAACGAAGCGCCTGCGAGCAACGACGAGCCACGGGATGCGCACGACGACGGCGCGGCGCCGGGTGGCCTGCCGCCCGTCGATCCGAAACGCGTGCTGGACACGGCGGTCGAGGTGATCCGCGCGCCGGCCGCCTTCTACCGCGGGATGCCGCAGAGCGGCGGCTACCCGGAACCGCTGCTGTTTCTCGTCACGATGTCACTCGTCGCGACCGTGCTCAGCCTGCTGCTCGGTTTCGTCGGGCTCGGCGTCGGCGGCTTCATCGCCGGCGGCCTGATCGCGGTCATCCTGGTACCTATCGTCGCGAGCATCGTCGCATTCGTAGCCGCCGCGATCTTCTTCGGCATCTGGATGCTCATGGGTTCGGGCAAGGACTACGAGACGGCCTTCCGCTGCGTTGCCTACACGGCGGCGGTTGCGCCGATCACCACCGTGCTGGACATGATTCCCTACATCGGCACGCTGGTCGCGGTGCTTTGGCCCATGGGCCTGCTCGCCATCGCGAGCATCGAGGTGCACGGACGCAAGCCGCAGGCGGCGTGGTTCGTGTTCGGCCTGCTCGGACTCGTGCTGGCGCTCAGCAACCTCAGCGCCGAGCGCAAGACCCGCGATCTCGCCGACGAACTGCAGGGTTTCAGGGACGCGCTGGAGCAGCGCGACTGACCAAGGCCCCGGCGGCTCAGCACTCGGGCACGTTGACGGCCAGCCCGCCGCGCGAGGTTTCCTTGTAGATCGTCGACATGTCGATGCCGGTCTGGCGCATCGTCGAGATGACCTGGTCGAGCGAGACCTTGTGCGTGCCGTCGCCGTGCATGCCGAGGCGCGCGGCGTTGATCGCCTTCAGCGCGCCCATCGCGTTGCGCTCGATGCAGGGAATCTGCACGAGCCCGCCGACCGGGTCGCAGGTCAGGCCGAGGTTGTGCTCCATGCCGATCTCGGCCGCGTTCTCGATCTGCGCGTTCGTGCCGCCGAGCGCGGCGACCAGCCCGCCGGCCGCCATCGAGCAGGCAACGCCGACCTCGCCCTGGCAGCCCATCTCCGCGCCCGAAATCGAGGCCTTGATCTTGTAGAGGATGCCGATCGCGCCGGCGGTCAGCAGGAAACGGTCGATGCCCTCCTCGTCCGAGATCGGCACGAGCTTGTAGTAGTAGTGCATGACGGCCGGGATGATGCCGGCCGCGCCGTTGGTCGGCGACGTCACGACCCGCCCGCCGGCCGCATTTTCCTCGTTGACCGCGATCGCCCAGGCGTTGACCCAGTCCATCGTGTCCAGGCCGCCGCCGTCGGCGCGTTTTTTCAGCGCCTGGTACAGCTTCGGCGCGCGCCGCGTCACGCTCATCTTGCCCGGCAACACGCCCTCGGTGTTGAGCCCGCGCTTCACGCAAGAGCGCATCGCCGCCCAGATCGCGTCGAGCCGCTCGCGGATCTCCTGCTCGCTGCGCCAGTGGCGTTCGTTCTGGTACATCAGTTCGGCAATCGTCAGCCCGTGCTCGCGACCCTGGTCCAGCAGTTCCTCGGCGGTCGTGAACGGGTACGGCGGTTCGCCGACCTGGGCCGTCGGCTCCTCCTCGTCGCCGCGCACGACGAAACCGCCGCCGATCGAGTACCAGTCCTCCTCGAGCAGCAGCTCACCGCCGTCGTCGTAAGCGCTGAAACGCATGCCGTTGGTGTGCCGCGGCAGCTGCTCGTCGTACTCCCAGGCGAGATCTTCCTCCGGGTCGAACGGCAGCTTGCCGAGCGTCGGCAGGTCGATGAGCTTGTCCTCGTGGATCGCGCGCAGCGTCGGCTCCATCGAGTCCGGGTCGATCGTCGCCGGGTCCGCGCCGCCGAGGCCGAGCAGCACGGCCGAGTCCGTGCCGTGGCCCTTGCCCGTGTAGGCCAGCGAGCCGTACAGCGTGACGCCGAGCTTCGCGACTGGCAGCTTGCCGTCGGCAAGCGCGAGCGCGAAGGCGCGCGCCGCCTTCATCGGCCCGACCGTGTGCGAGCTCGACGGGCCGACGCCGATCTTGAAAATGTCGAATGTGCTGAGTGCCGGCATGTTCGCCTCCCGCTCAGGAATCGCTGAGCGACAGCAGGCTGGCGTTGCCGCCGACTGCCGCAATGTTGTTGCTGACCGCGTACTCGGTGCCGAAGCGCGCCAGGTAGTGCGGCCCGCCGGCCTTGGGCCCGGTGCCGGACAGGCCGCGCCCGCCGAACGGCTGGCTGCCGACGATCGCACCGATCATGTTGCGGTTGATGTAGATATTACCGGCCGCCGAGTGCTTCACGAACTCGCGCGCGCGGCGATTGATGCGGCTGTGCAGGCCCATCGTCAGGCCGAAGCCGGTGGCGTTCACCGCGGCGATGGTCTCGGCCAGCTTGCGACGCCGGTAGCGCAGCACGTGCAGTACCGGCCCGAAGACCTCGCGCTCCAGCTGGTCGATGCGCTCGATGCCGATCGCAACCGGCGGGAAGAAGGTACCGCGGCTGGTCGCGCCCGGCAGCCGGCACTGCTCGATGATCTCCGCATTGATGCCGAGCGTGTCGACGTGAGCCTGCAGCCCCGCGCGCGCCTCGTCGTCGATCACGGGACCCACGTCGGTCGCGAGGTCGCCGGGGTCGCCGATCGCGAGCTCGCGCATCGCGCCCTTCAGCATCTCGATGACCCGCGGCGCGATGTCTTCCTGCACGCACAGGATGCGCAGCGCGGAACAGCGCTGGCCGGCGGCATTGAATGACGAAGACACTGCATCGATGACGACCTGTTCCGGGAGCGCCGAGGAATCGACGAACATCGCGTTCTGGCCGCCGGTTTCGGCGATCAGCACCGGCAAGGGCCCGTCGCGCTCCGCGAGCCGGCGGTTGATGGTCTGCGCCGTCGCGGTCGAGCCGGTGAACGCGACGCCGGCGACGCGGCGGTCGGACACCGCGTGTCCGCCGATCGTGGCGCCGTCGCCCGGCAGGAAGTGCAGGACGTCCGGTGGCACTCCAGCTTCGTGCAGCAGCTGCACGGCGCGGTGGGCGATCAGCGGCGTCTGCTCTGCCGGCTTCGCCAGCACGGCGTTGCCGGCCGCGAGCGCGGCCGATACCTGGCCCGTGAAGATCGCGAGCGGGAAATTCCACGGGCTGATGCACACGAACACGCCGCGGCCGCGCAGGCCGAGCTCGTTGGACTCGCCGGTCGGACCGGGCAGCGCCCGGGTCGCGCCGAACAGCCGGCGGCACTCGTTCGCGTAGTAGCGCAGGAAGTCGACCGCCTCGCGCAGCTCTGCGATTGCGTCCGGGATCGTCTTGCCGGCCTCGCGCACGCACAGCGCCAGCAATTCGCCGGTGTGCTCCTCGTACAGGTCGGCCGCGCGCTCGAGAATCTCGGCCCGCTGCCCGGCCGGCGCCAGGTCCCAGCCCGGCTGGGCTCCTGCCGCCAGGTCGAGTGCGCGGTCGACGGCGCCGGTGTCGGCCTGCACGCAGGTGCCGACGACCTCGCGACGATCGGCCGGGTTGACCGAGTCGAGCGCGTCGCCCGCGACGGCCTTGCCGCCGACGATCGGCGTCGCCTGTGCCCGCTCGTGGCCGGCCGCCTCGATCGCCGCCAGCAGGCGGCCCGCCGCGGCGCGGTCCGCCAGGTTGTGGCCGCGCGAATTGCGCCGGTCGGGCCCGAACAGGTTCGCAGGCGCCGGAATTTTCGAGTGCGCGCGAAACGCGTGCTTCTCCGCCTCGCGCAACGGGTCCGCGACTATGTCCTCGACCGCGATCGACTCGTCGAGAATACGATTGACGAAGGACGTGTTCGCGCCGTTCTCGAGCAGGCGCCGCACCAGGTACGGCAGCAGGTCCTCGTGGCTGCCGACCGGGGCGTAAACGCGGCAGGGCCGGTCGAACTTCTCCGGGTCGGTGATCTCCTCGTAGAGCTCCTCGCCCATGCCGTGCAGGCGCTGGAACTCGAAGTCGTTCGCCTGGCCGGCATAGTGCATGACGCTCGCGAGCGTGTGCGCGTTGTGAGTCGCAAACTGCGGGTAGATTTCCTCGCGCGCACCGAGCATCTGCCGCGCGCAGGCCAGGTAGGAGACGTCCGTGTGCGACTTGCGCGTGAACACGGGGTAGCTGTCGAGCCCGAGCTCCTGTGCGCGCTTGATCTCCGTGTCCCAGTAGGCGCCCTTGACGAGGCGCACGGGGATCCGCCGACCTTCCTGCGCGGCCAGCCCGGCAACGAAGGCGAGCACGTCGCGCGCGCGCCGCTGGTAGGCCTGCACGGCGAGCCCGAAGCCGCGGTAGTCGCCGAGACGGCGGTCGCGGTAGACGGCCGCGAACACGTCGAGCGACAGCTCGAGGCGATCGGCTTCCTCGGCGTCGACGGTCAGCGCGATGCCGGCCTTGCGCGCGGCCAGCGTCAGTTCGGTCAGCGCCGGAACGAGTTCCTGCATTACCCGCGAATGCTGCGTGTAGCTGTAACGCGGGTGCAGCGCGGACAGTTTCACCGAGATGCTCGGCGCCGAAAAAATTTCGCCGTCGTCGTTGCCCGCACCGAGCTTCTCGATCGCGTCGCGGTAGGACTCGAAGTAGCGTTCGGCGTCGGCCGCGGTCAGCGCCGCCTCGCCGAGCATGTCGTAGGAGTAGCGGTAGCGCGCGTTGTTGCCCTTCTTCGCACGCTTGAGTGCCTCGTCGATGTCGCGCCCCATCACGAACTGGTGGCCCATGATGCGCATCGCCTGGCGCATCGCGGTGCGAATCACCGGCTCGCCGGCCCGGCCGGCGAGCTTGCGCAGCGTCTCGGCCGGGTTGCGGCGCGTCTCGTCGCCTACCCGCAGCATCTGCCCGGACAGCATCAGGCCCCAGGTCGAAGCGTTGACGAACAGCGAGTCGCTCGCGCCGAGGTGCTCTTCCCAGTTGGCGGCCGTGATCTTGTCGGCGATCAGGCGGTCTGCCGTGTCGGCGTCCGGGATGCGCAGCAGCGCCTCGGCGATGCACATGAGCAGTACACCCTCTTCGGACGACAGGTCGTACTGCGCGAGAAAGGCGTCGATGCCGCCCTCGTTCGCAGACTTCTCGCGCACGGAACGAACGAGGCCGGCCGCCGTTTCGTGGATCAGCCGCCGGGTCGCGTCCCCGGCGTCGGCCGCGGCGGCCAGCTCGGCGACGAGCTCGGTCTCGTCGGCAAGGTACAGGCGGCTGATCGTGCCGGACGGGTCGGTGCTGACGGTGGGCTGCGCGGTGAAATCTCTCATACGGCTCCTTCGAAGGTCCGGGTCTCGAGCCCGGCGCCGGGACCCGGCTCGGGCCGGGCTAATCGGCTGATTTTACAGGGTAAGCAAAGGGTATGGGGCCGCCCGGCGAAAAATAAAGCAAGCCGCGCGGTACGCCGCCGGCCGGGGCCTGAACGGGGACCCGGAGGCTGCTCAGTCGCCGCGGTTGCGCTGCCGCAGCAGCCGCCGCGTGTGCTTGTCCGGCCGGCCGCGGGTCCGCGGCATCTGCCGGCGGTCGGCGCCCAGCTGCTCGCGCCGCTCCGCCCGCTCGGCGACCGCCGCCTCGTCCT
>CALALV010000192.1 GCA_937925605.1 uncultured Woeseia sp.
TCGAAGGCGAACTCGAGAAGTCGGTCGGCGGCTTCGACGAGGTGCTGGCCGAGGAACAGCGCGAGATCTCGACCGTCGGCCGCGACACCGAGGGCTTCGGCGGCGGCCGCGGCGCCGGTGGTGGTGGCGGCGTCGGGCTCGGTCGCCAGGAAGCGATGCGCGGCACGGGCGACCCGTCCGCCGATGCGGGCCAGGGCGGCGCCGGCGGCGCCGGCTCGACGCCGAGCGTCGCCGGCATGACCGACGAGGAGCGCAAGGCGCGCCCCCCGGCGGACATCCCTGAACTCGTCAGCGAGGACATCGCCGCCAAGCAGCTGCGCGAGGCGGCGCTGGCCGAGGACGACCCGGAACTGCGCGAGCGGCTGTGGGAAGAATACCGGCGCTACAACAAGCTTTGAGAACGGATACGGCCAGCAAGGATGAACGGCGGATGAGGATGCGCAGCATGACGGGAACGCCGGCGGCGCTCGCGCTCGTCGCGCTCTCTGGACTGGCGACCGGCTGCACGGTGCAGGAGGTCGTGCAGGCGGAGCACACCGAGCTCGCGGTCGCCGAACGCGATATCGCCGAGAACCTGCTGCTCGACGTCGGCATCATCAATTTCGACGCCGGCGTCGAGGAAGACAACAACCCGCAGAAATCCGGAGTGTACGAGGAGATACGGCGCGCCGAGGCGCGCTACCTGCCCTACCACCTGAAGACGACGCTGCAGGGCACCGGCTTCTGGGGCGCGGTGCGCGTCATCCCGTCGCGCTACGTGTTCACCGACGTGACGCTGACCGGCGAGATCGAACGCTCGAACGGCGAGTACGTCGAGCTCAGCGTGACGGTCGAGGACGCCACCGGCCGGCAGTGGTTCCGGCGTGACTACGATATGCAGACCGGCCTGCGTTCCTACGACATGGGCCGCGACCGCACGCAGGACCCGTACCAGAAGATATTCAACGACATCGCCAACGACATGCGCGACTACGCGCGCACCCTCGAGGCGCGCGACATCGAGCGCATCCGCGAGGTCGCCGAGATGCGCTTCTTCGCGGACATGGCGCCGACGGCCTACGGCGACTACGTTGCGACCGACGAGGACGGGCGTACCTCGCTCGTGCGCCTGCCGGCCGAAAACGATCCCATGGTCGACCGCCTGCGGCAGATCCGCGAGCGTGACCGGCTCGTCATCGACACGCTGAACGAGCACTACGCGAACTTCTACTACGGCGTCGCGCTGCCCTACGAGGGCTGGCGCAAGAAGGCGCGCGAGAACGAGGTCAGCATCCGCCAGGTCAAGCGCTCGTCGACGATGCGCGCGTTGCTCGGCGTCGTGGTCGTGGCCGGTTCGCTGAGCATGGACACCGACAGCTCGAGCCGCTCGCGACGCAACGCCAAGCGCGTGACCCAGGCCGTCGGCATCGATCGCGGCATCCAGACCGTCATCAGCGCCTGGCGCCTGCGCCAGTCGGCCGACATGTACCGCGCGGACATCCGCGAGCTGTCCGAGTCCTTCATCGCCGAGGCTGCGCCCCTGACCGTGCAGGTCGAGGGCCAGACCCGCAGGCTCACCGGCACGGCGGAGGCGCAGTACGAGAGCTGGCGCAAGCTGCTGCGCGACATCTACCAGCTCGAGACCGGTTTCTCGAACGACATCGACGTCGGCGTGCCCGCCAGGACGGTTCCCGGAACCGACTGACCGCCGTCATCCGGATGCAGGATCTCACCGAAGGCTCACGGCTGGCCGACCGCTACACGCTCAGGCGCCTGCTCGGGCGCGGCGGCATGGCTGAACTGTGGGCAGCCGATGACAGCCGCGCGGGCGCGGTCGTCGCGCTCAAGTTCCTCGACCCGGGGCTGGCCGCGGACGAAGGCCATCGCCGGCGCTTCCACGACGAGTGGCGCCGCGCATCGCGCCTGATGCACCCGCACATCGTCCGCGTCTTCGAATACCACGACGACGAATCCCGCCCCTGCTACGCGCTGCAGTACCTCGACGGCCCGCCGTTCCAGGAGCTGGCCGGCAAGGGCCTCGACGCGATCCTGCGTCCGGCCGGACTGCTGGCCGATGCGCTGCGCTACGCGCACGGCAAGGACATCGTGCACGGCGACCTCACGGCGCGAAACGTGCTGCTGGACGGACGCGGCGCGCCATACCTGGCCGATTTCGGCGTCGCGCGCCGGGCGGGCGAACGGGGTGGCGGCGGTACGCCGGCCGCGGCGAGTCCGGAGCAGCGCGCGGGCGAGCCCGCACACCCGGCCGACGACGTCTACGCCTTCGGCGTGCTGCTGCACGAGATGCTGTTCAATGCGCCGC
This sequence comes from uncultured Woeseia sp., assembly GCA_937925605.1. Classification (GTDB taxonomy): domain Bacteria; phylum Pseudomonadota; class Gammaproteobacteria; order Steroidobacterales; family Woeseiaceae; genus Woeseia. The sequence continues at coordinate 2,303 of CALALV010000192.1, forward strand.
CCGGCGACGGCGGCCTGCCGCAGCGCACGGCGGGCGGCGAGCCGCTGCCCGGCGCCGTGGCGCGCCTGCTCGAATGCCT
>CALALV010000193.1 GCA_937925605.1 uncultured Woeseia sp.
GGCAGGGATGCCGAGCCCGGAGCGTACAGGGACGTATTCACAGCGTCCCTGCAAAGGCGGCCCCGGGGTCGCGCCTCCGCAACCACCGAACCCGGGGCAGGCACCGCGCAATCGGGCCCTAGCGCCGCTGCACCAGCCGCGCGAAACCCGCAACGAGGAAACCGAACGCGACCAGCCCGGCAAACGGCACGAGCCCCGGCGCGCCGAGCCAGTCGGTGCCGAAACCCGCCGGCTTGGCGCCCTGGACGAAGGCCACGGCGGCGATGCCGACGCCGAGCAGACCCTCACCGCCGACGAACCCGCTGCCGAGCAGGATGCCGCGCTCGCGGCGGTCCGCCGCCTGTTCGGCCGACGCGGCGCGGCGCTCGAAAAAGCCGCGCAGCAGGCCACCCAGGAACAGCGGCGTCATAGTCGACACCGGCAGGTAAACGCCGACCGCGAACGGCAGCGACGGGATCTTGAGCAGTTCGCAGGCGAGCGCGAGCCCGATGCCGAGCGCGACGAAGCCCCAGGGCAGCTGCTGGTCCAGCACGCCCTCGATGACCAGCTTCATCAGCGTTGCCTGCGGCGCCGGCAGCTCGGTGCCGCCGAAGCCGAACGTGTTCGCGAGCAGCAGCACCGACAGGCAGACGAAGGTCGCCGAGGTCAGCACTCCGATCAGTTCGCCGGTCTGCTGCCGGCGCGGCGTCGCGCCGAGCAGGAAGCCGGTCTTGAGGTCCTGGGAGGTGTCGCCGGCGATGGACGCGGCGATCGCGACGACGCAGCCGACGGTCAGCGCGCCGGCCTTGCCGGCCAGGTCCGTCCAGCCCATCACCAGGAACACGCCGGCGGTGCCGAGCAGCGAAGCGATGGTCATGCCGCTGGTGGGATTCGAGGTCACGCCGACCAGGCCGACGATGCGCGAGGCGACGGTCACGAAAAAGAACGCGAACACGACGACGCAGACCGCTGCGACCATCCGGATCGCGAGGCCGCCGATATCGCCGAACACGGCGGGCACGAAGGCCAGCACCAGCGCGACGCCGAGCAGCGCGAGGCCGACGAAGCGCAGCGGCAGGTCGTTGTCCGTGCGGCTCACCACCGCCGGGCTGTCGTCGCCGCCGACGCGTTGCGACAGCTCGCCGGCGCCGATGCGGAAACTCTGCAGCATGACCGGGATCGAGCGGATCAGCGTGATGATGCCGGCGGTCGCCACGGCGCCGGCGCCGATGTAGCGCACGTAGCGCGTCCACAGCTCGGCCGGCGACATGTCGCGGATCAGGCGCACGGTCTCCGGGAAGACCGGCGCGGTGAAGGCGTCGCCCCACGCGTTGATACCCGGGATGATGACCACCCAGGCCAGCAGCCCGCCGCCGACCATGACCGCCGCGATGCGCGGCCCGAGGATGTAGCCGACGCCGAACAGCGCGGCCGACAGATCCATGCCGACCTCGCCCTTGCGGATGAACGGCAGTTTCGCCGCGACCGAGCCCGGCAGCACCTGCAGCCACGAGGTCAGGAACTTGAAGAAGGCGCCGAGCCCGAGGCCGTAGAAGACGTAGCGCGCATTCTTCCCGCCGACCTCGTTCGCGACCAGCACCTCGGCGCAGGCGGTGCCTTCCGGATACGGCAGCCGGCCGTGCTCGCCCCGGATCAGGAGGCGCCTGAGCGGGATCATGAACAGGATGCCGATCAGGCCGCCGCACATCGCGAGCAGCGTCATCTGCAGCAGGCCGGGCGCGAGGCCCCACAGGAACAGGGCCGGCAGCGTGAAGATCACGCCGCTCGCGAGCGAGCTCGAGGCCGAGCCGATCGTCTGCGACAGGTTCGCCTCGAGGATGTGCCCGCCGTGGCCGACCGACTCGAGCGCCTTGAACGCGGCCACGGTCATGACGGCGACCGGGATCGAGGTGCTGATCGTCAGGCCCGCGCGCAGGCCGAGGTAGGCGTTGGCGGCGCCGAACACGATGCCGAAAAAGACGCCGAGCAGCAGGGCCTTTAGCGTGAACTCGGGCGGCGCGACGTCCGCCGGCACGTAGGGCTGGTACTCCTCGCCGTCGGCGAGCGGCACGTAGGCGCTCTGCGACAGGCCGGCCGGGCGCTCGTTCGGGTTCTGCATGGGCGGTGCTCCGGGTCGGGATGGTCCGAGACCTTACACAAGCGGCCGGCCTGCTGGCGAGCGCCGTCGCGCCGGCATTAAAAAAGCCGCCCGCGAACGGGCGGCTTCAAGCGGAAGGTGCCGTCGGCGCGATCGAGGCAGGTTCTGCCGGCCGACGTCCCTATCGGATCCTGTCAGAGTGGTATTGCCCGCCCCTGTCGATTCGTCCCGTCGTCAAGCGGACGCTGCTCCGGGTGCAGCATCTGGGCGACCGGCGGACGAGAGGGATCGCATCCGGCCACTGTCCGCAACGGGCTTCCGCGCCCGCGACGGCGACGAACTTGCCTTAAGACACCCCATCTCCGTGCGTACCGGGTTGGTACGCGGGCGATGCTACTACATCTTGTGGTCCTTGGCTAACCTCTCGCAAGATGTGCCCTGGCCGCGTCGAAGCGGGCGGCGACGACGAGGCTCGTCCGCCCCGGTCGGCTCCGGTACCCTTGGCGGCTTGTCGGTACGCGAGGGGTGAATCGCAGGTGACGGACGCAACAGCGAAGGGACGCGCACGGCACCAGTGGGTCGGACTGGCGCTCGGGCCGCTGCTGGCCACGGCGTTGCTGGTCAGCGACGTGCCGGACGGCCTGTCGCCGGCCGCGTGGACGACGGCTGCGATGGGCTTGCTGATGGCGGTCTGGTGGGCGACGGAGGCCGTGCCGATCGCGATCACCGCGTTCCTGCCGCTGGTGCTGTTCCCGCTGCTCGGCATCGCGGACATCGGCGACACCGCGCCGCACTACGCGAACAAGGTCATCTTCCTGTTCCTCGGCGGCTTCATCGTGGCGTTCGCGATGCAGCGCTGGAACCTGCACCGGCGGATCGCGCTGACGGTGCTGCAGTACACGGGCGGCAACGGCCGCTCGCTGGTCGGCGGCTTCATGCTGGCGAGCGCGCTGCTCAGCATGTGGGTCATGAACACCTCGACGACGATGATGCTGCTGCCGATCGCGGTGTCGATCATCACGGTCATCCACGCGACCGTAGGCTCGCTCGACGAGGACGCGAAGCACGATTTCCAGTACGCGCTGCTGCTCGGCGTCGCCTACGCGGCGACAATCGGCGGCATGGCGACGCTGGTCGGCACCGCCCCGAACGCGATGATGGCCGCCTTCATGCTCGACAACTACGGCCGCTCGATCGATTTCGCGAGCTGGATGCTGGTCGGGCTGCCGCTGTCGGCGATGCTGCTGCCGCTCGCCTGGGTCGCGCTGACCCGCTGGGTATTCCGCGTCGACTTCCGGACCTCGGCCGAGGGCCGCGCTGCGCTGCGCCGAATGAAGGAGGACCTGGGGCCGATCTCGGTGCCGGAGAAGCGCGTGGCCGTCGTGTTCGTGCTGATGGCGACGACCTGGATCCTGCGGCCGCTGCTGGTCAAGCTGCCCGGGCTGTCGGCGCTCGACGATTCCGGCATCGCGATGGCCGGCGCGATCGCGCTGTTCCTGATCCCGAGCGGCGCGAAGGAGGACGACCCGCTGCTGCTGCGCTGGGAGTACGCGGAGAAGCTGCCCTGGGGCATCCTGTACCTGTTCGGCGGCGGGCTCGCGCTCGCCAGCGCGGTCAGCGACACCGGGCTCGCGGCCTGGATCGGCGACGCGCTGAACACGCTCGGCACGCTGCCGCTGCCGCTGCTCGTGGCGCTGGTTGCCGGTCTGATCATTTTCCTGACCGAGCTGACCAGCAACATCGGCACGACGGCCACCTTCCTGCCGGTCGTCGGCGCCATCGCGATCGAGGCAGGCATCGACCCGATCGTGCTGACCGTGCCGGTCACGCTGGCCGCGAGCTGCGCCTTCATGCTGCCCGTCGCCACGCCGCCGAACGCGATCGTGTTCGGCTCGGGCATGCTGACCATTCCGAAGATGGCGCGCGCCGGGCTGGTACTGAATCTTATCGGCGTCGTGCTCGTGTCGGCCGTCGCGCTGACGCTGGCACCGCGCTTCCTGCACTGATCATTCGGGGGAAATCATGGCAGAGGACTACCGGGTCGAGCGCCGCAACCGCGTGCGCCAGCTCAAGGACAAGGCGGCCTACGACCGCGCCACCGTGCACCGCATCCTGGACAGCGGCCTCGTCGCGCACGCGGCCTTCGTGCAGGACGGCGAGCCGGTCGTCGTGCCGATGATCTACGCGCGTGACGGCGAAACGCTCTACCTGCACGGCGCGCGCAAGGCGCGGGTCATCCGCCTGCTCGAGGCGACGGAGCGGGTGGCGATCAACGTCACGCTGCTGGACGGCATCGTGCTGGCCCGCTCGGCGTTCAACTCGTCGATGAACTACCGCTCGGTCACCGTGTACGGGGAACCGGCGCTGGTGGAAGGCGACGAGGCCAAGCTGCACGCGATGCGCGCGATCAGCGAACACCTGATGCCCGGGCGCTGGGCCGAACTGCGCGCGCCGCTCGAGAAGGAAGTCCGCATGACCGGGGTCATCGCGGTCGCGATCGACGAGGCCTCGGCCAAGATCTCGGCCGGCCTGCCGGTCGACGAGGAGGAGGACTACGAGATCCCGGTCTGGGCCGGCGTGCTGCCGCTGACGACGACGATCGGGCGCCTCGTCGACGACGACCGGCTGCTGCCGGGCGCGGAACCCACGCCCGCGGTGCTGGCGCTGCAGGACCGCACGCTCTGACGCGACCGCGCGCGGCCGCCTGCGGTACCCTGTGCCCGCAGCCATTCGGAGCAACGGGCATGTCGAACGAAAAGAATCGCCAGGTACGGCTGGCCAGCCGCCCGCAGGGCTGGGTGAGCCGCGAGAATTTCACCCTCACCGAGGAAGCGGTGCCGGAACCGGCCGACGGTGAACTGCTCGTGCGCAACCTCTTCCTGTCGGTCGACCCTTACATGCGCAGCCGCATGGACGACCGCAAGTCCTACGTGCCGCCGTTCGGGCTCGGCGAGGTGCTCGAGGGCGGCGTCGTGGGCCGGGTCGTCGCCAGCCGTAACGAGGCCTTTGCCGAGGGCGACTACGTCAGCGGCATGCTCGGCTGGGAAGACTACTCGGTTTCCGACGGCAGCGGGCTGCACAAGATCGAGCGCGGCGCCGTCCCGCTGTCCTACCACCTCGGCATTCTCGGCATGCCGGGCATGACCGCCTGGGTCGGCCTGATGAAGATCGGCGCCGCGAAGGCGGGCGAGACCGTGTTCGTGTCCGCGGCCTCCGGTGCCGTCGGCAGCGTGGTCGGGCAGCTCGCGAAGATTCACGGCTGCCGCGTCACCGGCTGTGCAGGCTCCGACGAGAAGGTCGCGCTGTGCCAGGACGAGTTCGGCTACGACGCGGTATTCAACTACCGGAACAGCGACAACGTGGCGAAGAGCATTGCCGGCGTCTGCCCGGACGGCATCGACGTCGACTTCGAGAACGTCGGCGGCGAGATCTTCGAGGGCGCGCTGTGGAACATGCGCAACTTCGGGCGCATCGCGCTGTGCGGCATGATCAGCAGCTACAACGACGAGCGGATGGAGCCGGGTCCGCGGGGCATGGGGCTGATCATCGGCCGCCGGCTGACGGTGCGCGGCTTCATCGTGACCGACGATCGCGACGCCTGCCTCGAGTACGTGCGCAAGGCGAGCGTCTGGCTCGAGGAAGGCCGCCTGCGCTATCGCGAGACGCGCGTCGACGGCATCGACAACGCCCCGCAGGCCTTCATCGACATGCTGAAAGGCGGCAACGTCGGCAAGCAGATCGTCCGGCTCGCGGACGTCGACTGAAGCGGCCCGGAGCCGGCGTCCGGCGACGTTCCCGCAAAAAAAAAAGCCCCGGCCGAAGCCGGGGCTTTTCGTACTCGCAGAGTCCGCGCTTACTCGACGCGGTAGATCAGCTCGAAGCCGTAAATGCGGCCCTTGTTCAGCGGCGAGAAGGTCGCCTTCGGGCCGGCCAGCGGCGGGTAGAAGAACGCCGGACCGCCCGGGAAGTTCGCCGGCAGCTGGGTGTCGCCGCCGATCGTCACCTCGTCCTTCAGGTTCTTGCCGAAGGCCGACAGGCTCAGGCGGCCGTCCATCAGGTCGACGATGATGTTCGCGTCGAACATGTCCGCGGCCCGCAGCGAACCGCGGTTGTTGTCGGTGTACTTCGCCGGGTCGCGGCGATAGCCGCTGCCCTGCACCGTCAGGCCGCCCCACGAGTAGTCGCGGGTGTAGGTCAGCTGCGCACCGTAGGACCAGGGCGCGAGGCGCGGCAGTTCGAGTTCGCGGTCATTGCGGTCGACGACGCCGTCGCCGTTCAGGTCGAAGCTCACCTCGTCATACTGGCCGTCGACGTAGCCGAGGCTCGTCGTCAGGTACAGCGAGTCGGAAATGACCCAGCTGGCCTCGAGGTCCACGCCCGTGATCGTCGCGTCCGCCGTGTTGCGGATCAGCTGCACGACGCCGACCACCGGGTCGGACAGGTTCACCTCGCGCTGCATGTCTTCGATCGTGTTGTAGTAGGCCGCCGCGTTGACCCGGACGCGGCCGTCGGCGAAGTCCTTCTTGACGCCGACTTCGAACGAGCTCTGCTCTTCGTCATCGAAGCTCTGGTTCGGGATTGCGGCCGCCGTGTGGCGCATGTTGTAGCCTCCCGAACGGAAGCCCTTGGTCCAGAAACCGTAGAGCTGGGTCGTGTCGTTCGGCTGTACCTGCAGGCCGATCTTCGGCGTGAAGTTGTTCCAGGACCGCGAGTCGTTCAGGTCGGTCGCGAAGCAGCCGCGGTCGGCGATCGAGCAGGTGTTGAACAGGATCGTCGCGATCGCGGCTTCCTTCTCCTCGCGCGTGTAGCGCGCGCCGAGGTTCAGGGTGAACGCGTCGTTCAGCGCGATATCCGCGGACGCGAAGACCGCGACCGTGTCGGATTCCTGCGTGCCGCCGCCGGTGATGTTCAGGCCGGCCGGCGGGATCAGCCGGTTCTCGAGGTACAGGAGATCCTGCGTGAAATAGTAGATGCCGGTCGTCAGGTAGACGTTGTCGAAGCTGCCGGAATAGCGCAGCTCGTTCGACACCTGGTCCTGCTCGGTCAGCGCCGGCGCATGGAAGAAGAAGATCTGCGGGAACGGCGGCGGCACCGTGATGCTCGAAGCGGATGCATCGATATCGCCGAGCGTCGCCGATTCGTAGTCGCGCCAGCCGAGAATGTTGACGATCTGGCCGTCGCCGAAGTCGACGTCGAAGGTCGTCTCGAGGATCGCCTGGTTCCACTGGTTGTCGTAGCGGCCGGGCTCGTCGATCGAGAAGTCGAAGCTCTCGGTGCCGAACAGGCCCTGGTTCTGCGAGGCCGGGCCGTCACCCTCGGAGTCGCCGTACTCGAGGCGCAGCAGCACGCCGATGCGGTCCGTCGGCGTCCAGTCCAGCGCGCCGCGATACAGCGCGGTCTGCGCGAGGCCGTGGTCCGCGCCGGTGGCGAGGTTCGTGAAATAGCCGCCGTCGTCGTTGTAGTGCACGGCGAACTTGCCGCGCAGCTCGTCGCTCAGCGGGCCGGAGACGATGGCCGACGCGTACTGGTTGTCGCCGGTCTCGGTCGCGAGGCGGCCCTTGAAGCGGAACTCGTCGCTGGGCCGCGTCGTGCGCAGCAGCACCGCGCCGCCGGTCACGTTCTTGCCGAACAGCAGGCCCTGCGGTCCGCGCAGCACCTCGATGCCCTCGAGGTCGAAGATGTCCAGCACGACGCCGGCGTTGATGCCGAGGTACATGCCGTCGACGAACACGCCGACCGTCGGGTCGATAGACGGGATCGAGCTGTTGATACCGAGGCCGCGGATCGAGAAGTTCGCCGTGCCGCGCGCCGTGCCGATGTCTTCCAGCTGCACGCTCGGCGCGGAGTAGCCGATCGCGGTGACGTCACGGATGTGCATCGCGTCGAGTTGCGACTCGTTGTAGGCCGTGATGGCTACCGGAGCGTCCTGGACGTCGATGCCGCCGGCGCGCTTGGTGCCGGTGACGATGATTTCTTCGAGAAGAATGTCAGCCGTGCGGTTCTCGGTCTGCGCCGCCGCCGGCCAGGCTGCCAGCGCAAGTGCGGCCAGTACGACCCCCTGACTGACCCTCAACGTGATGTGCATGATTGGCTCTCCATCCAGTGCCGAAGCTCACGAACCGGTCGTTGTTTCGGCAACAACAGCGCGGGCGCGCCGGCACCGAATCCGGTTTCGAATTCTCAAGGGGCGTATGGTACTGAAAGCTTTCAAATAATGTAACAAGTTCGCGCATTGCCCCGGTGCCGGGTCGAAAACCGCACGGTCACGGATGTTGCGAACACGCTACATTTGATCCGGCGTCGCCTGGCGCAGCAGGCCGCTGTGCTCCAGTTCGTGGCGCAGCAGGGCCTCCTTGGCCTCGAGCCCGCCGCCGAAGCCGGTCAGCTCGCCACCGGCGCCGACCACCCGGTGGCAGGGGATTACGATCGGCAGGGGGTTCCAGCCGTTTGCCCGGCCGACCGCGCGCAGCGCGCTCGGGCGACCGATGCGGCGCGCGATCTCGCCGTAGGAAGTCGTTGTTCCGTATGGGATCTTCCGGACTTCGTCGAGCACGCGGCGCTGGAAGCGGGTGCCGCCGGGCGCCAGCGGCAGGTCGAACTCGCGGCGCTCGCCGGCGAAATAGGCGGTGAGCTGCGCGGCAGCCTCGGCGAACGGCTTCTCCGAAAATATCCAGTCCGGTCCAGGATCGCGCCGGCCGCTGCCCTCGGGGAAGCTGATCAGCGTCAGTGCCGAGTCCGTGCCGGCGAGCAGCAGGTCGCCGATCGGGGTGGAGAGGTAGCGGTAATACACGGTCTCATCCTCCGTCTTGCGCCGCGGCGCTCCAGGGGAGCGTCGCGCGAAATGCCATCCTGCGCCCTGCTACGCGGCGCTCCACAGGAGCATTGCTCCGTACGCCCGCCAGGGTCGCCAGGCTTCCGCGCGCGCTTCGAGCTCGCGCGGCGTGACCCGCCGCCCCGGCTCGAGCGCCCGGATCAGCCCGAGGTCCGACGAGGGCAGCGCGTCGGGATGTTTCAGTGCGCGCAGCATGACGTATTGCGCCGTCCAGTCGCCGATGCCGCGAATCGCGGTCAGGCGGCGGCGAAAGTCGTCCGCGTCCTGCAGCGGGTCGAAATGCACGTCGCCGTCGCAGACGGCGGCCGCGAGCTGGCGGAGTGTCCGCGCGCGGCTCTGCACGAGCCCGATGCGGCTGAAGCGAGCGCGGCGCAGCTTCTCAGCGGTCGGAAACAGGTGGGTCAGCGCGCCTGACGGCCTCGCGAGCGGCGTGCCGTAACGGGCAACGATGCGACCCGCGATCGTCGTCGCCGCGCGCACCGAGATCTGCTGGCCGAGGATCGCGCGCACGGTGAGTTCGAAGCCGTCCCAGGCGCCGGGGACGCGCACGCCCGGCAGCCGTTCGAGCAGACCGCGCAGGCGCGGATCGACGGAGAGCGCCTCCGCGATCTCGTGCGTCGGCGCATCGGTGTCGAACACGTCGCGCGCCGTTCGTACGAGATCGAACAGGCGCTCGGCCGGCACGTTGCCGAGACCGAGGCGCAGGCAGCCCGCGGGGCCGTCGCGCACCTCGACGATTGCATCGGCGTCGCCGACGACGAGTGCCCGGCGGTAGACGCCGGCCGTGCACTCCTCGACGCCGGGAATCGCACGCAGCGCGTAGTAGTCCGTCACCTGCGACCAGGCGTAGGGCTCGCGGCGCGGCAGCGTCACGGTCAGCGTCGCGCCGTCGACTGCCGGCTGCCGGCGCTGCCGGCGCAGCTCGCGCGGCGGGCGTCCCCAGTTGCGCCGGAACGCGTCATTGAAGCGGCGCACGCTGCCGTAGCCGGCCGCGATCGCGACGTCGCCGAGCGGCAGTTGCGTCTCGTCGACCAGCCGCTTCGCGAAGTGCAGGCGGCGGGTCTGCGCGACCGCGAGCGGCGAGGCGCCGACGTGCGTCGTGAACAGCCGGTGCAGGTGGCGGCTCGTGACGCCGAGCCGCTCGGCGAGCCGCTCGACGCTGTCCGCGTCGAGGGCGCCGGCGTCGATCAGGCGCAGGCCGCGGCGGACGGTCGTCGACGTCCCTGCCCAGGCCGGCGAACCGGGCGCACTTTCCGGCCGGCAGCGCAGGCACGGCCGGTAGCCGGCCTCGCCGGCGGCGGCCGCGCTCGGGAAGAACTCGACGTTTTCACGCCGCGGCGCGACGGCCGGGCAGACCGGCCGGCAGTAGATGCCGGTCGTGCGCACGCCGACGAAGAATCGTCCGTCGAAGCGCGGGTCGCGGGCCAGCCGGGCCCGGTCGAGAATTTCTTCGTGCAAGGCGGCACTCCGGTCAGGAAGCGCCAGTATACGCGCGCCGAACGGGTCGATTGGCCGGAATCGGACATCGACGCGGGGCGGCCTGTCAGGCGTCGACGCCGCCCATGCACAGGTACTTGATCTCGAGATAGTCGTCCATGCCGTACTTCGAGCCTTCGCGGCCCTGGCCCGACTCCTTGACGCCGCCGAACGGCGCGGCTGCATTCGAAATGAGACCGGTGTTGATGCCGACGATGCCGTATTCGAGCCCCTCGCCGACGCGCCAGACCCGGCCCATGTCGCGGGCGTAGAAATAGCTGGCGAGGCCGAACGGGGTGTCGTTCGCCATGCGGATTGCTTCTTCCTCGGTCTTGAAGCGGAACAGCGGCGCGACTGGCCCGAAGATTTCCTCGCGGAACACCCGCATGCGGTCGTTCACGTTCGTCAGCACGGTCGGCTGGATGAAGCAGCTGCCGAGATCCGAGCGTCCGCCGCCGGCGACGGCGGAGGCGCCTGCGCCGACGGCGTCCTCGATGAACTCGAGCACGTCGTTCGCGGCTTTCTCGTTGATCAGCGGGCCGATCTCGACGCCTTCCTCGGTGCCGTCGCCGACCTTGAGCTGCTTCGTCTTTTCCGCGAGCTTCGCCGCGAAGGCGTCGTAGATTCCGTCCTGCACGAGAATCCGGTTCGCGCAGACGCAGGTCTGGCCGGCGTTGCGAAACTTCGACGCGATCGCGCCGTCGACGGCTGCCTCGAGGTCGGCGTCGTCGAAGACGATGAACGGGGCGTTGCCACCGAGTTCCATCGACGTGCGTTTCATCGTTTTCGCGCAGTCGGCAACGAGCTTCTTGCCGACCGGTGTCGAGCCGGTGAAGGTCAGCTTGCGCACGACCGGGTTCGACGTCATCTCCTCGCCGATGTCGGAGGTCCTGCCGCTCACGATGTTGACGACGCCGGCCGGGATGCCGGCACGCTCGGCGAGCTCCGCGAACGCATTGGCGGACAGCGGCGTTGCGTTCGCCGGCTTGCAGACGACCGTGCAGCCCACGGCCAGCGCCGGGGCAATCTTGCGCGCGAGCATCGCGTTCGGGAAATTCCACGGCGTGATGCAGGCGACGACGCCGACCGGCTGGCGGATCACGACGATACGCTTGTCCGTGTCCGGACCCGGGATCGTGTCGCCATAGACGCGCTTGGCTTCCTCGGCGAACCACTCTATGAAGCTGGCGCCGTAGGCGACTTCGCCGCGGGATTCCGCGAGCGGCTTGCCCTGTTCCGCCGTCATGATCTGCGCCAGGTCTTCCTGCGCGTCCATCATCAGCCGGAACAGCTCGCGCAGCAGGTCCGAGCGCTCTTTCGCGGACTTGCGCTGCCACGCCGGCATCGCGCGTTCCGCCGCCTCGATCGCCCGCCGCGTCTCGTCCGTGCCGCACTGGGCCACCTGCGCGATGACCCGGCCGTTCGCCGGGTTTTCCACGTCGTAGGTGCTGCCGTCGTCGGCGTCGACCCAGCTGCCGTCGATGTACGCGCCGGTCTTCAGCAGGGAAGCGTCTTTCAGTGGAATGCTGCTCACGGTCTCGCTCCGTAGTGATCAGGAATGCGGGCGGGACAGGATAACAGGAGACGACCGGGTGCGGCGCACGGATCGGGGGCGCAAAAAAAGGCCCGGCTTGCGCCGGGCCACGACTCCTGAGGCCGGGGGGGAGAGGCCTCACAGAGGGGGAGATTCCTCAGGCAGCGGTGCGCTGCTCCTCGGTGATCTTGTTTTCCTTGAGCCACTTCTCGAGGTCGTCCGCGCCACCGACCTTCGCGCCGTTGATGAACACCTGCGGCAGGCTCGTCGCGTCGGCGACGGCGCGCAGCGAGCGATCGGTGTACTCGCGGTTCAGCTCGAGCTCCTCGAAGGCGATGCCGGCGTCACGCAGCAGGCCCTTCGCACGCGCACAGTGCGGGCAGCCCTTGCGCGAGAACACGGCGATGTCGAGCGGCTTCGGTGCGTCCGGAGCGAGGTACTCGAGCATCGTGTCGGCGTCGGACACGCCGTACGGGTCGCCCGGCTCCTGGGGCTCGATGAACATCTTCTCGATGATGCCGTCCTTGACCAGCATCGAGTAGCGCCAGGAGCGCTTGCCAAAGCCGAGGTCTTCCTTGCCGACGAGCATGCCCATGCCCTCGGTGAACTGGCCGTTGCCGTCCGGCAGGAACAGCACGTTCTTCGCCTTCTGTGCTTCCTTCCACTCGTTCATGACGAAGGCGTCGTTGACCGACAGGCAGACGATCTCGTCGACGCCGAGCTGGCGGAAGCGCTCGGCCAGCTGGTCGAAACGCGGCACGTGCGATGACGAGCAGGTCGGCGTGAAAGCACCAGGCAGCGAGAACACGACGACGGTCTTGCCCTTGAACACGTCGTCCGTGCTCAGGTCTACCCAGTCGTGGTCTACGCGGGTGCGGAATTTCGCCTGCGGGACGCGTTGCCCTTCGCGATTCTCTAACATTTCGTATCTCCTCCTCGTGTCGGTACTAATGGTTTCAGGATTCCAGCATGCTGCGCAGCATCCACGCGTTTTTCTCGTGGATCTGCATGCGCTGCGTCAACAGGTCGAGCGTGGGCTCGTCGTTCGCTGCATCGGCCGGCTCTATGGCGCTGCGCGCGGTGCGCACGACCGCCTCCTGGCCGAGCACTAGCTGCTCGATCATCTGCTCGGCACTCTCGCCGCCCTTCGCCTCGTCGACCGAGGCGAGCTTCGAGAACTCGGCGTAGCTGCCGGGCGCCTTCAGGCCGAGCGCGCGAATGCGCTCCGCGATCTCGTCGACGGCGGCCGCCAGCTCCGTGTACTGCTGCTCGGTCATCAGGTGCAGCGTGTTGAACAGCGGACCCGTGACGTTCCAGTGATAGTTGTGCGTCTTGAGATACAACGTGTAGGTGTCAGCCAGCAGCCGCGCCAGGTGGCCGGCGATCTGCTGGCGGGATTCTTCGCTGATCCCGGTGTTGACCTGCATGGCGCAACTCCCGTGTCGCCGGAAACTGCAGGCATGATAGGCGGGCCTACTTGTTAAATAAAATGGTTTATTTATCATACTATGATCGATTTTATGAATAGTTCGGAGATCCCGTGAAATACCCTACCGTCAAGCAGTTGCGCTACTTCGTCGCGCTCGCCGAGCACGGACATTTTGGCAATGCGGCTGCAGCCTGCTTCGTGTCGCAGTCGGCCTTCAGCACGGCGATCCGGGAGCTCGAGACGCTGCTCGCTACCCAGCTGGTCGATCGCACGAACCGGCAGGTCACGATCACCGCCGTCGGCCGGGAGGTCGAGGTGCAGGCGCGCCTGGTGCTGCGGGACCTGGACGGCCTGGTCGAGATCGCCGGCGAACGCCGCGAGCCGCTGTCCGGCGATCTGCGGCTGGGCGTCATCCCGACGATCGCGCCGTTCCTGCTGCCGGCGGTGCTGCCGACGCTGCGCCGCCGCTGGCCGAAGCTGACGCTGTACCTGCACGAGGGCCAGACCCAGCTCATTCACGAGAAGCTGCTCGACGGCGAACTGGACCTGTTGCTGCTGGCACTGCCCTACGACCTGCGTAGCGTCGAGACGCTGGCGCTGTTCGACGATCGTTTTTTCCTCGCCTACCGCGAAGGGACCGAGCGCGTCGACCCGGACAACTACCGCATCAATCGCCTGCACGCGGACAGCGTGCTGCTGCTCGAAGACGGCCACTGCCTGCGCGAGCACGCACTCGCTGCCTGCAAGCTCAAGGATTCGGCGAAGATCCGGCGCTTTGCGGCATCGAGCCTGCTGACGCTGGTGGAAATGGTCGATGCGGACCTCGGCATCACCTTCCTGCCGGAGATGGCGCGCGACTCGCTGATCCTGCGCAATACCAAGGTGCGCATGACGCCGGTCGGCGAGCGGAGCAGCCGCACGGTCGGGCTCGCCTGGCGCAAGGGCAGCGGCCGCGCCGAGGAGTTCAGGATGCTCGGGGAGTTCCTGCGGGAGAACGCTGCACCCCGCGGCCAGGCGCCGCGGGGTGCCTGAGCGTCAGGGTGCCGGCAGCGGCACGAAGTCCTCGACGATGTCCTGCCAGGGACCCGCGTTGCCGCGCGCGCGCAGGAACGCGCCCATCCAGTCGACCAGCCGCGTGTCGTCGGCGCGGTTCAGGTAGTACTGGTCGTCCTGCAGCGCGATGTGGCGCGCGTCGCCGCTGCGGATGAAGCGCTTGTAGCGGTCCGGGTGCGCCGCGTTCAGCGCGCCATGCTCGGAGAGCAGCAGCCCCCGGTAGTCGGCCTGGGTCGGGACGCGCAGGAAGAAACGGTTGGTCCCGTCGCCGTCCGTCGAGTAGAAGGCCTCGCGGATTCCGCTGTCGTTGGACAAGCGCCAGTCGATCAGCGCCGTGCCGCCCTGCCCCAGCGGGTCGCAGCCGAGACAGCTCGGCGGGTAGAACTGCCCGAACTGCCAGTCCGCGGCCCGCTGCAGCACCGCCTGCACGTCGAACACGTTGACGGCGACCGGGCCGGCGTCGTTGAACACGCGCAGGTCGACGCGATTGCCGAAGGCAAGCCGGGTCAAGAACGGCGCCATGCCGACCGCGCCGACGCCGCCGGCGCTGGAACCGGCGACCAGCACCCTCTTGGCGCCGGGGAACATCGACTTCGCCATGTCTATGCCGGCCGTCGCGTTGCGCAGGCCACGGTGGAAGCGCACGACGGCTTCCGGCACGCCTATCGCCTGCCCGAACGCGGGATCGAACACGTCGTTGTCGCCGTTGAAGACCGAGCCGTCGCAATACGGCAGGTAGACAATCGACCAGTTCCTCAGCGGATTCTTGATTGTCCGCGGCCCGTCTTCGAAGCTGTCGCCGAAGACGCCGGTGAACTCGCTCACGGTATCCGGTGCCTGCGCTTCCGCGAGCACGTTACAGAAGTAGAAGTCCTGCCAGCAGGCGCCGCCGCCCTGCAGGAAAATCATGACCTTCTTCGGGTTGCGGATGCGCGTGTAAACGGAATACGGCGTGCCGGCGATGCACAGCGGCCCGGCGCCGCCCGCCGGATCGAAGGTGTGCTGGGTCCAGCCGTTGCCGATGTCGTTCTCGAAGATGACCTGCGCCTGGCCGACGTAGCGGTCGAGCCCGACCTCGCGCAGTTCGGCGGCAGCCGCCGGGTTCAGTCCAGGCTGGCGCTGTCCGTCGCCGGCCAGTGTGACGCCGGCCAGCAGCAGCAGGCCAGCGGCAACCAGGGTTCTTGTCGTCCTGATCATGGTATCCCTCCGCATCGTTATTGTTATGGCCGACGCTGGCGCGCGGCAGCTTGGGGCAGTATAGCGGAGGGAAGCCGAGGCGCCGGTATGTTATGTAAAGCCGGCCGGCACCACGCCAAAGAAAAGGCCCGCGCCGTTCCCGGCGCGGGCCTCGATCCGTGCCGCGGGCGGCCGCCCGCGGCGATCAGTCGCCGAACAGGATGTTCTTGCTCTGCGCGTTGCGGGCCTTGTCGCCGCCGCCGACCGAGTCGGCCCACAGGTAGCCGTCCGCCCAGAGGAAGCCGTCAGCCCAGAGGAACCCGTCCGCCCAGAGGAAGCCGTCGGCCCACAGGTAGCCGTCGGCCGCAAGCCCGTTGTCGGCCCAGAGGAAACCGTCGGCCCACAGGTAACCGCTCGCCCAGGTCGTGTCGCCCCAGAGATCCGCGGTGTCCTCGAGCATGACGCCGGCGGGCGCCAGCAGCGTGGCTTCCTGCACGACGAGCAGCGGCGACAGCGCGTCGCCCGTCACCACGCCCGTTTCGCTCAGCGCAGCGTCCACGTCGAGTACGCCGGCACCGGCTGCAAACGGCGACTCGTCGATCTTGCGCGCCGAGCGCATCAGCCGTGCCTTGATCGTGCCCGGCGTCAGCCACGGTTCCTTCTGCAGCATCAGCGCGGCCGTCGCGGCGACCAGCGGCGTCGCCATGCTCGTGCCCGACAGCTCGAGGTAGCCGTCGGCGCAGTTGCCGGTCTTGCAGTCCACCTGGCGGGTCATCATCGTGTCGTGCAGGTGCGACGCCGCGGGAATCGCGGCAACCAGCCGGTTGCCCGGGGCCACGAGGTCCGGCTTCAGGACCAGGTCGCCGGCCGACGGACCGCGCGACGAGAAGCTCGAGACGTAGTCGTCGCTGAAGTCTTCCGTGCCGGCATCGGTCAGCGAGCCGACCGTGATGATCTTGCGCGAATTGCCGGGGCTCTTGATCGTCATGTCGCCGTTGTAGCCGAGGTTGCCGGCCGCGGCGACGACGACTACGCCGTCATCCCACAGCGCCTCGACGGCGATGACCAGCGGGTCGGTCGCGTAGGACTCGCTGATGCCCTTGCCGAGCGACATGTTGACGACGCGGACGTTGAAGTAGCTGCCGTACAGCTGCAGCCAGTCGAGCGCGGCCATGACGTCGGACATCGAGCCCTTGCCGCCATGGTCCAGCACCTTGAGCGACAGCAGGTTGACGCCGCGCGCGATGCCGCGGTACTCGCCGTTCGAGTTCTCGCCCGAACCGCTGACGATGCCGGCGACGTGCGTGCCGTGGCCGTAGCGGTCCTCGACGATCCCGTCGCCGTAGTCGGTAATCACGCCGTCGACGATCGTCGGCTCGGGGAACTTGCCGTCGGTGAAGTCGTACTGGCGGAAGCCTGCGTGCAGGTCGTGGTGAACGGCGACGCCCGAGTCGATGATTGCCACGCCGATGCCGGTCCCGTCGAATGCGACGTTGCCGGACGCGCTCGTCGGCTCGCCGGCCGTGATCCGCGAGACGATCGAGGTGGCACTGACCCCGCCGTCCAAAGACAGGCGCTGCACGTCGTCCTCCTGGGCGAACTGGTCGAGCGCGCTGGCCGGCACGCGGATTGCGCGCATGCCGAGCGTCCGGTACTCGCGCACGATCATGCCGCCGAGGCTCTCGATCCGGTCGCGCTCGTACAGGTCGGGCCGATCAGCGTAGCTGACGACCAGGTCGACCAGCCCGTCGCCGCCGAGCATCGCGAGCATCGCGACCTCGTCACTCATCTTCGCGCGCGCGGCCGCGACAGCGGGCTCGTCCAACCCGGCGACCCCGGCGTTGCCGGCGGCGGCCTGCCGTACAGCGTCACCTGCATCGCTGACGAGTTGACCGGCAGCGGACGGAGCAATGATGGCCTCGACCTCGCCGTGCAGCCGCGAGAACGCGCCGCGTTCCCGCTGGGCCACGCTCGCCGCGTCGCCCGCGCCGGCCGCCGCCTGAGCGGTGACCGCTGCCGCGGCCGGCGGCTCTCCTGCGAGCACCGGGCCGTGGCGGTCCGCGTCTTGCGGGATTCCGCCGCCGAGTGTCGTAACCAGCCCGGCGATAGCCAGGGTGCTTGCCAGTATTGTTTTTTTGCTCACGCCAGGTGCCTCCTGGTTGCGAATTTCGCGCAGCGCGTCCGGAGCTGCACTGCGAGTCGCCGATTTCTCGATGCTGTCACCCATCTCGAACACCCCCGACCGTCAGCGGACCGCAGCGAGGCGCGGGGCCTCGTGCTCGTGGCAGCCGACGTCAATGTCGGCGCCCGCGTTGCCCGCCGCGCGTCGCGCCTGGAACAGCAGCGACGTCGGCTCGAAGCTCGTGTTGTCTACATCGAAGCTGGCGACGGCCTCGGTCGGGCTCAGCAGCCCGGCCCAGGCGTTGCGCACCTTCTTGGCCTCGTACATCAGGCTGTCGGCGAGGCCGAGAATCTGGTCGAGGTTCGCGTCGTCGTCCTTGGCCCGGAACAGCGGGTACTGGGCGAAACCGATCGAACAGGTCGTGCGCACCAGCTGGCCGCTCTCGAGTTCGAAATTGTGCGCCTCGATGCGCGAGCGGATGCGCTCGGCCAGCGCCTCGGATTCGCCCGGCAGCGCCTGCTTGGCAATGACCACGAATTCGTCACCGCCCCAGCGTACGACGAAGTCGGAGCGCCGGCAGGCGCCGAGCAGGACGTCGCGAACCTGCAGCAGCATCTCGTCGCCGGCCGCATGGCCGAAGGTGTCGTTGACCGGCTTGAAGTGATCTAGGTCGATCATCATGAAGACCAGGTCCGCGGCGCCGCGCGCGTCGATGCCGTCGCGCTCGTTGCCGTGCTTGCGCCGTGCGACCTCGAGATCGCGCGAGACCTCCTCGAATACGAAGCGCCGGTTGCGCAGGCCGGTGAGCGGATCGCTCAGGCTGCTCTGCTGCAGCGTGTGGTTGAGCTGGTTGAGCTGGCGGTTGCGCTCGAGCAGTTTGCCGGTGCGTTCGCGCACCTCGAGCTCGAGCCGGCGGCTGTATTCTTCCTCGCGCGCGATCTTGCGGCGATGGCCGTACCAGGTCGCGAGCACGAGGCCCAGGAACGCAATGCCGTAACCGAGCCAGGCCCACCAGGTGTTCCACGGCGCGGGCCGTACCGCGAGCGGCACGGACAGGCCGGCCTCGTTCCAGATGCCGGCGCTGTTGGCCGCCTGTACGCGCAGCAGGTAGCTGCCCGCATCGAGGTCCGTGTAGGTCACGCGCCGGCGGTTGCCGAGCTCGATCCACTCGCCGTCGAAGCCCTCGAGCTTGTAGCGGTACTGGTTGCGAGCCGGCGCAGCGAAGTCGAGCGCCGCGAATTCGAAGGAGACCGTGTCGTCGCGGTGGCCGATCTCGATACCTTCCTCGGGGTCGATCGGCTCGCCGGCGCGCAGCGGCTCGTTGCCCCTGAAGACGCCGGTCAGCATCAGCGGCGGCGGCGACCCGGCGCGCTCGATGCCGTCGGGACGGAAGGCGTTGTAGCCGTTGTGGCCGCCGAAGAACAGCTCGCCGTCCGCGCTGCGGTAGTGCGCGCCGAAGTTGAATTCCTCCGACTGCAGCCCGTCGTTGCGATGCAGGTTACGGATGGCGCCGCTGGCCGGGTCGTACTGGCTGATGCCGTAGTTCGTGCTGAGCCACAGCCTGCCCGAGTCGTCGGCCTGCACGCCGTAGACCACGTCGTTGGCGAGCCCGTCAACCTGCGAGAGGTTTTCGAAGCGGATGGACTGCGGGTCGGCGACGCTGCCGACGACCCGGTCGAGGCCACCGCCGCGCGTGCCGACCCAGACGCCGCCGTGGTCGTCGACCGTGATGGCGTAGATCGTGTCGGACGCCAGCGAGCGCGGGTCCTCGGGATCGTGACGGAAAGCCCGGAAGGTCCCGGCCTCCGGGTTGAACAGGTTCAGGCCGCCCGCGTCGGTGCCGACCCAGAGCAGGCCGCTCGGGTCCTCGGCGAAGGCGGTGACGCGGTTGCTCGACAGCGCGGCCGGATCGTCGGGGTTCGCGGCGTAGCGCGCGAAGGTCTCGCTGCCCGGGTCAAGGCGATTCATGCCGCCGCCGAAAGTGCCGACCCAGATCCGGCCCTTGCTGTCCTCGAACAGGGCCATGATGCCGTCCGCCGACACGCTGGCCGGGTCGGCCGGGTCGTGCCGGAAGCGGTCGATGGCGCCGGACGCGGGCTCGATGCGGTTGATGCCGCCCGTCATCGTGCCGACCCAGACGCTCCCGTTGCGATCAAGCAGCAGGCTCATGACGCGGTTGTCGGAGAGACCGGCGGCCGAACGCGGGTCGTGACGATAGCGCTGCACGACGCCGGTCTGCCGGTCGATGGCCGTCAGGCCGTCGCCGAAGGTGCCCACCCAGAGCCGGCCCGCGGCGTCGACGGCGAAGGAAGTGACGTTCGGCTGCGCCTCGGCGTCGGCCGAGAGCTGCTTCGCCGACTGCAGGCCGTAGGACCAGCCGTTCGGATTCCAGCGCGACAGTCCGCGATTGCGCGTGCCGACCCAGAGTATGCCGCCGGCATCCTGGAACAGCGCCGTCACCGAATCGTCGCCGAGGCTCGTCGGGTCGGTCGCGTCGTGCGCGTAGCGGACGAAGCGCTGGCCGGCGACGAGGTGCAGGCCGTCGGAGGTCCCGGCCCAGATGCGGCCGGCCGTGTCCTTGTACAGAGAGGTCACCCGGTCGCTGCCGAGCGAGGCGGCATCGTTGGGGTCGTGGCGGAAGCGCTCGAAGGCACCGGTCTCGGTGTCGAGTCGATTGAGGCCGCCGCCGTAGGTACCGACCCACAGCATGCCGGCATCGTCTTCGATAATGGCGCGCACGCGATCGTCGCTGAGCGACGCCGGGTCCTGCGCGTCGTGTCGGAAGTGGACGTGGTCGCCGCTGGCCGGATCAAGCTTCGTCAGACCGCGGTTGCTGCCTACCCACAGCGCGCCGGCAGCGTCGCGGTACAGCGCGTAGATCTCGTTCGCCGACGCGTCGCCGGCCGTGTCGAAGTCGAAACGGTGACGCTCCACGGCGCCCGTCTTCGGGTCGAGACGGTCGAGACCTGCGCCGCGCGTGCCCAGCCACAGGCTGCCGTCGGCGTCGACGAGAATGCGCCGCACGACGTTGCTGGACAGGCCGCCCTTGTCGGCGCCGGCGCGGTAGCTTTCGAATCGCGTGTCGCCGGGCGCGAGCCTGGCCAGCCCGCCGCCGTTCGTGGCGATCCACAGGTTGCCGTCGGCGTCTTCGGCCAGGTCGTAGATGAAGTCGCTGCCGAGCGACTCCGGGTTGCCGCGCTCGCGCTTGAAGCTGCGGATCTCGTAGCCGTCGTAGCGATTGAGGCCGTTCTCAGTGCCGAACCACATGAGCCCCCGCGAGTCCTGCAGGATGGCCATGACGTTGCTCTGCGACAGACCGTCGTCCAGCGTCAGGTGCTGGAAGCGCATCGGGTGGTGGCTTTCGGCGACGGCGAGCCCGGTCAGTGCGAGCGACCAGGCGATACCGAGCGTCGCAATACCTGCGAGGCCGACCAGCGCTCTTGTCAGGCGGCCCGGGCGTGCGTTTCGGTCGTTCCGAGAATGCTCTTGGCAGAGTGCCTGCACAGCATGTCCCCCTCGTATGTTCGTGGGGGCCATTAGGCGCGATAAGCTGTCGGGAATCCGTGACCGGCTGCGACGCCGATTTCGGCAGAAATGTGAACCGGATCACATAACGGCCGCGTTAAATCGCGGCCTTTCAGGGCTTCCGGGACGCTCCCGGCAGGAACTTCAGGAACTTGTCGGCGAACTGCGGAGTTGCGACCAGGAAACCCTGGAACAGGTCGCACTCGAGGCGCTTGAGCTGGTCCAGCTCTTCCTGGTGCTCGACGCCCTCGGCGATCACGGTCAGCTCGAGCCGCTGCCCGAGCGCAACCATCGCCGAGACGATGGCCGCGTCCTTGCGGTCGCCGAGCATGCCGCTGATGTAGGAGCGGTCGATCTTCAGGCAGTCGACCGGCATTTCCTTCAGGTAGGCGATCGCCGAATCGCCGGTGCCGAAGTCGTCGATCGACAAGCGCACGCCGAGTTCGCGCAGCGCGTGAAGCTGTTCGGTGACGTCCGCGGCGCCCGAGAGCACCCCGCGTTCGCTGAGCTCGAGTTCCAGCGAACCGGGCGCAAGCGCGTGGCGCTCGAGCGCCCGCGCAACGGCGTCGACGAAGCCGCTGCTCGCGAGCTGCACCTTGGACACGTTGACGCACATCTGGCCGAGCGCGCGGCCGGCGCGCCGCCATTCGGCGAGCTGGCGGCAGGCGCCGTCGAGCACGAACTCGCCGACGCGGATCATCAGGCCCGACTCCTCGGCAACGGGGGCGAACACGGTCGGCGAGATCATGCTGCCGTCCGGCTGCGGCCAGCGCAGCAGCGCCTCGGCCGCGACGACGCGGCCGCTCGCGACCTCCGAGATCGGCTGGTAGGCGATGCGCAGCTCGTCGCGATCGAGCGCCTCGTGCAGCATGTGTTCGAGGCGCAGCTTGCCGGCAGCGGCCGCGTCGGTGCGCGCGCAGTAGTGACGAAAGCCGCCGCCGTGGCTCTGCGCCTCGCGCATCGCGTTCTCGGCGCGTTGCACGAGGCGATCGGCCTCGTCCGCGTCCTGCGGGTACAGCGCGACGCCGACGCAGGCCGACAGGTGCACGATCTGCGCGGCCACCTGCACCGGCTGCGACAGCGTGTCGAGCAGTCGCTGCTGCATGTCGACGAGCGCGCCGCTGTCGCGCTGGCAGGTCAGCATGACCCCGAAACGCGGACCGTCCAGGTTGCCGGCAGCGGCGGTCCAGATGCCGCCGGGCGCGCCAGCGCGGGCGGGCTCGGCGCCGCGCAAGCAGTCGCTGAGTCGGTAGCCGATTTCGTTCAGGACGAGGTCCGCACGCTCCTGACCCATGGCCTCGATGACCAGCCGGAAGCGCGTGAAGCCTATGACGAAGACGGCGAGCTCGTTGCCGTCGCGCGCCACGGCCTGCATGCCGCGCTTGACCAGTTCCATGAACTTGGTCTTGTTAGGCAGGCCGGTGACGGGCTCGAAGGATTCGCGGCTGCGCAGTCGCTGGCGCGCAGAGTCCGCGAGGTGCAGTGCCTTGCCGGCCGCCTCGCGCGCGTGCTGCAGCTCGCGCTCGACGCGGACCCGCCTGAGCGCGTCGCGTGCGCGGAGCGCGACCAGCCGCCATTCCACGGGCTTGCGGACGACGTCGGTGACGCCGGCGTCGAGCGCGGCCGTCGTCTCGCGGCCGTTCGCGCAAAGCACGATGACCGGCGCTGCCAATGCCGGGTCGGCCGCAAGCTCGGCGTACAGCGGGACGCTGCCGCTGCCGCGCAGGCCGGCCTCGATGATGATGACGTCGCAGCGCGCGTCGCGCACGCAGGCCACGGCATCGTCGGTTTCGCGCCGCAACACGCAATGAAAGCCGGCCTGCTGCAGCCAGCGCGGCGCCCACTTGCGCGCGGCGCTGTCGCGGCAGAACAGCAGTGCGGTGTGTTCGGCCGGCGCCTCGACGGCGTCGCGGGACGGTGCCAGTTCCTCGACCACGAGTCGCTTGAGCGACTGCGTCAGGTCGATCTCGTCGTCGTCGAGCGGTTGCTGCCTATTCATGGCGACCCACCCGGTACTGGCGGTCGCCCGCGGGGTCGAGGAAGCCGGGCAGCGCCTCGGCCGCGAGCGGCCGGCTGAACAAGAAACCCTGGAGCCGCCCGCAGCCCGCTTCGCGCAGCAGCGCCGCCTGTTCCTCGGTCTCGACGCCGGTGCCGACGAGGCCGAGCCCCAGGCTGTCGGCGAGCCGCGCGCTGGCGGCACAGGCCGCGAGGTCGCGTGGCGAGGTCGGCGCCCCGGCGACGAATGCGCGGCCTATCTTGAGTGCGTCGACCGGTGCGTGCGCGACGTGACCGAGCGAGCAGGCGCCGGTGCCGAAATCGTCGATGACGATCCCGACACCGAGTTCTTTCAGTGCGCGGCAACCGGCGTAGTTCTTCATCGAGTCGCGGAACAGCATGTATTCCGTGATCTCGAAGTCGAGCAGCGAGGCGTCCACGCCGGCCTCCGCGAGCACGGCCGCGACCGTGTCGGGCAGTGCCGGGTCGAACAGCTCCTGCACCGAGAGATTGACCGCAAGGCGCAGCGGCACGTGGCCCGCGTCGTGCAGGGCGCGCAGTTCGAGGCAGGCGCGCCGCAGCACCCAGGCGCCGATTGCGCCGATCAGGCCGGTATGTTCGGCCAGCGCGACGATGCGCGCTATCGAGCGCGTCGCGACCAGCGTCGTCGGCCAGCGCAGCAGTGCCTCGAGAGACTCGGGCGCGTAGTTCTCGGCCGAGACGATCGGCTGATAGTGGATGTCGAAGGCCTCTGCATCGAGCGCGGCGCGCAGCTGCACCTCGATGTCCTTGCGCTGCAGTGCGCGCAGGCGGGCCGTGCCGGAGTAGAAGCGACAGCCGCCGTCGGTGTCGCTGCCGCGCGCGTCGTCGACGGCGGCGCCCGCGTTGTCGAGCAGCGTGCGTGCGTCGCGCCCGTCCTGCGGGTACAGCGCAATGCCGGCGTGCACACCGACGCTGATCCTGCCGTTTTCCAGCTCGATCGGTTCGCGCAGCGTGGCGAGCAGGCGTTGCGCGACGGCCTCCGCATCGCCGCCGTCCTCGATGCTCGGCAGCACGACCGCGAACTGGCGAAAGTCGGTGCGCGCCACGGCGGAATAGCGTTCGTAGTCGACCGGATCGCCCTCGTTCACGCGCCGCAGCTCGCGTCCGAGACGAACCGCGACTTCGCGCAGCACGTCGTCCTGGCGCTGCACGGCGGAGGCGATGCCCTGCGACGTCACCTGGTCGACGTGCAGGCAGATCAGTGCGACGCGACCGTCGGTCAGGCGGGTCGCCGACAGGATCGTCTCGAGCTCGCGCTCGAGGTAACGCGCGTTCGGCAGCTGCGTAACGTCGTCGCGGTACGCAAGCTCCTGCATCTCGGCGAGGGCGTGGGAATGCTCGGACACGTCGCGCAGCAGGACGAGCACGCGGTCGCGGCCCTGCGGGACGGCCGTGAACTCGATGCAGACTTCCGCGTCCGCGACTTCTTCGCAGACGAAGCGCCGAGTGCGCAGCGCGCTCTTCAGCGCGTGGCGCAGGCGGCTCGCGACGGCCGCGGGCAGCCAGTCTTCGAGCGGTGTGCCGGGGGCGTCGTCGAGAAACGCGGGCAGCGCTTCCGGAGCCTGCTGGACGGTATGGATCCGGCCGTTGGCGACAACCGTGAAGGCCGAGTCGCGAACGGCGAAGTCATTGCCCGTCGCGGCGGGGCCGCGCGTGACTTCGCGACCTTCGCCGCCTTCTGCGGCCCTGGTGCTCGCGTCCATCGGCATGGCTCCGGTACCGGTGCTCCCGTAAATGGCCCGGGTGGCAGGATGCTGCCCGGTCAGCGGATTTCGGCAATCAACGGGGATAATAAGGAGCGTGCCGGGAACCGCTATAAGTTCCCGCCCGGATTGAGACCTGCGTCAATAAAATTGTCGGAAAACAGGGGATTCAGGAGGTGTGTCGAAGCGGGAACGGCGGGCCGAGGCATGCCGCGCGGCGGTGCCGGGACGGCGTTGGTTCGAGACGGATATGGTGCCGGCACCAGGAGTCGAACCCGGGACCTACTGATTACAAATCAGTTGCTCTACCAGCTGAGCTATACCGGCATTGAATTGAATGTGCCCGGATTATTCGGCTTTCGCCCCGAGCGGGCAAGTGCCGCTCAGTTGCTGCCGCCCGGGCAGGTCGCGGCGTCGCGCAAAAGCACGCGCTCTTCTCCGTATCGCTCGATCATCTGGCCCGCGCCGCGGCCCGGCGGCAGGCCCAGGTCGACGAAAAATATCTCCTGGCGGCGCATGCGCGGGGAGATATCGGCCGGCAGGTCCAGCGACTCGGCCTGCAGCTCGATGCGCTCGGCGCCCGCGAGTTCGCTGAACAGGCCGAGCGAGATCTTCGTGCCTTCGTCCTCGGTCTGCACGATGTAGGCTTCCGCGAGACCGCCGGCCTTCAGCGTCGCAAGCATGTCGTTCGCGGTTGCGCGGTCCGGGATGCCGCGGATCTGCACCCAGTGACCGACGAAGACGTCGCCCTCGGTCGTGCGCACGCTGCCGCGCAGGCCGTCGTCCGTGAATTCCGCGAGCGCGCCGGCGGCCTCCGCGTTCTCGCGGAACGGGCCGATGCTGACGCAGGAACGGCCGGCCTCCCCGTGCAGCACGGCGGGTGCCGGCGCGTCGCCGGCCGCCGCCTCGCCACCCGCGTTCTCGGCCGTCGTCGTCGCATCGGCGAGCATGAGCGGCGGGCCCAGGTTCTCTTCGCTGACGACGGCGATGCCCGGGTCCTCCTCTTCCGCGACGAAGCGGCCCCAGAGGAAATACAGGACGTTGGCCAGCAACAGCAGGAGCAGCAGGTTTCTCATGACGGGTTCTGCACGATGACCGCGAGGCCCTCGAGCACCAGGTTCGGGCGGTGATCCGCCGGCACGTCGATCGCAGCCAGAATGCGCGACGCGTCCCCACCCGTCAACACGAGCTTCGGCCGCCGGCCGCGGCCTCCGAGCTTGCGTACCGCGCGCTCGATCGCGCCGCAGACGGCGGCCAGCGCGCCATGCCAGATCGCGCTGCCGGTGCTGGAAGCGAAGCCGTCGGCCGCGTCGCCCGCCGGCGCGCGACGCACCTCCGGCAGATCGCTCGTGTCCGTGTACAGCGCCGCCATCATCAGCCTGAGGCCCGGCAGGATCTGCCCGCCGAGATGCCGGCCGTCGCCGTCGAGCGCGTCGATGGTCACGGCGGTACCGGCGTCGACGACGCACAGCGGGCCCTTCGCGGCGTGCCGCGCGGCGATCATCGCGACCCAGCGGTCTACGCCCATGCGGCGCGGCTGGCGATAGCTGCTGGTCACGCCCCAGCCGCGCGCCGCGCTCCTCACGTAGTGAACGTCGCGCTCACAGTGCAGCCCGATCAGCGCGGACAGCCGGGTGGCGAAACTCGCGCCGGCGACGTTGCAGGCTGTCACGCTGTCGACGTCCGCCGGCAGCCGCGAGGTCAGCGCGCCCGGCCCCTGTTCGGCCAGGCGCGCGTGGCTCAGGGACCCGGTGCGGCGCAGCTCGCCGTCGACGGCGAGTCCCCACTTGATGCGCGTGTTGCCGACGTCGAACAGCAGCGCGCGCCCTGCGCTCATGCACGCACCGCGGCGCGCACCCGCACGTCGCCGGTGTAGACCCGGCGCCGGCCGTGCACGGTGTTCACCCGCAGCGCGCCGTTCGCGTCGATACCGTCGGCGGTGCCGCTAAGCTGCCCGTCGGGCATGTCGACGCTGATCTCGCGGCCGCGCAGCCAGTCGTGCCGGTTCCAGTCGTTGCGGAAAGGTTCGAGACCGGCCTCCTCGAACTTGCGGAAGGCGAGCGCCAGCCGGTCGATCACGGCCGCGGCCAGCGCCGAGCGCGACGGCAGTTCGTCGACGTGGCTCTTCAGGTCGGTCACCGAGTAGTCGAGCTTGTCGAGGTCGGCCGTGCCGGTGTCCGCGGCAGCGAGATCGACGTTCAGCCCGACGCCGCAGATCATCGTGATGCGGCCGCCCGGCGCCGTCTGCGCGTCGGTCAGGATGCCGCCGAGCTTCGCGTCGCCCGCATAGATGTCGTTCGGCCACTTGAGCCGCGGTTCACGGCAGCCGAGTTCGGCAAGCGCCTGGACCACGGCGACGCCGGCGGCCAGCGTCATGCACGAGATGTTGCCCGGGTTCTCGCCGAAGGTGTAGGCAAGCGACAGGCACAGGCCCGCGCGCGGCGGCGAGTACCAGCGGCGGCTCTGCCGGCCGCGGCCCGCGGTCTGGTGCTCCGCAAGCACGACGTGGCAGCGGCCCGGCTCGTGCCGCTCCTGCTGCATCAGCCACGTGTTGGTCGACGGCACGACGTCCAGCACCTCGAGTTCGCCGAGCCACTCGCGGGTGGCCGGCGCGAGCGCGGCGCTGATTTCGTCCTTGTCGAGGCTCGCGGACATCGGCTGCCTACCCGCCCTGCCGGCGAAACAGCATGACGGCGGGATTCCGGTTCTCGGTCCCCGCGAGCATGCGGCGGATGTTCGAACGATGGCACCAGACGATATAGAGCCCCATCGTCGTGCAGTAGGCGAACAGCGGCTGGTCGGCGGGCAGGCGCGTCGCGGCGAGCCAGGCCGGTACGAACAGGCCGGCGCACATGGTCGCGAGGCCGACGTAGCCGAACAGCACCAGCACCGCCGCGAAGACCAGCAGTAGCGGCACGAGCAGCGCGGGTGCCAGCACCGCGAGCGTGCCGACGAGCGTGGCCGCGCCCTTGCCGCCGCGGAAGTTGTGCCAGAGCGGCCAGACGTGGCCGATGACGGCGGCGGCGGCACAGCAGAGCGCGAGCCAGGTGCGCGAAATCGCGGGATCCTGCGCGACGAACGGCAGTTCGAGCCCGGGCACGATGCCGGCCGCGAAAGCCCCCTTGCCGACGTCGACGACGACGACGCCCAGCGCGAACGGCAGGCCCTGCGTGCGCAGCGCGTTAGTGCCCCCGGCGTTGCCGCTGCCCATCGTGCGGATGTCGACGCCGCCCGCGAGCCTGCCGACGAGGATGGAGCCCAGCACGGAGCCTGCAAAATAGGCGATCAGGAACTTGACGCCGAGCTCGAGCATGCCTGCGAGCGCACTGGTGGTGAAAGGGAGCGCATTGTAGCATCCGCCACGGTTTCGACCGCCGGTGCCTTCCTTGACCACGCCTGCCCTGCCGCTGCTCTACAACCCGGTTGCCGGCCGCGGCAGCGCCGGCCGCCGGGTCGAGGCCCTGCTGCCCGAGTGCCGCCGCCTGGACCTCGACGTCCGCCCCGAGGCGAGCGGCAGGCCCGGCGACCTCGAGCGCCGCGCGCGTGAACTGAGCGACGCCGGCACGCACGCGCTGCTGGTCGCCGGCGGCGACGGCAGCCTGCACGAAGTCGTGAACGGCGTGCTTGCCAGCGCGACACCCGCGGCCGTCGGCCTGCTGCCGCTCGGCACCGGCAACGACTTCGCCAAGGCAAACGCGATACCGCTGCACGCTGTCACCGCCCTCGAGCTGCTGGCCGGGCGGCTGGTCGGTGGCGCCGCGCCGCGGCTCGTCGACGCCGGCCGGCTGAACGGCCGCTGGTTCGCGAACGGCGCCGGCATCGGCTTCGACGCGCGGGTCTCGGCCATCGCCGCCGCGATGCGCCGGCCGGCCGGGCGCTTCGTCTACCTGCTGGCCGTGCTGCGCGCGCTGGCCGAGGGCGTGGCGACGCCGCGCATGATCATCGACTACGACGACGGCCGCCACGAGGGCCCGCTGACGCTGGCGAGTTTCAACAACGGCCCCTGGGTCGGCGGCCTGTTCCCGATCGCGCCGATGGCGAAGACCGACGACGGGCGCCTCGAGATGGTCTGGGCCGACGCGCTCGGCCGGCTCGGCGTGCTGCGCCTGTTGCCGCGGCTGCTCGAGGGCCGTCACGTCGGCCTGCCGCCCGTGCACCATCGCGCCGTGACCCGGGTGAGCGTCAGCGCCGAGGCGCCGGTGCCGGCGCACCTGGACGGCGAGAACCTCGCCCCGGGGCGCGAGTTCCGCATCGAGCTTGTGCCCGCCGTGCTGCCCCTGCTGTGACAGGGCCTTGAACTATATTTAGAGATTTGTCTAAATATATAAATGCCCGGGGACCAGCAATCAGTCTTTCGCGCGCTCGCCGACCCGACGCGGCGCGCCATCCTGAAACAGCTGCAGCGCGGCTCGCGCACGGCCGGCGAACTGGCGGAAGCGTTTCCGATCAGCCGCGCTTCGCTGTCGCATCACTTCGGCGCGCTGAAGACGGCCGGGCTGGTGCGCACGGAGCGGCGCGGCCAGCACATCGTCTACTCGCTGAACGCGACCGTGGTCGAGGAAGCGACCGCGATGCTGTTCGACATACTGGGTACCGGCGACGGCCCGCGCCGACGCGGGCCCAGGAAACCGCAACGACGCCGCGGGAGGAAAAAGACATGAGCAAGAAAACCGCAGACCTGCTCTGCCTGGCCTGCGTGCTGCTGCCGGTGCTGCTCGCCGCCTGGTGGTGGCCCGCGCTGCCGGACCCGATGCCCAGCCACTGGAACGCCTCGGGCGAGGTCGATGGCTACCTGCCGAAGTTCTGGGGCGTCGCGATCCTGCCGCTCGCCGCCGCGGCCTCCTGGGGCATCATGAAACTGATCCCGGTCATTTCGCCGCAGGGCTTCCGCACCGACTCGTTCCTCGGCACCGTGCGCGTGTTCCAGTTCGCGCTGGTCGCGTTCCTGTCACTGATCGGCGTACTGGTACTGCTCGAGGCGCGCGGCGCCGGCGTGCCGATGAACCGGGTCGTGATCGCTGCCGTCGGCGTGCTGTTCATCGTCATCGGCAATTTCCTCGGCAAGGTGCGCAAGAACTTCTTCATCGGCATCCGCACGCCGTGGACACTGGCGAGCGACGAGGTCTGGGCGCGCACGCACCGGCTGGCCGGCTGGCTGTTCGTCGGCGGCGGGCTGGTCATGCTGGCGGGAGGTCTCGCCGACCTGCCGGTCAGCCTCGTGATCGGCGTCGTGCTGGTCGCGGCGCTGTACCCGGTCCTGCATTCGTTCCTGCTGTACCGGCGGCTCGAGGGCTTTGCGCCGGAGCGCGACGGCGACCCGGGAGACTCCCGGTAGGGAAAGGGTGCGTCGCGGAGGACCGCGATCAGGCCGGGTCCTGCCGGCTGCCGAGCCAGGCCTCGCGCGCGGCGCGCGCCGGGTCTTCCGCGTCGTCGTCCACGCTCAGCCAGGCCGTGTCTTCCGGCGCAGTCGCGAGCTTCACCTTCAGGTCGAGCAGCGCGTCGCGGCGGAACACGGTCAGCGTCACGCGGTCGCCGGGCTGGTGGCCGCGCAGGTGCTGGTCCAGGTTCGCGGCCGTCAGCCGGACCCGGTCGAATGCCACTGCCTCGTCGCCCGGCGCGAGTCCCCCGATCTCGGCCGGGCTGTTCGCGTGCACGAGGCGAAATTCGCTGACGTCGCGGTTGGCGCCCAGCTTGGCGCCGAACCAGGGCAACGGCCGCGCGCTCGCGCTGCCGGGCTTGCCGCCCGCGTCGCCGCCGGACTCCGCCGCGCGCCAGTGCAGGCGCACGCCGACCTGCCGCAGCAGGGCGCCTAGCGGCAGGTCGGCGGTTCCGCGCACGTAGCGCGCGAAGAAATCCCCGAGCTCCATGCCGGAAAGCTCCGCGGCGACCGACTCGAGCCCGCGCTCCGGCATGCCCTCGCCGGTCTCGCCGTAGCGCCGCCAGCACTCGCGCATGACGTCGTCGAGCGTCACGCGGCCGTCGGTTCCGTGCCGCAGCGTCAGGTCCAGCGCCAGCGCGATCAGCGAGCCCTTCGCGTAGTAGCTCACGATCGCGTTCGTCGCGTTGGCATCCTGCTTGTAGAACTTCGTCCACGCGTGGAAGCTCGACTCCTCGACGGACTGGCGGAAGCGCCCCTGCGTGCGCTGTACGCGCGTCAGCAGCTGGCCGAGCAGCTCGAAATAGCTCTCGGTCGTGATCAGCCCGGAGCGGACCAGCGCCAGGTCGTCGTAGTAGGACGTGATGCCCTCGAAGACCCACAGCAGGCCGGTGTAGGTCTCGCGCTGCAGGTCGAAGGGCACGAACGCGCCCGGCCGCATGCGCTTGACGTTCCAGAGGTGGAAATACTCGTGGCTGCACAGCCCGAGGAAGCGCCGGTAGCCGTCGCTGACCGAGCTGTCGCCGCGCGTCGGCAGCTCGCTCTGCGAGCAGACGAGCGACGAAGACCAGCGGTGCTCCAGCCCGCCGTAGCCCTCGTTTACGACCTGCAGCAGGAACAGGTAGCGGTCGAGGTCGCGTGGCGTGCCCAGCAGGCGATGCTGCTCCTCGCACAGCTTCGCGAGATCGTGGCAGAGCCGCGCCATGTCGACCCGCGGGTTGCCGCGAATCGCGATCGCGTGCGGGATGCCCGCCGCTTCGAACTCGCCGATCGCGAGCTCGCCGATCTCGACCGGATGGTCGATGAGCTCGTCGTAGTCTGCCGCCACGTAGCTGCCGAAGCCGTAGGCCTCGGCCTCCAGGCGCTCCATCGACGTGGCCACGCGCCAGTCGCGGCCGAGAGGCGCCGGCGGCGGGCGGATATCGACCTCGCAACGCCGGTCCTCCTGGCCGACGACGCTCAGGAACACGCAAGGCCCGTTGAAGTAGGCGTGCGTCGTGTCGAGGTGCGCGCCGCGCACGCTCGGGTCGTAGGCATATATCTCGGCGGTGACGGTCAGCGGGCCCTCGACCGGCGGGGCCTGCCAGCGGCTCTTGTCGATACTCTCCAGCTCGACCGGCTCGCCGTCCGTCTCCGCGCCGATCGCGACCACGTGGCGGGCGTAGTCGCGGATCATGTAGCTGCCCGGGATCCACGCCGGCAGCGCGAATTCCTGGCCGGCCGGGTCCGGCTCCGCGACGGTCAGCGTGACGCGGTAGAGGTGCGCGCCGGGGTTGGCCGGCGCGATCGCGTAGCGGTGCGCAGTCTCAGGCATCCGCCGCGTAGACCGGCTCGTTGAGCTTGAGGGTCAGGCACTTCGCCGAGCCGCCGGCTTTCAGGAACTCGGACAGGTCCACCTCGACGACGCTGAAACCGAGCACCTTCAGCCGCGCCTTGAGATTGTCCGACGCCTTGTTCAGGAACACGTGGTCGCCGACGTTGACGGCGTTGCAGGCGAAGTTGCCGGCGTCCATCGTGTCGACGACGATGCGCCGGTGCGGCGGTATGCGGCTCTCGATCGCGATGCGCGAATCGAAGTCGAAAGCCGGCGGGTGGTACATCAGGAAGCCGCCGCTGAGCGGGCAAAAGCAGGTGTCGATGTGGTAGAAGCGCGAGTCGGTCAGCTTGATCGACACGAGGTCGATATCGAAGAACCTGCGAATCTCCTCGTGCGCCTCGATTTCCGTGCGGAACCCGTAGCCGGTCCAGATGCGCGCGGCGCCGCGGTCGAGCAGGCAGTCGCCGGCGCCCTCGAAACCGATCTTCTCGTCGAGGTCCAGCAGCTCGTAGCCGTTCTCGCGGAACCAGCGCTTGAAATGCGGCTCCTCCGGGCGGCGCTCGTGCGGCATGAAGTGACTGGCGATCGCCTTGTCGCCGTAGACGACGCCGGCATTCGCCGTGAATACCATGTCCGGGAGCTCCGGCTGCGGCTCCATCTCGACGATCTCGGCGTGCTCGGCGAGCGTGTCGCGCAGCCTGCGCCACTGCTTTTTCGCGAGCTTGATGTCGAGCGAGCTCTCGTGCCCGGCCATCCACGGGTTGATGACGTACTCGACCGTGAAGTAGTCGGGCGGGCACATCAGTATGCGGTCGCGGAATGCTGCCATCCGTTGTTCTCCTTTATTTTATTGCCGGTCAGCCGCGTGGCAGGTGGATCTCGGCGAGCATGCAGCGCACGCTGCCGCCCGCGGAGGCCTCGATCCGGTCGATCGACGCGCTGACGATCTTCGCGTTCGCCTCGATCGTCTCGAGCTGCGCGGGCGTCAGCGAATTGCGGGCCTGCGCCGACATCGCGAGCACGCGGCCGCCGTTCGCGGCGCGCAGCTCCAGCATGTTGCCGGCGAAGGCCTCGAGCTGGTCGTAACTCAGATCGACGATCTCGTGGCCGCTGTCTTCGAGGCTGCGCACGACCGCCTCGCGCTGGTCCTCGCGGCGAATCGACTCGAGGCAGATCACGGCGAGCCGCTCGCCGAGGTTCATCATTACGTTCGTGTGGTAGATCGCCCGGCCGTCGCGGTCCACCGCGTCGAAGGCCAGTACCTCGTAGTCGAGCTGCTGCGAGAAATCGCCGAGCGCGTCGAGGTGCGTGCGCGAGGACAGGCAGGCATAGGCCAGCCGGCGCGGCCGGTCCAGCACGAGGCTGCCGGTGCCCTCGAGGTAGTGGCCGTAGCGCTCGTGCGGCGACAGGTCGATGATGCGCTTGACGTGGAACCCGTAGCGCGTGACCAGCAGGTCGATGACGTCGTGGCGGCGCTCGGTGCGGCGGTTCACCGCCTCCATCGGGTACAGCACGACCGTGCCGTCGGCGTGGGTCGTGATCCAGTTGTTCGGGAAGATCGCGTCCGGGGTCGGCGGGTCCTCGGTGTCGTCGACGACGACGACCTCGATACCGGCGTGCTCGAGCGCGGCGGCCAGCGCCTCGAATTCCTCGAGCGCCGCGCGCTGCTGCTCGCCGGCCGACAGCACGGTGTTGCCCTGGAAGCGGTTCGAGGCCGCGGTCAGCGGGTTGCTGTAAAAGCGCACGGGCCGGACCATCAGCACGGCGCCCGCGAGTTGTGATTCGGTGTTGCTGCTCATATCGTTGAGACTTCGGCCGCGGGCGGACGCCGTCGCGGCTGGCGTACGGGAGCCGGGGATTATGCCTGCAAACACCGGGTGGCTGAAACCGTTCCTCGCCGGGGTCCGCAACCCGGCCTGGGTCGCGTTCACGTGGTTCGGCCTGACCGCCGGGATCTCGCTGCTCGAGGCCCCGGTCAAGTTCACCGCGCCGGCGCTGTCCCGGGCCGCGGCGCTGGACGTCGGCCGGGTCGTGTTCAGCGCGCTCAACAAGGTCGAGCTGGTGGCGCTGATCGTCACGCTGATCCTCGTGCGCACGGCGGGATTCGCGCGGCAGCTGTGGGCCCCGGCCTGCCTGCTGGCGCTGATCCTGGTCGCGCAGTCCGCCTGGCTGCTGCCGGAACTGGCCGAGCGCAGCCGGCAGATCGTCGCCGGCATCACGCCGGCCGACTCGCCGGCGCACGCGATCTACGCAGTGCTCGAGCTCGCCAAGCTGCTGCTGTTGCTGTTCGTCGGCTTCCGTTCCCTGGCTCTGGCGGCCCCGCGCGCCTGAGGCTCAGGCGCGCGCGCTCGGCCTGGCCGCGACGCCGTCGTACCAGCGCTCGAGGTTCGGCCGCCCGGCCCTGGGCTCGAGCTTGATCCAGCCGGCGAAGTCGACCGCGACCAGCGCCGTGATATCGGCCATCGAGAAAGCGCGTCCGGCAATGAACTCCCGGCCTTCGAGGTAGCCGTCCAGGCGCGCGAAGAAGGCGTCGGCGCGCGCCCGGCCACGCTCGGCGAGCTCGGCGACCTGGGGTACCGGCTCGGGGCCCGGCAGCGCCCTGCCCTCGAGCCCGGCGACGCTGTTGCGGAAGGCCTCGGCGATGGCAGCGAGCCCCTGCTGCTCGACGCGCGCGTTCCACATCAGGACCTCCGCCCGCTCCTCGGGCACCCGCCCGATCAGCGGCGGCTGCGGCACCTGGTGTTCGAGGTAGTCGCAGATCGCGATCACCTCGCTCAGGCAGCGGCCGTCGTCGAGTTCCAGCACCGGCACCGTGCACTCGGGGTTCAGGCGCCGGAACGCGTCGCCGAACTGCTCGCCGGCGGCGAGGTCGACCTGTACACGCGGCACGTCGAGGCCCTTCTCGACCAGGAAGATGCGCACGCGCCGCGGGCTCGGCGCTCGCGCGTAATCGTAGAGCTTCACCCGCCGTTACCGCGTGCGGTCGACTTCGCCGTCTGGCCGAACAGGACCTTGCGCGCCTCCCCGGCGCTGAGGTCGCTCTGCCAGTCGCTGCCGAGCGCCATGCCGCGGCGCAGGGCCGGGCGCTCCTTGAGCGTGTCGAACCAGCGGCGCAGCGCGTGCAGCTCGTCGAGCGAGGCGTCGAGACGGCGGTAGGACGCGACCCACGGGAAACTCGCGAAGTCCGCGATCGACAGCTCGCCGGCGAGGTGCTCGCGGTCCGCCAGCCGCCGGTCCATGACGCCGAGCAGCCGGTCATACTCGTCGAGGTAACGCTGCTTCGCGTACGGCACCGGCTCGGGCGCGTAGTTGACGAAATGGCTGAGCTGGCCGGCCATCGGCCCGAGTCCGCCGACCTGCCAGAAGAGCCACTGCAGCACGTCGAAGCGCGCAGCCTGCTCGCCGGGCAGGTAGCGGCCGGCCTTTTCCGCGAGGTAGACCAGGATGGCTCCCGATTCGAACACGGAGATGCCGGTGTCGCGGTCGACGATCGCGGGCATGCGGTTGTTAGGGCTGATCTCGAGGAAGCCCGGCTCGAACTGTTCGCCCTTGCCGATGTCGACCGGGACGACCTCGTAGTCGAGACCGCATTCCTCGAGCATCACGGAGATCTTGCGGCCGTTCGGCGTCGGCCAGTAGTAGAGATCGATCATGCAGGCTCCCGGGTCGCCTGTCCGTACGCGGCGACCGGTTATTCAGTATGCTGGGCGCGCCGGAGAATTCGACCCGGCACGAAAAAGGGTAACACGATGCCGGCAAGCTACTGGATAACCGCAGCTGTCACCGCACTGGCCGTCGTGCTGTGCGTGGCCCTGCACTACGAGGGACTGCGCTTCATCAGCCGCCGCCTGCCGCTGCCGGACCACAGGCACCGCGCGCGCATCGTGCTGTTGATCCTCGGCCTGCTCGCGCTGCACATCACCGAGATCTGGATCTTCGGCACCGGCTACTGGCTGCTGCTCGGCGGCGAGGGCTTCGGCACGCTGGACGGCCAGGGTGCGATGTCGCTGCCGGACTGCGTCTACTACTCGGCCTCGGTGTTCACGACGCTCGGCTTCGGCGACATCGTGCCGAGCGGGCCGATCCGCTTCATGACCGGCACCGAGGCTATCGCCGGTTTGACGCTGATCACGTGGTCGGCATCCTACACGTTCCTGTTCATGCAGAAGACCTGGGATTTCATGCGTGACTGAGCTTGCCGACGCACCGACGCAAACCCTCGTCGCCGATGACGGGCGGCGAATACCGCTGTACCTGTGGGAACCGGCGGGCAGCGCGCGCGCCCTCGTGCAGATCCTGCACGGCATGTCCGAGCACGCCGGCCGCTACGAGCGCTTCGCGCTCGCACTGACGCAAGCGGGCTACGCGGTCGTGGCCCACGACCACCGCGGCCACGACGCGGACGACGACGGCGGGTTCTTCGCCGAGCGCGACGGCTGGGCGAAGGTCGTCGGCGACGCCCACCGCGTGCTCGATGCCGCGCAGGCACGCTGGCAGGGGCTGCCCACGGCATTGTTCGGTCACAGCATGGGCTCCTACGTCGCCCAGGCCTGCGTCATGCGCCGGCCCGACAGCGTGCAGGCACTCGTGCTGTCGGGTTCCACCTCGGCGCCGCGCCTGCAGCTGTGGCTCGGCCGTTTCGCGGCGGCGGTCGAGGCCTGGCGCCATGGCCGCCGGCACGCGAGCGAGGCGCTGAACGCGCAGGCTTTCGGCGCCTTCAACAAGCGCTTCGCGCCCGCGCGCACCGACTTCGACTGGCTGTCGCGCGACCCCGGCGAAGTCGACCGCTACGTCGAAGACCCGCGCTGCGGCGGCGTGCCGACCGCCGGGCTGTGGCAGGACCTGCTCGGGGGCCTGATCGAGATCGGCCGCGATGCGTCGCTCGCCCGCGTGCCGGCCGGGCTGCCGATCCTGATCACGGGCGGCGGCGACGACCCGGTCGGCGGGCGCCGCGGCATGCAGGCGCTGGCCGAGCGCTACCGGCAGACGGGTCACGAGCGGGTGCGGCTCGCCGTGTTCGACGACGCGCGGCACGAGATGCTGAACGAGACCAATCGTGACGAGTTCGTGCGCCTGGTCGTCGACTGGCTCGACGCCGCGCTCGAGCCTGAGTACGCTGCCGCTGCCGGTCGCGCCTGACGCCAAGGGTATGGCCGCGGGCGTCGCGGCCGCGTCCGGTTGGTAGAGTCCGGTCTGCCGTTGCGGGCTCTGCCCCTGCGCGCGACTCCGTCCGGCCCCCGCCAACAAAAAAGGGCGCTTACCCTTAGGTAAGCGCCCCGTCTTGCGGGTCTTGCTTTCGAGCCGGACTAGTCGAAGTCGGCCCGTACGCGTACGTACCAGAAGCCGCCGTCGTAGCCGAACGGCGAGCTGCCCGTGTACGTGTTGCCGGAGCCGATCGTGCCGTCCAGGTTGTCCTGGTCGACCGGGCCCTTGTTGTCACCGACGTTCTGCGCGCCGACGACGGCCGACCACGTGTCGTTGAAGTCGTAGCCGACTTCCACGTCGAACAGCCATTCGCCGCTGTAGCACTGGTCGTTCGGGATCGTGCAGTCGATCGCGTAGACCGGGTTGTCGCGGCTCCAGTTCGGGTCCGTCGGCGGGACGAAGTTCGGATCGCCCGAGTAGTCACCCGAGATCCAGTCGCCGTACCAGCTCGCACGTGCCAGGAAGCGCCACTTGTCGAGGAAGTGGTTGTACGTGAAGATGCCGCGCGTCTCCGGGTTGAAGTTCTCGAGATCCGCGATGCGGTTGCGCGACACCTCGGTGCCGACCGCGTCGACCTCGGTCTCGGTCCAGTTCCACGCGGCCGTCAGCGTGCCGTTTCCGGCGTTGCCGAAGTCCGTGTTCCAGGTCGCGACGAGGTCGATACCCTGCGTGGTCGTGGCGAAGTCGTTCGTGTAGAACGACACCGAGTTGAGATCAGCCGCGCCCGGTACGCCCACTTCCTGCAGGCAGTCCGCCAGGTTGGCGTTCGGGTTGGCCTGCGCGTTCGGGCAGTTCACGCCCGACGGCACGGGGCGGTCGCTGATCACGATGGACCCGGTCTGCGAGATGCGATCCTCGAGCTCGATGTTGAAGTAGTCGAGCGTCAGGCTCAGCGAGTCGTTGACGTCCCAGACCACGCCGGCCGTGAAGTTCGTCGCGTCTTCCGGCTGCAGCGCTTCCGCACCGAGCAGCTGGGCGATCGGGTTGGTCGGCGGAATCTGGCCGCGCTGCTGCAGCTCGCCGTCGATCGTCGTCGTCGAGACCTTGGTCACGTTCGACTGGCCCGGGGTCGGCGCACGGAAGCCCGTGCTGGCCGAGCCGCGGACCGCGAAGGCGTCGGTAATGGCCCAGCGAGCGGCGATCTTGCCGTTCGTGGTGTCACCGAAGTCCTCGAAGTCCTCGAAGCGCAGGGCGACCGCGAGCGTGAAGTTCTCGACGATGTCGGCTTCCAGCTCGCCGTAGACGGCGATGTTGGAGCGACCGAACTTGCCGGCCTGGTTCGGGCTGAAGCCCGCGAAG
>CALALV010000194.1 GCA_937925605.1 uncultured Woeseia sp.
GCGGACCCCGCCGCGTGCCGGGCCAGCGCGTCGAGCAGCGCGCGGAAATCCGCGGGCAGCGCGGCCGCGAATTCGAGCGCCGCGCCGCTCACCGGGTGTGCGAACGCGAGCCGGGTCGCGGCCAGCGCCTGGCGCCGGAATGCGCGCAGCGTGGCGGCCAGCTCGTCGTCGGTGCCGGCCGGCAGCGCGAGCCGGCCGCCGTAGACCGGGTCGCCGACCAGCGGGTGACGACGGTGCGCGAAGTGCACGCGGATCTGGTGCGTGCGCCCGGTCTCGAGCTTGACCGCAACGTGGGTGTGCGCGGCGAAACGCTCCAGCACGCGGTAGTGCGTGACCGCGGGCTTGCCCTCCGCCTGTACGCTCATGCGCTTGCGGTCCACCGGGTGCCGGCGGATCGGCGCGTCGATCGTGCCGCCTGCGGTCAGCCGGCCGACGCAGACGGCCTCGTAGTGCCGGTCGATCTCGCGCGCGGCGAGCGCGCGCGTGAGCGCCGTGTGTGCGGTCAGCGTCTTGCCGACCAGCAGCAGCCCGCTCGTGTCCTTGTCGAGGCGATGCACGATGCCGGCACGCGGCAGCGACTCGAGCCCGGGCGCATGGTGCAGCAGGCCGTTCATCAGCGTGCCGTGCGTGTTGCCGGCGCCGGGGTGCACGACGAGCCCGGCGGGCTTGTCGATGACCAGCAGGTGCTCGTCCTCGAACACGACGGCCAGCGCGATCGCCTCCGGGCGGCTCGTCACCGCCGGCTCGGCCTCGGGCCGCACCACGACCGCCTCACCGCCGATGACCGTGTCGCGCGGCCGGCGCGGCCCGCCGTCGACGGTCACCCGGCCCTTTTTCAGCCAGTCGGCCAGGCGGCTGCGCGAATAGTCCGGAAACATCTGCGCGAGCGCCCGGTCCAAGCGATGACCGGCGAGTTCCGGGGGAATGGTCTGTTCGAGCGGGGCCTCGGCCATTGGGCGGCGGTTCGGCGGTCTGCCAGCGATCCCGGGAGTTTACGGTATACTCGCGCGTTTTCCGCGCCCGGCGCGGCCGCCTCAGGCGGCCTGCGGGCGCCCGAGCCAGCCGGAATCCGATGACCCGACGACTGCACGCCCTTTTCCGCTCCGCCCGCCTGCGGGCCTTGTTCGCGCTGCTGTTCGCGGCCGCGCTCGCCAGCGGCTGCGCCGGCACCGAGGAAGAAGAGAACAGGCTGATCAACGACATCACGCGCGCCTACGAGACGGCGCAGCGCTCGGTGCGCGGCGGCAACTACCGTCGCGCGATCCAGATCTTCGAGGCGCTGCAGGCGCGCTTCCCGTTCAGTGACCTGTCGAAGCAGATCCAGCTCGAGCTGATGCACGCTTATTACAAGAGTGGCCAGCAGGAGCAGGCGATCGATGCAGCCGACACCTTCATGCGCGAGAACCCGACGCACCCGCGTTACGACTATGCCCTGTACCTGAAGGGACTCGCCTACTTCGAGCGCGAGCCCGGCGTGCTCGAGCGCTGGTTCAAGCGCGACCTGACGAAGCGCCCGCCGCGCGACGGCGCGCTCGCGTTCTCGCTGTTCAAGCGGCTGGTCGAGCGCTACCCGGCGAGCCCGTACGCGCCGGACGCCGAGCAGCGCATGGTGTACCTGAAGAACCGCCTCGCGGCCTACGAAAACAACGTCGCGCGCTTCTACCTCGAGCGCGAGGCCTACGTCGCGGCGCTGAACCGGGCGAAGAATGCGCTGGAGGAATACAACGGCGCGGACAGCGCGCGCGAGACGCTCCAGATCATGATCGAGGCTTACCAGGGACTCGGCATGGACGAGCTGGCCGCGGACGCCCGGCGGGTACGCGACGCCAACTTCCCGGGCGGCGACTAGCGGGCGGCGACGCGCCCCCGGCCGGCGGGACCCGCCGGCTACTCCGGCACGAGGTATTTCGACGTGATCGGGTAGCGCCAGTCGCGCCCGAACGCGCGGCTGGATATGCGGATGCCGGGCGGCGCCTGGCGGCGCTTGTACTCGTTGCGCTTCACCATCTCCAGCACCCGGATCACGATCCCGCGGTCGTAGCCGCGCGCCGAAATCTCGTCCACCGACAGGTCTTCCTCGATCAGCGCTTCGAGGATCGGGTCGAGCACGTCGTAGGGCGGCAGCGAGTCGGTGTCGCGCTGGTTCGGCTTGAGCTCGGCTGACGGTTCGCGCGTGATGACGCGCTCCGGGATCACCGGGCCCAGCGAGTTGCGATAACGCGCCAGCCGGTAGACCAGCGTCTTGCTGCAGTCCTTGATCGGCGCGAAGCCGCCGGCCATGTCGCCGTACAGGGTCGCGTAGCCGACCGCCATCTCGCTCTTGTTGCCGGTCGAAAGCAGCATGCGGCCGGTCTTGTTCGAAATGCCCATCAGCAGCAGTCCGCGACAGCGCGACTGGATGTTCTCCTCGGTGACATCCGCCTCGCGATCGCCGAAGATTTTCTTCAGCGTGTCGACGGTCGCGGCATACATCGGCTCGATCGGCAGCACGTCGTAGCGCACGCCGAGCCCGGTCGCCTGGGCGCGCGCGTCTTCCTGGCTCATCGTGCTCGTGTAGCGGAAGGGCATCATGACGGCGCGCACGCGCCCGGCGCCGAGAGCGTCGCAGGCGATGGCCAGCACCAGCGCCGAGTCGATGCCGCCGGACAGGCCCAGCACGACGCCGGGGAAGCCGTGTTTCTCGACGTAGTCGCGGGTGCCGGCAACGAGCGCGCCGTAGACGCTTTCCTCGGTGCCGGCGAGCGGCGTGACCTCGCCTGGCACCGGCACGACGCCGCTCGCGTTGGCGCGCAGCTCGACCTTGTAGAGGCCCTCGCCGAAGGCCGGTGCGCGGAACGTGACCTCGCCGTCACGGGTCATCGCGAAGGAGCCGCCGTCGAACACGAGTTCGTCCTGCCCGCCGACCATGTTCAGGTAAACCGCCGGGATGCCGGTCTCGGCGAGCCGCTGGCGCACGACGTCTTCGCGCTTGGCCTGGCTGCGCACCTCGTAGGGCGAACCGTTGATCGCCAGCAGCATCTCGGCGCCGGCCGAGCGGCTCTTCGCCGCCGGGCCCGCGCGCCACAGGTCCT
Organism: uncultured Woeseia sp.; assembly: GCA_937925605.1. Lineage (GTDB taxonomy): Bacteria > Pseudomonadota > Gammaproteobacteria > Steroidobacterales > Woeseiaceae > Woeseia. Next base: position 3,072 of record CALALV010000194.1, read on the forward strand.
CGCAGATCTGCAGGCCGATGCGGATGCCGTTCAGGCGGAAGGTCGCGGCCTCGCTGCCCGCCTCGAAGTAGCGTTCCTCGTCAAACACGCTGTAATTCGGCAGCAACTGCTTGCGGTAACGCGCCAGCCGCTGGCCGTCGTTGAACACGGCGCAGGCGTTGAAGATGCTGCCCTCGACGTACTCGGGATAGCCGAGCAACACGGCGATGCCGCGCACGCTGCCGCGCACCTTTTCCACTGCCGCCTCGACCCGCCGCCGCAGGCCGGCGTGGAACAGCAGGTCCTCGGGCGGGTAGCCGCAGACGGACAGTTCCGGGAACGCGACGATGTCGGCCCGCAGCTCGTCGCGGGCGCGCTCGGCGTACTCGATGATGCGCGCGGTGTTGTTGGCGACATCGCCGACCACCAGGTCGAGCTGCGCCAGCGCCACCGAAACGGAGTCTTTCATGGTCTCGGGCTACTCCCGGAGGCAGCCGGCTCAGTCGTCGAGCAGCTCCAGCATCCGACTGCCGAGCTCGGCCGGCGATCGCACCGTGGCGACGCCGGCCTTCTCTAGCGCCGCGTACTTGTCCTCCGCGGTGCCCTTGCCGCCGGCGATGATCGCGCCCGCGTGGCCCATGCGCTTGCCCGGCGGCGCCGTGACGCCGGCGATGTAAGCGACCACCGGCTTCGACACCTCGGACTGGATGAACTCGGCCGCGGCTTCCTCGTCGGTGCCGCCGATCTCGCCGACCATGACGATGCCGTCGGTGGCTTCGTCCGCCTCGAACAGGCGCAGGCAGTCGATAAAGTCCATGCCGCGCACCGGGTCGCCGCCGATGCCGACGCAGGTGCTCTGGCCGAGGCCGTTCTGCGTCGTCTGGTAGACCGCTTCGTAAGTCAGCGTGCCGGAGCGCGAGACGACGCCGATGCGTCCCGGCTTATGGATAAAGCCGGGCATGATGCCGATCTTGCACTCGTCCGGCGTAATGACGCCCGGGCAGTTCGGGCCGACCAGCCGGCAGTCGTAGTTCCTGAGTGCCGACTTGACCTTGACCATGTCGAGCACCGGGATGCCCTCCGTGATGCAGACGACCAGCCCGACGCCGCTGTCGGCCGCCTCGAGGATCGCGTCGGCGGCGAATGGCGCCGGCACGTAGATCATGCTGACGTCGGCGCCGGTCTCGGCGACCGCCTCGCGCATCGTGTTGTAGACGGGCAGGCCCAGGCATTCCTCGCCGCCGCGTCCCGGCGTCACGCCCGCGACGACCTTGGTCCCGTACTCGAGGCACTGCTCGGTGTGGAACGAGCCCTGGTTGCCGGTGATGCCCTGGCAGACGATCTTCGAATTCCTGTCGACGAGAATGCTCATGACTGCTCCGCCGCCGCGACGGCCTTCTGCGCCGCGTCCGTCAGGTCCTTCGCGGCGATGATGTCGAGCCCGCTGTCCTTGAGCAGCTGGCGGCCTTTCTTGACGTTCGTACCCTCGAGCCGGACGACGACCGGCACCTCGACGCCGACTTCCTTGACGGCGGTGATGATGCCGTCGGCGATCAGGTCGCAGCGGACGATGCCGCCGAAGATGTTCACGAGGATCGCGGTCACCTTGTCGTTCGACAGGATCAGCTTGAAAGCCTCCGCGACCCGCTCCGCGGTCGCGCCGCCGCCGACGTCCAGGAAGTTGGCCGGCTCGCCGCCGTGCAGCTTGATCAGGTCCATCGTGGCCATCGCGAGGCCGGCGCCATTGACCATGCAGGCGATGTTTCCGTCGAGCGAGACGTAGTTCAAGTCGTGCTCGGCGGCCTCGCGCTCCATCTCGTCTTCCTGGCTCGGGTCGCGCAGCTCCGCGAGCTTCTTCTGGCGGAACAGCGCGTTCTCCTCGATGTTGATCTTCGCGTCCAGGGCGATGACGTCGCCGCCCTTCGTGACGATCAGCGGGTTCACCTCGACGAGGCTCGCGTCGCGCTCCAGGAACAAGCGGTACATGCGCCGGATCAGGTCCGCGAACTGCTTCGACTGGGCCTTGTCCAGCCCGAGCCCGAAGGCCAGCTGCCGCGCCTGGTAGTCCATCAGCCCGGCATCCGGGGCCACGGCGACGTTGAAGATCTTCTCGGGCGTGTCCGCGGCGACCTGCTCGATGTCCATGCCGCCGGCCGCCGAGGCGATGAACGACACCATCTTCTTCTCGCGGTCGACCAGCATGCTCAGGTACAGCTCGCGATCGATCTCCGAACCCGCCTCGACGTAGACGACGTTGACCGGCAGGCCGTCGGGGCCCGACTGGTGGGTCACGAGGCGCTTGCCGAGCATGTCCTTCGCGTAGGCGCGGACCTCGTCGACGCTGCGCGCCAGCTTGACGCCGCCGGCCTTGCCGCGCCCGCCGGCATGCACCTGCGCCTTGACGACCCAGAGCTTGCCGCCCAGTTCGCCGGCCGCCGCGGCGGCCTGCTCCGGGCTGTCCGCGGGGCGGCCCTCGGGAACCGGGATGCCGTACTCGGCGAACAGCTGTTTCGATTGGTATTCGTGGAGATTCATCAGCTCGACTGTCTGCAATAAGAAGCAAAGAGCGCCGGACCGGCGCCGCGTACCCGTGGGAGGGGGAAAAACCGGGCGTATTTTGGAGCAAAGCCCCCCGAGACGCAAAAGCCTGCGGCGTGCGGCCGTCCGGTCGGGCCGATTCGACTACAATCGGCCGCGAACCGTGAAAGGGAGCGGCCGGACCGCCATGCACAGCATCTCCACCCGGGACACCGTCACGCTGCACCGCGACAACCTGCGGCGCGCGGCCGACGAGTCGGACCTGACCTGGCGCACGCTCAGCACGCTCAATTTCTTCCGCCTCGTCGTGGCACTGGCGCTGCTCGTGCTGTTCTTCGCGAGCGGCGACCCGCGCTTTTTCGGCGACGCCTACCCGGCACTGTTCGCCGCGACCGGGGCCGGCTACCTCGTGTTCTCGATCGTCGCGGCACTCGCGATCCGGCTGCGCCTGATGCCGTCCGCACCGCTGATCGTG
>CALALV010000195.1 GCA_937925605.1 uncultured Woeseia sp.
CGCCGCCGGCTCGTTCGCCTGCGCGGCAGGTCCGGCCGTCGCCGCGGCTGCATCCGCCGGCGCGTCCGCCGCCGCTTCGAAGCGGAACCAGTCGCCGCCGTCGGCCGCGTAACGCCGCACGCTGACGCGCAGTCCGTCCGTCGTCCGGAACACGGTCGTGACGTCCGCGTCGCCGGTCGCAGCCGCCGGCGCGCGCACGTCCTCGAGCCACAGCGCGGCCAGCGCGCCGGCGACCGGGTTGACGACGCTCGCGTAGCTCAGCTCGCGTCCTCCCGGCAGGTCGGCGGCGGCGAGTCGTCCCTCTTCGTCGCGCACGATGCGCACGGTCTCGCCGTCCGCGTGCGTGATGCTGACCTCGGCGACGTCGTCCCCGGCGATGTCGACGATGTCGGGCCGCAGCCAGTCGCCGCTGTCGGCCGGCAGCCCGGGATCGGCATCGATCAGCCAGGCCTGGTCGTCGCCGTCCAGGCGCGCGTAGCGGTAGCGCTGCTGTGCCGTGTTGCCCAGCAGCACGGCGGTCTCGATGCCGTCGCCGGCAAGCTCCACCCGGGTCGATTCGTCGCCGGCGAGGCCCAGCGCGGCGTGCCTGTCGGGATTCGCGGTCTTGGCTTCCAGCTTCCCGGCGTCGGCGAGCGCGAGCAGGCCTGCGCGCAGCTTGCCGGTGTCGGCGGGGTAGCCGTCGCGCGTGGCGACGCGCCAGCCGTCGTCGCCGCGGCGGATCGTTACCGTGTCGTCCCCGGCGGTGATCGTCACCGTGTCGACGTCGTTGATCCTCTCTTTGAGGTCCGGCAGGAGCGGGCCGCCGTCGGCAGGCAGGTAGTCGTCGTCGACGACGTTCAGAAACAGCACGCCCGCCACCAGCACGGCGGCGACGATGGCGAGGGTACGGGTCGAACGCGCGTTCATGTGCGGCTCCGGTTGCGGCGCCAGGCGGCCACGAGCAGGAATGCGGTCAGCAACAACGGCACGAGGCCGATGTTGATGATCTTGAGCCAGGTGCCGAGGCGCTCGATGTTGCGGTCGAGATCACGCTGCACCGCGCGCAGGTCGCGGCGGCTCTGCGCGCGCTGGTCGATGAAGCGACCGAGCTCGGCCTCCTGCTCGGGCGTCAGCAGCAGGCTGCTCTCGTCGTCGCGGGCGGACTGCAGTTCGGCCAGGCGTCGCTCGGTCTCGGCCAGCTCGTCCTGCAGCCGCTGCTCGGTCTCGCGGAAGCGCGCCTCGGCGCGGACCCTGAGTTCCTCGACGAGCGTGAACGGCCGCGAATAGCTGCCGCGGCTGCGCACGGCGATCAGGTCGGAGCTGCCGGCGAGGTTCTCGAGCGCGTTGACGACGAACGCGCCGTTCGAGCCGAACGCGTTTGCGATCTGCTGGCCGAAGAAACTCTGCACCTGCACCCACATGCGGTCGGCCAGCATGTCGACGTCGCTGACGACGATCAGGTTGACCGGCCCGGTAGACTCGGCCAGGTGCCCGGTCGCCGCGTCGCCGCCGCCGCCGTTGTTGTCTCCGCCACCGGCGTCGTCGGCGGTGGCATCGGCGTCGGCCGGCGGACCGTCGGGAAAGGCGGAGGGCAGCGTGCCGGTCAGCCGGGCGGCAATGACCTTTTCCTCGCCGCTCGGCGTGAACCCGTCGAGCAGCACGGACGGGTCGGGCAGGAAGCTGAAGCGCGCCGCGCTGGCCGTCGACGAGTAGTCACTGGTCGTGAACAGCGGCTCGAATGCGAGCGGGCCGTCCTCGGCCGCCGCGAGGCCGCCGGCCAGCGCGAGGTTGATCGTCGACAGGTCCGCGGTCGTGACGTCCGCGGCATTGAGCTGTTCCGGTCCGATGCCGAGGTAGCCGATGTGCCGGATCGGCGCGCCGCCCGGTCCGCCGGACAGCTGCAGCGCCAGCTGCGCGTCGGTGACGACCTCGCTCGCCGCGTAGCGCAGGCCCCAGGCAGCGAACAGCGTCGGCAGGTCGGAGGACAGGCCCTGCATCGGCATGCCGGGCGGCATCCCCTGCGGCGTCGGCGGCTGGTCGACGTTCGCGACCGGGTCGACGAACACGAGCGCGTTGCCGCCCTGCATCAGGAACTGGTCGATCGCGTACTGCGTCCGGGCCGGCAGCGACTTGGGCTGCACGATCCAGAGCAGACTCACGTCCTCGTCGATCGAATCGAATGACGTCCCGAGATCGCGGATCTCGAACAGCTGGCTGGCTTGCTGGTAGACCATCCACGGCCGCTCGGCGCGGCCGAGCTGCGGGTCGAAGCCGCCAGCCATCGGCACCCCGGAGACGAGCCCGATGACGTCCCGCTCCGGGTGCGCCAGCGCCGATATCAGCCGCGCGACGTCGTACTCGAGGAATTCCTCCTTGTCGGGCTGGAAAAACGGGATGACCTCCTCGTCGTCGACGCTGTTCGTGCCCGCGAGTCCGAAGTACACCGGGTCGAGCGCGTTCGGCAGCTGCACGGGCTGCAGGCCGAACTGCGACGCGCGGTCTTCTTCCTCGGAGAACGGCTGCGGGTCGATGATACGCAGGCGGATGCCGTCGCCGGCCTCTGCCGCGATCTCCTCGAGCAGCTCGCGCACGCGCTGCGCGTAGCTGCGTAGCGACGGGATGTTCTGCGTCGCCTCGTCGGACCAGTAGAAATACAGGTTCACCGGCTCGTCGATGGACGCGAGGATGCGCTCGGTGCCGTCGGACAGCGTGTACAGGTCGTTCTCGGTCAGGTCGAGGCGGGCGCCGCGGAACAGCTCGTTCGAGACGATCACCGCCGCGATGAAAGCGACCGCGAGCAGCACCAGGCTGCCGGCACTCATTCGTCTTTGTGTCTTCGTCGTCATGTCAGTCCGCCTGCTTCCATTGCAGGACGATCGTGTTCGCGTACAGGAAGGCCGCGATCACGAGTCCGAAGTAGAGGAGGTCGCGCAGGTCGATGACGCCCTTCGACAGGCTCGCGAAATGCGTCAGGAAGCTCAACGACGCAATGCCGTCGACCAGCGCCTGCGGCGCCCAGCCCGAGAACAGGTCGAGCACCAGCGGGAAGCCCGACAGCAGGAAGCCGAAGCAGACGACGACCGTGATCACGAATGCAATGACCTGGTTGCGGGTCGTCGCCGAGATACACGAGCCGATCGCGAGGAAGCCGCCGGCCATCAGCAGGCTGCCGAGGTAGGCAGCGAGGATCGCGCCGTTGTCCGGGTCGCCGAGGTAGTTGACCGTGATCCAGATCGGGAAGGTCAGCGCGAGCGCGATGCCGGCGAAGGCCCAGGCGGCCAGGAACTTGCCGAGCACGGCCTGCCACGGCGTGATCGGCAGCGTCATCAGCAGCTCGACGGAGCCGGTCTTGCGCTCCTCGGCCCACAGCCGCATCGAGATCGCCGGCACCAGGAACAGGTACAGCCACGGATGGTAGTCGAAGAACGGCGCGAGGTCGGCCTGGCCGCGCTCGTAGAAACCGCCCAGGTAGAACGTGAACGTGCCCATCAGCACCAGGAAGATGACGATGAACACGTAGGCGACCGGCGTCGCGAAGTAGCTCGCGAGCTCGCGCCGGAACAGGGCCCTGATCATGCTCATGCGGCGGCCCCCCCGGTGACCTGGCGGAACACCTCGTCCAGCCTCCCGGCTTCCAGCTGCACGCTGGCGACCGGCCAGTTCCCGTTCGCGGCGAGCTCGGACACGGCGCGCCACGCGGCGGTCGCGTCGCCCGAACCTTGCGCGAGCGCGGTGATCGCCTTCTGCGCGCGGTCGGCCTCGGTGCCGGCGACGGCGTCGAGGCCCGCGACAGCCGAGTTGATCTCGTCGAAGCGCGCGTCGTCGCTGAGCGTCAGGCGCACGGCGTTGTGATAGCGAGAACGCGCGGCCAGCGCCCCGGGCGTGTCGTCGGCCAGGATCCTGCCGTGCGCGATGATGATGGCCCGGCTGCACACGGCCTCGACTTCCTCGAGGATGTGCGTGGAGATCACGATCAGCTTGTCGGCGGACATCGAGCGGATCAGCTCGCGCACTTCGTGCTTCTGGTTCGGGTCGAGGCCGTCGGTCGGCTCGTCGAGAATCAGGACCTCGGGGTCGTGCAGGATCGCCTGCGCGAGGCCGACGCGGCGCTTGAAGCCTTTCGACAGCGTGTCGATCGACTGTTCCAGTACGGGTTCCAGGTGCAGCTGGCCGATGACCGCGTCGAGCCGCCGCCTGCGCGTCTCGCCCGTGAGCCCGCGCACGTCGGCAATGAAACCGAGGAAGCTCGCAGGCGTCATCTCCGGGTAGCTCGGCGCGCCCTCGGGCAGGTAGCCGATGACCCTGCGCGCGGCGAGCGCGTCGCTCTCGACGTCGTGCCCGGCCACCGAGATGCGCCCCGAGGTGGGCGTCACGAAGCCGGTGATCATCTTCATCGTCGTCGACTTGCCAGCGCCGTTCGGGCCGAGGAAGCCGAGGACCTCGCCCGGTCCGCAGGCGAAACCGAGGTCGTCGACGACGGCTCGCTGGTCGTAAATCTTGGTCAGGTTTTCGATCTTCAGCATCGCCCTGTCACTGGTCTGTTCGCGGGATACGCGCCGCGGCGCGCGCGTCTTTCTAGCAGAATCGTTTGGGCCGTTCAAGGCGCCGCAGCCCGAGGATAATCGCCGCGTTTTCAACCACTCAGGCGGCCCGCCGGGCGCGCGGCGGACGGTCCCGGAACAGCCTTCCGGCACGCATTCTGGTAGGGTTCCGGATCGGTCGGCGGCGCCGCCGCGGCACATACAAGAACAAGAGGCTCGCCATGTCGCAACGCCTGAAGTCGCTCGATTCGCTGGTGCTGATGTTCTCGATCATCGTCATCGCCCAGCTGCTGGTCTACGTGATCCCGCAGGGCGAGTACGAGCGCACCCCGTACCCCGAGAACCCGAGCCGGACGATGGTCGTCGCCGGCACCTACGACGCGCTCGACGAGGCCGCCGCGGTCGACATGGCGCCGTGGTACTTCCTGCAGGCGATCCCGAAGGGCTTCGCGGCCGCGCAGGACATCATCTTCCTCGTGTTCGTCGTCGGCGGCGTCATCGCGATCCTGCGCGCGACCGGCGCGATCGACGCGATGCTGCACCGCGCCGTCGCGCGCCTCGGCGGCAGCCCGTGGATCCTGATCGCCGGCTGCCTCGTCATGTTCAGCCTCGGCGCCTACACGATCGGCATGGGCGAGGAGTACGTGCCGCTGATCCCGATCCTGGTATCGATGGCGCTCGCGATGAAGATGGACGCGATCGTCGCGATGGCGCTGGTCTGGGTGCCCTACGGAATCGGCTGGGCCACGGCCGGCACGAACCCGTTCGGCGTCATCATCGCGCAGAACATCGCCGGCGTGCCGATCACCTCCGGCTGGGAGTTCCGGCTGGTCATGCTGTTCGCCTTCCTCGCGGTCGCGTTCCACCACATCTACCGCTACGCGATGAAGGTGCGCGCGAACCCGGAGGAGAGCCTGGTCGCGCACGTCGACTACAGCCGCGGCTTCGAGGCGCCGGACGACGTCGCGCTGACGCGGGTGCGGATCGCGGTACTGCTGGTGCTGCTCGCGGCGATCGTCGGCTTCGTCTACGGCGCGGCGACCTGGGGCTGGTACATCCAGGAGCTGATGGCCGTGTTCATGGGCGCAGGACTGATCGCGGCCGCGCTGGCGCGCATGTCGCCCGGCGACACGAGCCGCACCTTCATCCAGGGCGCGGCGGACATGACGGCGGCGGCGCTCCTGATCGGCTTCGCGCGCTCCATCGAGGTCGTGCTGTCCGACGGCCAGATCATCGACACGATCATTCACGCGATCGCGGACCTGCTGCGCGACCTCGGGCCGGAGGCCTCGGCCGTCGGCATGCTCGTCGTGCAGTCGATCTGCAACTTCTTCATCCCGTCCGGCAGCGGCCAGGCCTTCGTGACGATGCCGATCATGTCGCCGCTCGCGACGCTGACCGGCGTGCCGCAGCAGACCGCGGTGCTCGCCTACCAGTTCGGCGACGGCTTCTCGAACATGCTGGTGCCGACCTCGGCGCTGGTCATGGGCGCGCTGGCGCTCGGCCGGATTCCGTACACGGCCTGGTTCCGCTTCACGCTGCCGCTGTTGCTGAAACTGCTGGCATTGAGCGCGGTGTTCCTGGTGATTTCGGTGCAGTTTCGCAATCTGCCAGGATGGACCGGCTGATCAAAATATTCGACGCTCGCCGGCAAGCCATACATACGCACGGCGGTCGACATTCAATGCGCCGCTCGAGCTGACGATTCGAAATCGTTTCGATTTTAATTGAGTGTTCCGATCCGCGTGGATCGACTCGCTAGCGAATCGGCATTCACGGCGGGGTCCTTGTCCGGACCGCTAGAGCTGAAGCCGTGAAATGACAGCGGCCAGGGTAAAGACAATGTCGGGTTGTGTGCCTGCACGACATTGCGGGGCGACGTGGGTGACCATTGGAGTCTTTGCACCAGCGTGTTCTCCGGCGATAACTATTTTTCGACCGATTGCCTGAAAATGAGAAAAATATTGCATATTTGGGGTGGGGGGGGTAGCTTGGTTGTTGATTTCTCGGGGTGTGCAGGAGGCGCGGAGAGACGCGGCGTCACCGGCAACGACAAGTTCTTCGAGAAGCGGATCGATTGAACCGGCGATTTTCCCAGTATCGCCTTCAATGGAGGTCCCTTGATGATCAAGAAAGCCACTCTCACAGCAGCTGTCCTGTGCCTGGCGGTGCCCGCATTCGCGGATGGGACCCAGGGCAGTATCGGTCGAACCTATTTCGATTGCGGCGGTTCCTACAAACTGTGGAAAATTCTGTGGTTCGGCGTCACTGGATTCGACCCGCTGAGTGGGCCATCGAAAGACCTACAAAAAGCGCCGACAAATCACGGCCCCTGGTCAACCGCAGTGGCCGATATCGATGTTCAAGGCTACCTGGCACCTGCCGAGAATCTGCGATGGTACAGGGCGCAGCATATGTACAATTTTGTACAGGTAAACGATCACAATCAAAGCGGATACCACCATCCGTACGGTGTTGTTCACTACACTTCGTTGTGTTGGGTTCCGCAGCAGCAGTGCTCGGGCCAACAGCCGCCGTAAGTGAAAATTATCGGGCTGGTCGAAGTTGCAAACATCGGCTGCGATGAATTGCATCGAGTTCGTTCACTTCTTCTGCATCCTTGGCACCGGGAGGCGAAATGGACAACAAGCTGGCAGTCAAGGTTTCCTCACTTGTCGTGCTTTTTTCTTGTGCCTGGTGGCCCACGGACGCTTTGCCGTCCGATTTGGTGTGCCGGGAAGTCAATGGGCAATGCCAATTAGCCTGGGATTTCTCTGATCGTCCCAAGGCGACTTACGACATAGAACGGCTTGATGTGTTGTCGGCCAAATGGGATCCGGTATCAACACGATCGCTGTTGCAGATCGGTGTCGCAAGCGTCGAAGGCGGCGCACTTTACCGTGTACACGCTTGCAACGTCAGCTCTACAGGAGCGAAAACAGACTGCGAGTCATCGAATGTACTATGGGTGCCAGTCTTTCCCGCCGAGGAAGAGATTCCATCCGTCGTCACAGGTGTGAATGGCGAACAGATGATCGTCCACAAGAATCTGGACCTGGCGCAGCAGATTGAGCAGTACAATGTCTACGTATTCGTGAATATGCTCGATGCCTTGCCCGTATCCATTCTAACTCTCCCACCTATGACGGAATTCGGAGAGGAAGAGGCGATCGCAGACGATGGGCGCGTCAGCTTGCTAGAAAGCATGCAGTGGGCGTTCTTTGTGAATTATTCAGAAAAACAGAGACTTGCGGCAATCTCGCCAATGCAAGCCGGACAATATCGAGGTGCGAGTCCTGATCAATAGCCGGCGTACTCTGCTTCCAGGGATCAATCGAACGACTCTTGTGGTGCAGCTTCGGCAGATAACGTGCTGCGACCGTCAATCGCATGCTACTGGCTCGAGCTTGATTCCGGATCGTCGATAGCCTGCGCAGCGTCCCGCTGAAATCGCAGTGTCGTGTTTGCCAATCAGGTGTGCAACAAGGCTGGCTTGTTAGTCTGAGGCCTCGTTACCGAATACGCGTGCCGGCGCGCTGCCGCTCGATCGGCAGCCGCTTCATCATCACGAGCAGCAGCAGCAGCCCCGGTATGGCGACGAAGGTCGAGAGCACGAAGAAGGTCACCCAGTCCGTCTGCTCCGCGACCCAGCCGCTGGCCGCCGACAGCCACGTGCGGCCGAAGGCCATCAGCGACGTGAACAGCGCGAACTGCGTGCCGGTGTAGGCGGTATTGCAGAGCAGCGACAGGTAGGCGACGAAGGCCGACGAGCCCATGCCGCCGGAAATGTTCTCGATGGCGATCGTCGCGTACAGCCAGCCGAGTTCGGGCCCGACCGCCGCGAGCAGCGCAAACATCAGGTTCGAGAACATCTGCAGCAGGCCGCAGACGAGCAGACTCTTCAGCACGCCGATCTGCTTCACCAGCCAGCCGCCCAGGAAAATACCGGTCAGGGTCGCGAAGATGCCGAAGATCTTGCTCGCGTTCGCGATCTCGATCTTTGTGAAGCCGATCAGCACGTAGAACGGGTTGGCCATGACGCCGGCGAACGCGTCGCCGAACTTGTAGAGCAGGATGAAGGCCAGGATGAACGCCGCGGTCGCCGCGCCGCTGCGGCTGAAGAACTCGGCGAAGGGATCGATCACGGTCGCGCGGAACCCGTGGCCGATGCCGCCCTGCGGCTCTTCGGCCGACTCCGTGCGCAGCAGTGGCGCGCGCAGCGTCACGATCATCGCGACGACGACGAGTCCCGCCATGACCAGGTAGACGAGCGACCAGTCGATGCTGTCGGCCAGGTACAGCGCGCCCGCGCCGGCCGTGATCAGCCCGAGCCGGTAGCCGGCCTGCGTCATCGCGGCGCCGGCGCCCTGCTGCTCGTCGTCCAGCGCCTCGATGCGCCAGGCGTCGATGACGACGTCCTGGCTCGCGGAGAAGAACGCGACCGCGAGCGCGGCCGCCGCGGTCAGCAGCGGCGTTTCCGCAGGGTTGCTCAGGCCCAGCAGCGCGATCGCGCCGAGCAGCAGCGCCTGGATCGCGAGCATCCAGCCGCGCCGCCGCCCGAGACGGCGCGTCAGGAACGGCAGCGGCACGCGGTCGATGAACGGCGCCCACAGGAATTTCAGGTTGTAGGGCGTGCCGACCAGCGCGAACAGGCCGATCGCGGTCAGGCTGACGCCGACGTCGGTCAACCAGATCGACAGCGTCGCGCCGGTCAGCAGCAGCGGCAGGCCGCTCGCGAAGCCCATCAGGAACACGAAGACGAGGCGGCGCTCGCCGTACAGGCGGACGAACGCGAGCAGGCGCTCGAGGGCCATGCGGCGCCGTACCGCTACTGGCCGGCCGGCCGGCGCGGCTGCCAGCCGAGCTCGACGTAGCGCCAGTCGACGTCTTCGCCGTCGAGCTCGACGAGGGTGAAGCCGGCCGGCGTGCCCTCGTAGTCGCCGCGCCACCAGCGGCCGCTGATCGCGCCGCCGGTGACGAAGGTCGTGCCGCGCCAGGTGATGCTCTCCGACACGTGCATGTGGCCCTGCAGCACGAGCACGAGGTTGCGGTTCTCGAACAGCTGCAGCACGTCGGCGGCGTTGACGATGACGCGCCCGGTCGGCGCGCCTGCGGTCGGCTCCTCGGTGAACAGGAAGAAGCTCGTGACCAGCGGGATGTGCGTCGCGAGGATGACCGGCTGCGCCGGCGGGATGCGCGCGAGATCGTCCGCGAGCCAGGCGAGCTGCTCGCGCGAGATGCGGCCCTGGTACTTGCTGGCCGGGCCCGTGATCTCGATCGAGTCGAGCAGCACGACGTGGTAGCCGTGCAGGTCGAAGGAGCCGTAGGTTCGCTCGAGGCCGAAGCGCTCGCGGAATTCAGCGCGCGGGTCGGCGGCCGGCGCGCTGCCGTCCTCCGGGACCGCCGCGACGAGGTCGTGGTTGCCGATCACCGTGTGCACGCGGCCCTCGAGCGCGTCGTGGAAGGCCATGTACGCGTCCCAGCGTGCGGCGACGGCCGCCGGGCCGGACTGGAAGCCGTCGGTGATCAGGTCGCCGCCGCCGAGCACGAGGTCGGCGTCCTGCGCGTTGATCGCCTGCGCGGCGAGCGCGAGCGCCTCGGGCGTGCCCCACTCGGTGCGCGCGTGCACGTCGGAGAAGAAGACGATGCGCAGGCGCGTCTCGTCGTCGGCGGCGTAGCCGGGGTTCGTCGCGCAGAGCGCGAGCAGCAATACACCAGCCAGTCTGCGCATGAGCTTTCCGCTTGCCGACACCTGTACCACCTCCGTTACTGGTCTCGCCGCCCGCGCCGCACGGGGAAGTACCCGGCCACGAGCAGCAGCGCGATGACAACACCGAACAACGCCGCGACCTGCCGCTCGCCGAGCGCGGTGATCAGCCCGTGGCTGACGCGGCTTTCGTACACCTCGTCCCAGTCGGCCAGCGCCGCGACCAGCCGACGCTGTTCCGCGTCCCAGGCCTGTGCCGAGTTCCGCATGACCGTCGGGAAGTACTTCCCGAGCAGCCGGTCTTCGCGCAGCGCGATATTGTAATGCCTGCCGCGCAGCTCTTCCTCCGTGCTCGCGA